>NZ_MOEO01000046.1:0-241 GCF_001875785.1 Bacillus sp. FMQ74 | reverse complement strand
CGTCAGACTTTCGTCCATTGCGGAAGATTCCCTACTGCTGCCTCCCGTAGGAGTCTGGGCCGTGTCTCAGTCCCAGTGTGGCCGATCACCCTCTCAGGTCGGCTACGCATCGTTGCCTTGGTGAGCCATTACCTCACCAACTAGCTAATGCGCCGCGGGTCCATCTGTAAGTGGTAGCCGAAGCCACCTTTTATGTTTGAACCATGCGGTTCAAACAAGCATCCGGTATTAGCCCCGGTTT
>NZ_MOEO01000045.1:0-241 GCF_001875785.1 Bacillus sp. FMQ74 | reverse complement strand
AAACCGGGGCTAATACCGGATGCTTGTTTGAACCGCATGGTTCAAACATAAAAGGTGGCTTCGGCTACCACTTACAGATGGACCCGCGGCGCATTAGCTAGTTGGTGAGGTAATGGCTCACCAAGGCGACGATGCGTAGCCGACCTGAGAGGGTGATCGGCCACACTGGGACTGAGACACGGCCCAGACTCCTACGGGAGGCAGCAGTAGGGAATCTTCCGCAATGGACGAAAGTATGACG
>NZ_MOEO01000044.1:0-270 GCF_001875785.1 Bacillus sp. FMQ74 | reverse complement strand
TCGGCTCCTAGTGCCAAGGCATCCACCGTGCGCCCTTTCTAACTTAACCGTTAAAAAGAATCACTATGTGATATCTTGTATTACTAATTGAATGTGATGTCTACTGTTATCTAGTTTTCAAAGAACACGTTTCGAAGGAATGATCCTTCAAAACTAAACAAGACAGGGAACGTTCTGTTTATAAGACCCAAGGTCTTATATTCCGTATAATATCCTTAGAAAGGAGGTGATCCAGCCGCACCTTCCGATACGGCTACCTTGTTACGACTT
>NZ_MOEO01000043.1:0-322 GCF_001875785.1 Bacillus sp. FMQ74 | reverse complement strand
TCGGCTCCTAGTGCCAAGGCATCCACCGTGCGCCCTTTCTAACTTAACCGTTAAAAAGAATCACTATGTGATATCTTGTATTACTAATTGAATGTGATGTCTACTGTTATCTAGTTTTCAAAGAACAACGCATAGGACATGCTAACACATGCGTTGCCACAGGATGTGGCGCATTTAGCAGGTGCTCCTATGTTTGAAGGAATGATCCTTCAAAACTAAACAAGACAGGGAACGTTCTGTTTATAAGACCCAAGGTCTTATATTCCGTATAATATCCTTAGAAAGGAGGTGATCCAGCCGCACCTTCCGATACGGCTACCTT
>NZ_MOEO01000042.1:0-328 GCF_001875785.1 Bacillus sp. FMQ74 | reverse complement strand
TCGTCCTGAGCCAGGATCAAACTCTCCGATAAAGTAGTTTGACTGACTACGCACATCGCTGTGCGATTTATAAAAAATGAATTAACAGGTACGTTTTGTCTTGTTTAGTTTTCAAAGATCATTTTTTGTTCGCTTTGTTAAAGCAACTTTATTAGTATACAACGTCGCTTCTTCAAAGTCAACAGCTTTTTTGAAAAATTACACTAACGTGCAATTGCTTGGCGGCGTCCTACTCTCACAGGGGGAAACCCCCGACTACCATCGGCGCTGAAGAGCTTAACTTCCGTGTTCGGTATGGGAACGGGTGTGACCTCTTCGCTATCGCCAC
>NZ_MOEO01000004.1:0-356665 GCF_001875785.1 Bacillus sp. FMQ74 | reverse complement strand
TTCATGAAAAAACAAAATGACATTCCGCAGCCAATTAGAGGAGACAAAGGAGCAACGGTAAAAATCCCACGTAATATTGAAAGAGATCGGCAAAACCCTGATATGCTTGTTCCGCCTGAAACCGATCGGATGGAATAAGTAACGTTGAACCTAACATATATGTGTGGAGTCCGCTCAAAGGATTCTATCAATCTTTTTGTGCGGGGCGATATATAAATTCAATGATGATAGACCAGAATAAGTGTCTATGGGTCGGGTATGATGAAACAGGCATATTTTCATGCGTTGATCAGGAAATAAGCTCAAGAGGAATGAATAAATTCATTTTGAAAAATGGGAAATATGAATTGGACTCCGATGATGTTAGTTCATATGTGATTGACCAATATTATTCTACTTTTGTAAGTGAAGATGCCATCTATTTGCATTACAGTTCGATGGGAGAAGCCTATTTACAAAAATTAAAATTATCGGGAGAAACGTTAGGGCGATATAAGGCAGAAATAGAGTTTCATTCCTGTATCCAAAACGGTTCGTATCTTTACCTATTCATTTGGGATGACCCATATCATATAAAAAAAGCAGTCAAGACAGATGATATGCAAAGCTTTGTAGAACATAAGATGTTGAATGAAAAAACTGGTGAAGATCTATGTTTTGCCCAAGTAGCTGTATATAAAGATAAGTGTGTAGGAATTGATCATCATCATAATCTTTTTCTGTTAAATGATAAACAGCTTATAAATGTTAATTTTAGGGGAAATCAGGAGCGTAATCAATGAAAAAATTAAAAATGAATAAAATCATCAACAAGGACACCCAAGATTGTTTTTTCCATGCTGATCCACAGGGGCGAGTCTACATTGGAAAAGGTGTGAAAGGAGATATCACCATTTCAATCTATGATCCTTCCGGTGATGTTCGGGTTTTTAAAGTGAAAGAGCAGATTTCATACAGTGATATTCAGCTATTCCAACAATGTGCAGATGGATATGTCTTCGTTTATTACGAATCGTACGAGCCTAAAGTAAAGGTTTTTTCAGAAGAGGGAAGGGTGAAAAGTGCTTTTCACTTGCCTTCAGGGGTTTCCTGCTGTCTTTTGGATGAAAAACAACAGCTTTGGGTCGGTTTATGTGATGAAGGGATTTATCATGATGAGAATCCCAACGGCCATAGTGTGTGGTGTTTTACGTTAGATGGTCAGCAGAAGGAAGTACACATTGATAGAAAGCTTGAAGAAATGGATGCGCCGGCTGTAGATGATTGTTATGGACTTGCAGAAAAAAACGGCTTGATTTATATGCTGTATTACGGAGATGCAGTCATCGCCGCATTTGATGAAACGGTCGTGAGACGAGTGTGGATTCTGTCGGATAAAGAGCCGGACTCAGAAGCATTTGATCAGCTCGCGATATCCGAAGAAGGTTTTTTGGTTGGAACGTTCAATTGTTACAGTGAAGAGCTTGAGTCGTTTCTTTATTTAATTTCTGCCGATGTGAGTCAAGAGATGAAAGAGATAACATGCTGTGACTCGAACGGTGAAGCCCTAGACGTTCAACAGCTGAAACTGACAAGTAACGCTGTTTACGCAGTGGCCTCTTCTGGTGTTTATAAACAGGATATCCAATAAGGTGTAGGGATGAGATCATGATGAATTGGCGCGCTTTAAGTCAGACAAAACAAGACCGCATCTGGTCAGAAGTGAACAAGATCATAAAATGGAAACCCGGGAGCAGATGTCATCACATCATCCCGCCTGATCCATATCGAGTGTTTGATATCTCGAGCGCGATGAGCGATAAAGCCAGTAATGATGATGTGCTCAGAAGGCTGAGTGATTTAGAGGCTTCGATTTTAAAAGCATTTCAATCATGTACTGGAAAGAGCGATGTGATGTACGCATTAGACTGGCAGCATGACGGATATATCTTTAGCCCTCATCAGACAATCCCTCAGGATGAATTTGGCGAATGGCCTGTTCCCGTATTTCCAAATGGAGACTATTATTTCTTTTTTCATCAGGACTTCTCTTGGGGACTTTTGGGCGACCCGTGGAAATGTACAATCACTGTGTTTGGTGAAGAGCTGTTGGAGGCGATAGATAATGATCTGCCTGTCCTATTTCAAGATAGATGAGTGTTCTGAAAAACGGAGGTGAAACATGGGCTTTTGGGAAGAGGAATATAAAAATAAAAAGATATTCGTAAGTGATGATGGTTTGGATATTTGTCACGACGCCATCGAAGATTTTCACGCTGTGTTCCTTGAACAATTGGATCGCAAGCCTACTCTAAATGAATTTGTTTATACTCTCTTTCAGGTATTAAACTCAGACGGCGATTCGCTTTTTAAAGAATTAGAAGGAAAACAAGTCACCGATATCAACCTAAAGATGAAAAAAAGAACTACTTTAAGTGAAGTTAGGCCTGGTGTTGTCATTGAAATCCCTTTACGGCAAATCAATCAATTTACATATGCATTAGTGGTAAAAGGAGATTTAGCAACAGATAAAAATGATGATCTTCTCATTCAGTATTTTGATATTTTTACAGATCAACGCTTGAGTAAAAAAGACATTTCTCTCATGATGGCAGAAAAGCAAAGAGCCCTTTTTATTGCGAATACAGGATATACAGGCTTTCTTCAGGGGAACTGGAAGGTTGTTTCCAAGGTGCCGATAGATCTGATGAAGAAATTTGATCAATCTGCTATAACATTTGTCATGTATGAAGATGGAAAATACCTCATTAGCCATAACGATTCATTAGCGGTAGAGAGTGATTTAATAGAAGTTGACGAAAGACATGGGAAGACCTTTAGCAATCCGATTGGACTATTTGGTCATCTGAGTATTGAGGATGTACTTAATCAATATTTCAAGGGAACTTCGATGGAGGAATTGATCAAGTATGAGTTGTAAAAAGGGACTTTTATTGGGGAAGAGGTACATATGAGCAGATATTGTCTGGAATATGCTGATTCTGATCTTTTTCTTTTAAATGATTTTTTTAAGCAATTCCCTCTCCCTATCACTGAGTATCATTGGGTCATTGGCGATATTTTGAATATGATGGATTTATCCGAGGATAAGGATCATTGGAACGATATCATTGGCGAGCGTGAAGACTATCTTTTTATCACAGGTGAGGAATTTGATCGTATATTAAATGAATTTGAGATTTATGTGATATTTTCTATTTTAACTGCTGTGCCTAAAGAGACGATACCGTACGATTTAACACGAGTTCCGTTTGTTGATGGGAATGCTGACTTTTATGAAGATGACTATATCTCCCCTGTGAAAGAATGTATTTTCGAAGTCGGTTTTTTTGATTCAACAGATATTATATTTGCAGTGACCGATGAAAATATAAAAAGAATGTTGAAGGATGCTTTTCCTGATTTGAAGCCTTACTGTGAGTATGGAGTATAGGAATGCATCAACGGAGGAATCTAAATTGGGTATTTCTGAAGTTTATCCCATTTTGTTTCAGCATATCAAGAAATGGCGTTTTTATCGGGAAACAGATAACGTTCTTGGTATCATTTATACTATTCAGTTATCAGCTGTTTATCATTCCCGTTTGATTGTTGTCACATTTAAAGACGTTTCAGCCGTGACATACGAGAAATCGAAACCCTATCGGATCTATCAGATGGACTTCTCCATATTGAAACGCAGCCGCAAGGCATGTACCTTGTGGAAGAATGGGAAGAGCAAACATTCCGCTTTTATTGCCGGCAATATGAGGTGACGGAAGTTGAATAGGGTGAGGAGAGGATCAACGTGCTTCAAAAGCTGAAAAAAAGACAGCGAGAGCTTGAAGAAACGCCGTATCCTGATGAATTGTACGGCTTTGAAGAAGAAATCTATGAGTTTTTTATGCTTGTTGCTGGCAGTTTGGATTATGTGCTGGCGAATAAAAGGATGCCCAGGCATCAGCGGCGTTCGTTGGAGAAAAGCTTTTTTGAGCTGTATCCTGAAATCTCGACGACTATGATTAAAAACGATACCGATTTGTATTGTCACATAATATTGTATGAACAAGTCAGACAAGAGATTTGCGTTGCGCTATCCAACTGATAAGGGGAAGATTTTATGGAAATAACCTCTATAAGCAGTATTGGCAATTTGGACATGATCGAGCTTAAGCCTGACCAAACCGTTATGTCATGCGAACTTGAAGATGCAGAGTCGTTTTATCGTTTTTGGGAAGGGCTTGCCTACGATCGAATCATGATACAGGTAATAACGACTGGTTCATTTATAGAAGACCTGTCCGAGTATTTTGAAGGTCATGCTTACAAGGTGACAAAACTGGCGAAACCAAAATTCCATTTCCAATCCATATTACAGAGAGCAGACGAGGACATTGCAGGACTTCTCTTTCTGTTAGCTTCCATCAATGATGATGTTTTTCTGATCACTGATCCTCAACCGGATAAAAGCTATTTTTCAGAAGGGAAACTCCAATGCCTAATGGACTCAGGCGAACGGATCATGTGGTTTGAATACGATGCTGCGGAGATCTATATGGTTGGCGGTAACTAAAAATAGGGGGAATTCACTTGAATATCACACAATACGAGAAATTGAAAAAGCATCTTTCTGATGCGGATACAGGTCCATTTACATTAAACGAGTTTTCTTTCTATATGAAAGCAGATGATCGTTATATTCATATTCCTGTGTTTGAATTAAAACTATCTGCACAAACCTGTGACATCCATTTGCGGTTTGAAGACATCAGTGCCTCGAGGCTGGATGATCTTGAATCCGTCGATTCGGTTGAATTGGAGATTGTACCGACTGACGATCAATGGGAAAGACTTCGTTATTATGTGTATGACGAAGAAGACCAAATAAGCTTCTATTGCGGAGGTTGGGATGTGATCAAGTGTGACAAGAAGTCACACTGATTTTCCCCTTCTTGAGACTCCCACCTCATTTTTATTCCTCATCGCCATTTTTTTCTCCCTTCAGCCATCATAAAGAAACAATCACCGAGTATGCATTAATGTATGCGTTTTCATATAAGGGGGAGTCTTGATGAAAAAATGGATAGCGGCGGTTTTTGTGATGATGTTGATATTGTGTTTTGACGGGAATGAGAGTGTGAAGGCGGCGGAGCCGAAGGTGTATCAGTTTGACTTTGGAAACGGTTCGGTGGAGCCTGGTTATATTGGTGTCAGGGCATCTGATCGGTATGACCGGTCAAAGGGCTATGGTTTTCAAACACCGGAGAATATGAGGGATGTGGCGGCATCCGGGACTGGTGTGAAGAGGGATGCGGTTCAGTTTTTAGCGTATGGGACGAAAAGCAATAACACGTTTAATGTGGATCTTCCGAATGGCCTTTATGAGGTGAAGGTGACGCTTGGCAATACGGCAAGGGCCAGTGTGGCGGCGGAGGGTGTCTTTCAGGTCATCAATATGACAGGGGATGGCGCGGAGGATACGTTCCAAATTCCTGTCACCGACGGGCAGCTGAATCTGCTGGTGACAGAGGGGAAAGCTGGCACCGCTTTTACGCTTAGCGCCTTGAAAATCAAGAAATTGTCTGATCAGCCGGTGACAAACCGAACGATCTATATCGGCGGCGATTCGACGGTGTGCAATTATTATCCGCTCAACAGCAGCAAGCAGGCGGGCTGGGGGCAGATGCTGCCTCACTATATCGATAAACATATCTTTCAAGTGAGAAACATGGCGTCCGGCGGGCAGATCGCGAGAGGGTTTCGAAATGACGGGCAGCTTGAGGCGATTTTGAAGTACATCAAGCCGGGGGATTATTTTATATTGCAGCTTGGCATTAATGACACAAATCCGAAGCATAATGAATCTGAAGCGGAGTTTAAAGAGATTATGCGTGATATGATCCGCCAGGTGAAAGCGAAAGGAGCGGACGTCATCCTATCAACGCCTCAGGGCCGGGCTACCGATTTTACTTCTGAAGGCATCCATTCGTCTGTAAACCGATGGTACAGGGCCTCTATTTTGGCTTTGGCCGAAGAGGAAAAAACACACCTCATTGACTTAAATGTCCTCAGCTCGGCATACTTTACATCGATCGGTCCGGAAAAAACACTCGGGCTTTATATGGATGGAGATACGCTGCATTCGAACCGCGCGGGGGCCGACGCGCTGGCGCGATTGGCTGTTCAGGAGCTAAAACGCCAGGGAATCGATGGCTTTTAATACGTCATTTTTCGGCAAAACACATATGCCTTCGTCAATTAGAGTATAATGAGAACATCTGCAAGAGACAGGAGTTTATACATGAGTCATTTTAAAAACTATCAAATCAGTCATGACATTTTACGAGCACTGGAAGGACTGGGATATACAGAACCGACCAAGGTGCAGCAGAGCGTGATCCCCGCTGCCCTTGAACGAAAGGATCTTGTCGTCAAATCACAGACGGGAAGCGGGAAAACGGCTTCGTTCGGGATTCCTCTCTGTGAGCTGGCGGATTGGGATGAAAACAAGCCGCAGGCGCTTATTTTAACACCGACCCGTGAGCTTGCGGTGCAAGTAAAAGAGGATATCACGAACATAGGGCGATTTAAACGAATCAAAGCGACAGCCGTATTTGGAAAGTCTTCTTTTGATAAACAAAAAGCTGAGCTTAAGCAAAAAAGCCACATTGTTGTTGGCACGCCGGGACGCGTCTTGGATCATATCGAGAAAGGCACACTGCCGTTAGACCGTCTTTCCTATTTGGTCATTGATGAAGCGGATGAGATGCTGAATATGGGCTTCATCGAGCAGGTGGAGGCGATTATCAAGCATCTGCCGACTGAGCGCACGACGATGCTGTTTTCGGCGACGCTTCCGCAGGATATCGAGAAGCTGAGCCGTCAATATATGCAAAACCCGGAGCATATCGAAATCAAAGCGGCCGGGCTTACCACAAGTAATATTGAACATGCGGTGATTCAAGTAAGAGAAGAGAATAAATTTTCATTGCTGAAAGATGTGCTGATGACGGAGAATCCCGATAGCTGCATCATTTTCTGCCGGACGAAAGAGCACGTCAATCAGCTGACCGATGAATTGGATGACTTAGGATATCCATGTGATAAAATTCACGGCGGAATGATTCAGGAAGACCGGTTCGACGTCATGAATGAATTTAAACGGGGCGAGTACCGTTACCTAGTCGCGACAGATGTCGCCGCGCGCGGGATTGATATTGAAAATATCTCCCTTGTCATCAACTATGATCTGCCGCTTGAAAAAGAAAGCTATGTCCACCGCACGGGCCGAACGGGACGTGCCGGGAACAAAGGAAAGGCCATTTCGTTTGTCACAGCCTTTGAAAAACGGTTTTTAGCCGATATTGAAGAATATATCGGATTTGAAATCCAAAAAATAGAAGCCCCTTCTCAAGAGGAAGTGGCAAGGAAGAAATCAGAATTTCTAGCTAAAATGAATGACCGTCCGGAAAGCAAAAAGGACAAAAGCGAAGAGCTGAATAAAGACATTATGAAGCTGTATTTTAACGGCGGAAAGAAAAAGAAAATTAGAGCCGTTGATTTTGTAGGAACGATTGCCAAAATTGACGGTGTGTCAGCTGATGACATTGGCATCATCACGATCATGGATAACGCCTCATACGTTGAGATTTTAAATGGTAAAGGCCCTCATGTTCTCAAAGTGATGAAGAACACAACCGTCAAAGGGAAAAAGCTGAAGGTGAATAAAGCGAATAAATGATGAATGACCTGCTCCCAGTTAAAGGGGCAGGTCATTTTGCTGCTGGCTGACATCGATGCTGGTCTCCTCCGGAACAAAGGCAAGAATCACAATACCAATCACGAACAAAATGATCAGACTGAACACCGCAGTCGAGGATTTCCCGGTCAGCTGGGCGGTTACAGCAATGAGCAGCGGCCCCATAATTGAGGCGAATTTTCCGAAAATGTTGTAAAAACCGAAGAATTCATTAGCGTGGCGCTTTGGCACAAGCTTGGCGAAATAGGAACGGCTTAGGGCTTGAATACCGCCTTGCGAGGTGGCGACAAGCATGGCCAGTATCCAGAAATCAAGCGTTGTCTCCATAAAATAGGCATACACGCAGACGATCATATAAATGACGATCCCGACGTACAGCATGGTCTTCCCCGTGAAGCGTTCTGCCAGTTTTCCGTATACAATCGAAAACGGCGCGGCAACCACCTGGGTAACAAACAGGATGATCAGAAGGCTTGAGGAGCCGATCCCTAAATCTGATCCATAGGATGTCGACATCGTAATAATCGTGCCGACTCCGTCGATATAAAAGAAATAAGCGAGCAAGAAGAGGAAAAGTGCCCGGTATTGCCTGATCCGTTTCATCGTGTGGCCGAGCCGCTTAAAGCTGTTGATGACGATATGAGGTTCTTTTTTGATGTAATAGCGCTGATGGACATGTTTGATCATCGGGATGGTGAACAGCCCCCACCAAGCAGCCGTTATAAAAAAGGACAGCTGGCTTGCAGCCGATACAGACATTGGGATTGTTTCTGCTTGTGCGAGCAGGATGACTGCAATGCTGATGACAAATGGAATCGTGCTTCCAATGTATCCTAAGCCAAAACCCCGTGCCGACACGAGATTCATTCGTTTCTCAGGCGTGACGTCAACGAGAAAGGCATCATAAAACACGTTGGCACCGGAAAAACCGATAGCTGATATCGTATAAAACAGCAGCAATAGCAGCCAATGCTCACTCGGGATAAAGGCGAGCATCGCGGTGCTGGCGACACCGGCAGACACAAAGAAACCGAAGAACTTTTTCTTGCACCCTTCATAGTCGGCGATTGTGCCTAAAATAGGGCCGAGCATCGCAAGAATAAACGTTGAAATCGCAATGGTATAGCCCAGATAGGCAGTTGATTGAGCGGCGCTGACACCGCTTTCCGCAGCCGCTGATTTATAAAATAACGGAAATACCGCGGTGGTCACGACAATTGAGTAAGCAGAATTTGCCCAGTCATATAACACCCAGCTGTTTTCTTGTTTCGTAAAACGTTTCATCATCAGAGCCCCTCTCCGGTAACGATACTTCTATTGTACGAGAAATGAGCCTGAAAAGAATGGAATGCTCGTCAATTTTTACAAAATATTTATGTTTTTGCGTTTCAAATCATACTTTTGATTTATTGCTGGGGTTAGGTGCATCTGGTACCATTTAACTATATTTTGTGGTATTTTCCAGAAGGGATTCAGCAGAGAGGAGACAGAGCATGAGGCGAATAGGCTTGTGTATAAGCCTGCTGGTCACAGTTCTTGTGATGAGCGCATGCGAAAGTGAAGGTGAGGCTCAGACGTTCGAAGATTGTGATCAAAAGACAGTAAAACAAACCGCAGCCAAACCGATGAGCAGTAAGAAAAAGCAGGATTTCCAAGCCCTTGCAAGCGAAAGGCAGCTGGCCATTGTATTCAGTTCCATGATACAAGTGAGCGAAGCATTTGATTATGGAATCGGCAATCCAGAATACTTCGTGCGAAGCAGCATGACTGAAGAAGAAGCAGACATTGCAAAGGAGAATCTCAAATCGATTAAGCTTGAGAACAAATCGCTCAAAAAACAAAACAGCGAGGCGGTCGCCCTGCTTCAAAAAACGCGTAATCAAGACATGAGCAGCAGCGAAATTCAGCAGCTGAAAGAAAATAGAGCCGCTTTTTTTGAGACCGCAGGCCGTATGACCAAACTCATCGGCCAAGTCACACCGAAAAACGCGAAGAAGACAAGGCAGCAGCTGGATCAGCTGAAAAAACAATATACACAATACAGCGCCGAAAGCGTCAAAATCATGAACAGCATTGTCAAAAAGCAGAAAGCTGACAAGGCATCATTTGAACGCCATCTGGAGGCGCTGCTTCAAAAACAGCCCGGGCAGCAGGTACTGAGTGAATTGTACTAACTGGTTCCCGCCTTTCCCTGATGATATTGACCTAGTACGAAAAGAATGTACAATCAAGATGTAGTCTGTTCTTAGTTGATTGGAGGGACATGTCATGAAAATCGCGAAGGTGATCAACAATAATGTGATCAGCGTTGTCAATGAACAGGGAAAAGAGTTGGTTGTCATGGGCAGGGGGCTCGCGTTCCAGAAAAAGTCCGGCGATGATGTCGATGAAGCCCGCATTGAGAAAGTGTTCACGCTCGATAACAAGGATGTATCAGAAAAGTTTAAAACCCTTTTGTATGATATACCGATCGAGTGCATGGAAGTATCCGAAGAGATTATCAGCTACGCAAAATTACAGCTCGGCAAAAAGCTCAACGACAGCATCTATGTGTCACTGACCGACCATATTAACTTTGCCATCCAGCGCAATCAGAAAGGGCTTGATATCAAAAACGCCTTGCTGTGGGAAACAAAACGGCTGTACAAAGACGAATTTGCCATCGGCAAAGAAGCGTTGGCTATGGTAAAAAACAAGACTGGCGTGTCTCTGCCAGAGGATGAAGCAGGCTTTATTGCTCTGCATATTGTAAATGCCGAGCTGAATGAAGAGATGCCCAATATCATCAATATTACAAAAGTCATGCAAGAGATTTTGAGTATTGTAAAATACCATTTTAAGATTGAATTCAACGAAGAATCGCTTCACTATTATCGGTTCGTCACCCACTTAAAGTTTTTCGCGCAGCGTCTTTTTAACGGCACTCACATGGAAAGCCAGGACGATTTTTTGCTGGATACAGTGAAAGAAAAGTATCACCAGGCGTATGATTGCACGAAGAAAATCCAAACCTACATTGAGCGGGAGTATGAGCACAAGCTCACCAGTGACGAGCTGCTGTATTTAACGATTCACATAGAAAGGATAGTCAAACAAGCATAATGAGAGCGCTGACATTATTATTTTCGTGTGTTAATTTTTTTCTTACATTCTCATATGATGATAGGATTGTTACTGATAAAGCAGGCAAAACCTAAATTACAATGAGTGCGGATCATTTATGTCTGTACTGATGGTAATTTAGGTTTTTATTTTTTCAGAGGGAGGGTGATGATAGGAATAAGTAAGATTCGGTATTATCATTATTTTGACCGATGTTCCCTTTTAAAAGAATCATGTAAGATCAACATAGAAAACGCTTTCAATGAAAGAGGAATGCCAATATGCCTTATCTGAAACGAGTGTTGTTGCTTCTTGTCACTGGATTGTTTATGAGTTTGTTTGCAGTCACTTCTACTGCCTCGGCTCAAACAGGTGGATCGTTTTTTGACCCTTTTAACGGCTATAACTCCGGTTTTTGGCAAAAAGCAGATGGTTATTCAAATGGAAATATGTTCAACTGCACGTGGCGGGCTAATAACGTATCAGTGACGTCATTGGGTGAAATGCGTTTAGCGCTAACAAGCCCATCTTATAACAAGTTTGACTGCGGGGAAAACCGTTCTGTTCAAACATATGGCTATGGACTTTATGAAGTCAGAATGAAACCAGCTAAAAACACAGGGATCGTTTCATCGTTCTTCACTTACACAGGTCCAACGGATGGAACTCCTTGGGATGAGATTGATATCGAATTTTTAGGAAAGGACACAACAAAGGTTCAATTTAACTATTATACAAATGGTGCAGGAAACCATGAGAAGATTGTTGATCTCGGGTTTGATGCAGCCAATGCCTATCATACGTATGCGTTCGATTGGCAGCCAAACTCTATTAAATGGTATGTCGATGGGCAATTAAAACATACTGCGACAAGCCAAATTCCGACAACTCCAGGGAAAATCATGATGAACTTGTGGAATGGGATAGGTGTCGATGACTGGCTCGGTTCCTACAATGGTGTAAATCCGCTATACGCACATTACGACTGGGTGCGTTATACAAAAAAATAATGCCAAATGTGAAAGAGCCTGCTGCAATATAGCAGGCTCTTATGATTGTAATGAGAAGTTGTTGGCATGAATCTTCTATTCACTCATAATATCCTATTTGATCTTCTCCCCTCTGTAAATCACGTACTCACTCAATGCTAGATCAAGCTCATATATTTAGAAAGAAATAATCCCAATCAAAAGCGCCGCAATCGTCATCACAATCGTCGTCCCCACGGCCCATTTAATAGTGAATTTTTGATGGTCGCCAAAGCTGACGCCTGCCATTCCGACCAATAGATAGGTGGAAGGCACAAGCGGGCTGAGCAGATGCACAGGCTGACCCAGCAAGGAGGCCCTTCCGATTTCAGCGGCGTCTATTCCGTAAGCGGAAGCGGCTTCGGCGATGATGGGAAGGACACCGAAGTAAAAGGCGTCATTCGACATGAAAAAGGTGAAGGGCATGCTGACGATCGCAGTGATCAACGGCAGGTGCGGGCCCATGGCATCAGGGATGAGTGAAACGAGAGAATGCGCCATGGCATCGACCATTTTTGTGCCGGAGAGAATGCCTGTGAATATGCCCGCAGCAAACACCATTGAGACAACATTTAACGCATTACCCGCATGCGCCGAGATTCGTTTCTGCTGCTCTTTGACATTTGGATAGTTGACCATCAATGCGATGGCGAACGCAGTCATAAAAAGAACAGGGAGCGGCAGCAGGCTGGTGATCAGAGCGGCCATCAGAGCGATAGTCAGCAGCAGGTTAAACCATTGAAGAGCGGGACGCTTGAGCGGCGCAGCCTCTGGATCGGAAGACGGTGCGTGATCAATCGAAATGACGCCGAGCCGCTTTCGCTCTTTTTTTCCGAGGATATAAGCAACGGCGATCACCCAGAGAATGCCGGCGATCATAGCGGGAATCAGCGGCGTGAAGACTTCTGACGTGTCCAATTTTAAGGAGGCCAAAACCCTCGCAGTCGGCCCGCCCCACGGGATAATATTCATAACCCCCGAACCGAGCATCGCTATTCCAGCTAACACCAAACGGTTCATGCCGAGCCGTTTGTACAGTGGCAGCATCGCCGCAATCGTAATCATATAGGTTGTTGTCCCATCTCCGTCCAGCGAAATGGTCATGGTCAGAACCGCTGTGCCTACGGCGATTTTTAACGGATCTCCTTTGACAAACGATAAGATCTTGGCAATGAGAGGATCAAACAGGCCTGAGTCGATCATAATGCCGAAATACAGGATGGCGAATAACAGCATAATTCCGGTAGGAGCGAGGTCTGTAACACCCTGAATCATCATCTCGCCAAGATCTTTTCCAAATCCGCTGATCAGGGCAAACACAACAGGAACGACAATCAAAGCAATAAGTGCGGAAAGCCGGTTAGACATAATAAGGTACATAAAGACAATGATCATCACAAAACCGAGTATGGCAAGCACGATATGACCTCCCCTATTCAACAGCTATTTTGGTAAGCGCTTCCATATATTCTTTCTGTAAAGAAGGCTTATTTCAAATGTGTATGACCTCATCCTGATATGTAGACCTAAAATCCTATTGAGCGGATTGGCAGTTTATCTGAAGAACGCCACGGGTAAATGTGCTGTAGAATGTTTCGTTTTAAAAAGGGGGAACAGACATGAGTGATGATCAAAACAAACGTGTAAATGAACACTCAAAGGACGAGCAGCTTGAACAGTACAGAAACGATAACAGCGGGAAGAAAATGACGACAAACCAAGGCGTGCGGGTGTCGGAGGATGAGCACTCGTTAAAGGCCGGGGTTCGCGGCCCGACGCTGATGGAGGATTTTCACTTCCGGGAGAAAATGACACACTTTGACCATGAGAGGATTCCGGAGCGCGTTGTGCATGCGCGCGGGTATGGCGTGCATGGCTTTTTTCAGGTTTACGAGCCGATGACCGAGTACACACGGGCCAAATTTCTTCAGGACCCTTCAGTGAAGACACCGGTATTTGTCCGTTTCTCTACGGTTGCGGGTTCTAAAGGCTCCGCAGACACGGTGCGGGATGCCAGAGGCTTTGCGACAAAATTTTATACTGAAGAAGGAAACTATGACCTTGTGGGTAATAACATTCCGGTGTTTTTCATTCAGGATGCGATCAAATTCCCGGATTTGGTTCACGCGTTTAAGCCTGAGCCACACAATGAAATGCCCCAGGCCGCGACCGCTCACGATACGTTTTGGGATTTTGTCGCCAATAATCCTGAGTCTGCTCACATGGTGATGTGGACGATGTCTGACAGAGGCATTCCTCGCAGCTACAGAATGATGGAAGGCTTCGGCGTTCACACGTTTCGTTTTGTCAATGAACAAGGGAAGGCGCGTTTCGTGAAATTCCATTGGAAGCCGGTGCTCGGCGTGCATTCTCTCGTATGGGATGAAGCGCAGAAAATCGCCGGCAAAGACCCCGATTTCCATCGCCGCGACCTGTGGGAAACGATTGAAAACGGCGGCACAGTTGAATACGAGCTTGGCGTGCAGATGATTGACGAGGAGGATGAATTCAAGTTTGATTTTGATATTCTTGACCCGACAAAGCTGTGGCCGGAAGAGCTCGTACCGGTGAAAATCATTGGAAAAATGACGCTGAACCGGAACCAGGATAATGTGTTTGCGGAAACAGAACAGGTCGCATTCCACCCTGGAAATGTCGTGCCGGGCATTGATTTTACAAATGACCCGCTTCTGCAGGGACGGCTTTTCTCTTATACAGACACACAGCTCATCCGTCTTGGCGGCCCGAACTTCCATGAGCTTCCGATTAACCGGCCGGTATGTCCATTCCATAACAATCAATACGACGGCTATCACCGAATGACGATCAATAAGGGACCTGTCGCTTATCATAAAAACTCTCTGCAGAACAATGATCCGTCGCCAGCGACAGCTGAAGAAGGCGGCTACGTCCACTATCAGGAAAAAGTCGAGGGCAAAAAAATCCGCCAGCGAAGCGACAGCTTCAACGATTATTACTCACAGGCGAAGCTTTTCTGGAACAGCATGTCTCCTGTGGAGAAACAGCACATCATTTCTGCTTTCTGCTTCGAGGTCGGGAAGGTCAAAAGCAAGGACGTACAGCGGCAGGTCGTTGATGTCTTCAGCAATGTCGATGCAGATTTAGCAGAAGAAATCGCCAAAGGAGTAGGCGTGGCGACGCCCGCGAAGCGTAAAGCATCTAAAGAAATTCTTACTTCGCCTGCGTTAAGCCAAGCCCGTACAGTGAAAAACGCGTCAACAAGAAAAGTCGCTGTACTCGCCGGAAACGGATTTCATGAAAAAGAGCTGCAAACAGTGCTGGAAGCCTTAAAGCAAGAAGGAATCACAGTGGATATCATCAGTCAAAATCTGGGGTATATGACAAGCGGCACCGGACAGCAGCTTGAGGCCAGCGGCACGTTCCTGACGGCTGATTCTGTTCTGTATGATGCCGTCTATGCCGCAGGAGGGCCAGAGTTAAAAGACAACAAACAAGCGATGGCGTTTATCAGAGAAGCTTACAATCACTACAAGGCGATCGGTGCGGCAAATGAAGGAATTGACCTTCTTCAATCCTCTGTCGGGACAACAGAGGGACCAGGCATCGTGACTGCTAAAGATGAATCTGACTACACCGCATTCAGCAAGGCATTTATCGATGCAGTTGCCGCTCATCGCCATTGGGATAGACGAATTTGATCGGCTCCTGTATCTTAAAGAAAGATACTTTTCATAAGGAGCATGACAAATGAACGAAAAACAGCTCGCTGAAGCTTACGAACGCGATGAAAATATGATGATTTTGGTGTTTGCCCAATGGTGTGTGAACCATGACCTTGATCCGATGGAGCTGTACACCAAAGCGTATCCGCAGCAAAAGCTGAATGAAAGCTTGAAAAAAACCATGGACGATCTGGTCGTGCCAAAACACGAAGCAGAGCACATTCCGGATCAGACTGTCATTGCGGTATTAGAGATGTTCGGAAATACTGATTTGGCACAGGCCGTTCATGAAGCGATTTCTGGGCGATAAAAAAGAGACATCCTGTGTCTCTTTTTTTATTGGGAAAAATCATGCTGTTAGACCTAGAAACTTCTTTCGATTTAATCAGTCTATAAAAGTGTGAATTGCTTAAATAAGGGAATGATAAACAACAACATCAAAGGAGGAGATCGAATGAAGTGGAATAACATACTGAAAGCTGCGGGGATTGCAGTCTTGCTTTTTTCCGTATTTGCATATGCGGCCCCATCTTTACATGCAGTTCAAGCGAAAAAACCGACTGTCAGCACCCATACGTACAAAAAAATCAAGGAGTTAAAGTATCCGCAAGTGCATCACATCGGGAATGCCGCGTTTGAAAAGAAAATCAATCAAGAGCTGAAAACCTACATTGAACAATCGTATCAGGAATACCTGAAAAACAAAAAAGCAGGTGAACAGCAGGGCTTCCAAACGGAATATCAAACATCCTTCAGCGTCAAATACAATGCGGCGGGCAAGCTTAGCATTCAAACGCTCAATTATATCTATTCAGGCGGCGCCCATGGTTTAACGTCTGTTCAGTCTTTCAACTATGACTTGAACACACAAAAGCGGGTGATGCTGAATCAGATTCTGAACACCAAAACAAAGGTTAGCAAAACGAGAGATTATCTGTATAGTTATATCAAAAAACACGATGAGCTGTTTTTCCCTGATGTAAAGAAAGAGGATATAATCCTAAACCAAAACACAATGTTTTACTTTACCGCAAACGGGATCGCCATCGTCTTCGGGCAGTATGACTTGGGGCCTTATGTAGCAGGAATTCGGGATGTGCAGGTTCCAGCCTCTATTTATCAATAATCAAAAGAGCCATATCCGAAAAGGGATATGGCTCAATGTTTCTACCACACAAACAGGCCGACAATCGCAGCACTTAATAAAGATACCGCAATTCCGCTGACGAGGAGCTTCCACACGTTTCTCCCGATGACCGTTGACTTTTCTCCGTCAAGGATCGAGTTGTACGTGCCGTAAATCATGCCGACCGTACTGAAGTTTGCGAAGGACGTCAGGAATGTCGTCGCCACCGCAACGGTGTGAGGCGGAAGGGATTTGAGATTGTTTTTCAAGTCAAGCATCGCAACAAACTCGTTCGTTGCCAATTTCATACCCATCAGCTGGGCGACATACATCGCATCGTGTACGGGCAGCCCAAGCAGGAATGCGAACGGACTGAACAGATAAGCAAAAATCGTCTGGATGGTCAGGCCGTGTACGAAAACGCCAAGAATGCCATTCACTGCTGACGTTAGTGCGACATATCCGATCACCATTGCCAAAATAACGATAACCATGTTCATGCCGACAAGCATACTGTTAGAAATTGTAGAGAAAAAGTCTTTCTTCTCTTCTTTAGGCGGTGTATAGATGATATCTTCATCCTCCGGCACGTGAACAGGATTCAGCAGGTTTGCGATAATCAGCGCGTTTAAGCAGTTCAAAGGAATGGCTGTAAACACGTATGTCGCAGGCACCATTGACAGATAAGATCCGATAATGGAGCCGCTGATGCTGCTCATGCTCATTAAGCCGAATGTGAGCAGGCGGTTGTTGCTTAAAACCGTTAGCTGCTGGCGGATAACCGCAAGTGCTTCGGTATTTCCCAGGAACATCATTTGAATAGAGAAAAAGCTTTCTAATTTCGGCAAGCGGGAAGCCTTTGAAATCACCCATCCGATTTTATCAATCAGCCAAGGCAAAATGCCGAAATACGTTAAAATATCAAAGAATGTGACGATAAAGATAATTGGAAGAAGCGCACTAAAGAAAAAGTCTACTGTTTCATTCGCCATCACTGACGGAAAGGCAAACGCGATACCGTCACTGGCGCAAGCAATCAGCCAAGTGAAGAAATCACCAATTTTACCGATGGCCCAGCTTCCGACTTTTGTTCCCAGCATAAACCAAGTAATCAGCAATTCCAGAACAATTAACGTCATGATCGGGCGCCACTTGATTTTCTTTTTCTGCGGAGAACATAGGAATACAACTGCCATAATCACAATGAGACCGACAAGGTTTAGTAAAAAGTACATGATAGCAACTCCTATGAGGGTTATTATGGAAACAAAAAAAGCTCTTATTCTTCACAAATTCTGGAAGTGCAGAAAGTGTGAAAAATAAGAGCAAACAGAAAAGAACTTGTCCTTTTCAACTCGTTCAAATTTATTCAAACTTTCTTGTAGTCTAGTTTTTTACGGTTACTAGGTAGAAACAATCAGACCATATTACTGATCATATACAAGAATGTCTTTTTCTAAGATGATAGCAGTATTTTATCCTTTCACTTTTTGAAAATCAACCTTTTTAACTATTTTCACAATAATAAAATTTATATTCTAAAATAGGAAAATAAAGGAAAAACATGCTGGATTGCTATGTTTATATGATGTTGGCGGGATACCAGCATTTCAGTACTGATTTTTCTTCACTATAAGGTTCCAGCTCTTGGAGATTTGTTGTATCATGGAAACGGGGAAAACCCATACAGCAAAAAGGGAGTTTTTTTCATGATTATCCAATTCATTCGTTATAGATAATGACAGGTGTAGACAAACTGCCAGACCTGGCCAATTTTTGAGATAGGCCTAGGTTTATTTGTCTATGCCTTTTTCATTTATCTAAAAATGAATGAATGAGGTGTTTTTTATCATGAAGCAAACAGTTGATTTCAGCTTGTTTCGATGTCCGCTCTGCGGTTCTTCCATGGATGCGGCATCAGGAAAAAGCTTGATTTGTACAGAACGGCATACATTTGATTTATCTCGGCACGGCTACGTGAACTTCCTGACGAAGCCGGTCAAATCCGGTTACGGTGCCGAGCTTTTTGAAGCGAGAAGCAGGCTGATTGGAGAATGTGGTTTTTTTGAGCCGCTCCATGATACGATAGCAGAACTCATCAGCCATCCCAAATCCGGTCAAGAGGCATTCACCATTCTGGACAGCGGTTGCGGTGAGGGTTCCCATTTGAACGCGCTTTGCGGGTTTGATTATTTAGGGAAAGAAGCGATGGGAATCGGCATCGATCTTTCGAAGGATGGGATCTTAAAAGCTTCTAAGACATTCAAAGATCAGATGTGGGCGGTTGCCGATGTGGCACGTGCTCCTTTTCATGATCGCCAATTTGATGTTGTTCTGTCTATTTTTTCGCCATCCAATTATGCAGAGTTTCATAGACTGCTGAAGGATGATGGCATGCTCATAAAAGTAGTGCCGCGAAGCGATTATTTAATAGAATTAAGGCAATTTTTATATACTGATTCACCAAGGCGTACGTACTCCAATGCGGCAGCTGTTGAGCGTTTTACAGCACATGCAGCACACAGCCGTCCTGTCAGGCTGCGCTATGTCAAAACGCTTGACCAGCAGGCGATCCACTGGCTTCTCAAGATGACGCCGCTTGCCTGGTCGGCGCCGAAAGACCGAGTCAGCCTGCTGAAAGAGATGAAATCAGCCGATATCACGGTTGATGTTGATATCCTAATAGGAATGAAATGAATGGCAGAGGAAAGCTCCGAAAAAAGGGGCTTTCCTTTTTTAATCGGAATAGTTGGCCCACGCTTCTCGTACATATGGAAAGGGGACGGAAACAGCCGATGCGGACAGGTTTTTGTAAACGCTTTCTGATTCGCGGAAACGGGGGATGTGTGTGGAACTGATCATCATTCTATTGGCGTTAGGTTTGCTGATGTTTACGGCGTATCGGGGATTTTCTGTCATATTGTTTGCGCCGATTTGCGCGTTATTCGCGGTGCTGCTGACAGATCCAAGCCATGTGCTTCCTTTTTTTTCATCAATTTTTATGGAGAAGATGGCGGGTTTTATTAAGCTGTATTTCCCAGTGTTTTTGCTCGGTGCGATTTTTGGAAAGATCGTTGAAATGGCCGGGCTTGCGGCATCGATCGCGAAAACGATTGTCAGGCTTGTCGGGGCAAAAAGAGCGATACTTGCCATTGTGCTGATGGGCGCTGTCTTGACGTACAGCGGCGTCAGTCTGTTTGTTGTCGTATTTGCCGTATATCCTTTTGCGAAAAACATGTTCCAAGAAGCAAACATACCGAAACGCCTCATCCCCGGAACGATTGCTTTAGGGGCTTTTACGTTTACGATGGACGCACTTCCGGGAACGCCGCAAATCCAAAATGTCATTCCGACGGCGTTTTTCAAAACAGACATTTATGCCGCCCCTTGGCTGGGTTTGATGGGCGCAGTCATTGTGCTGGCAGCTGGGATGCTCTATTTGGAATCAAGGCGGAAAAAAGCGCAGGCAACTGGCGAGGGCTATGGCGGTATTGATTCGCTGAATGCTGCTCCTGAATCGACTGAGTCCGCGGCTAAACCGGACAAAAGCCCGATTCGGGATGCACTTGCCTTTGTCCCGCTTATTCTTGTCGGTGCAGTGAATAAATGCTTCACCATCTACCTGCCAAAGTGGTATCCGAATGGATTTGATTTTTCCTCCATAGGATTAAAGGAGTTCGGCAGGCTTGAAATTTCTTCAGCAGCTGCCATTTGGTCGGTGGAGATTGCTTTAGTGATCGGCATCATCACAACGATTTTATTTGATTGGAGAAGCGTGTTTGCCCAAATGAAGGAAGGGCTGAATGAAGGGATCGGCGGTGCCTTGCTGGCATCTATGAATACGGGTGCTGAGTACGGGTTCGGCGGCATTATCGCCGCGCTGCCGGGGTTTCATAAGCTGAGCAGCGGAATTTCACATACTTTTACCGATCCGCTTGTCAATGGTGCCGTTACGACAACTGCGCTGGCGGGAATCACCGGCTCGGCTTCAGGAGGAATGGGCATTGCGTTAAGCGCGATGTCAGAACAATACTTACAGGCGATTCAGGCTTACAATATTCCGCCAGAGGTGATGCATCGGGTCATTTCAATGGCATCAGGCGGGATGGACACACTTCCGCATAATGGCGCCGTCATTACGCTTCTGGCTGTGACGGGACTGACTCACAGGCAATCCTATCGCGATATTTTTGCGATCACGCTCATTAAAACGGCTGCCGTATTTGCTGTGATCGCAATTTACAGTTTGACCGGTCTAGTGTAAGAGAAAACGAAAGGGGCATTTATATGGGAAAAGTGTTGTCATCTAGTAAGGAAGCTGCGAAATTGATTCATGATGGGGATACGCTGATTGCGGGAGGATTTGGGCTGTGCGGCATTCCTGAACAGCTCATTTTGGCGATAAGAGATCAAGGAGTAAAGGATTTAACCGTTGTCAGCAACAATTGCGGAGTTGATGACTGGGGGCTCGGTTTGCTTCTGGCTAACAAGCAAATCAAGAAAATGATCGCATCCTATGTCGGTGAAAATAAAATTTTTGAGCGGCAGTTTTTAAGCGGAGAGCTTGAGGTCGAGCTTGTTCCCCAAGGAACGCTCGCTGAGAGAATTCGTGCAGGCGGTGCGGGCATACCGGGATTTTATACGGCGACAGGCGTCGGCACTACCATAGCCGAGGGAAAAGAACATAAGACATTCGGCGGCCGGACATATGTGCTGGAGCGAGGCATTACCGGTGATGTGGCGATCGTCAAAGCGTGGAAAGCGGACACCATGGGCAATTTGGTTTTTCGGAAAACGGCGAGAAATTTCAATCCTGTTGCCGCCATGGCAGGCAAGATCACGATTGCCGAGGCGGAAGAAATCGTGGAAGCGGGAGAGCTCGATCCAGATCACATTCATACGCCGGGAATTTACGTACAGCATGTCGTGCTTGGTGCGAGCCAAGAAAAACGGATTGAAAAGCGAACAGTTCAGCAAGCATCGGGAAAGGGTGAGGCGAAGTGAAGGAAGCGAGAAAACGAATGGTCAAACGGGCTGTACAAGAAATTAAGGACGGCATGAATGTGAATCTCGGGATTGGAATGCCGACGCTTGTCGCAAATGAGATACCCGATGGCATTCACGTCATGCTTCAGTCAGAAAACGGCTTGCTCGGAATCGGCCCCTATCCTTTGGAAGGGACAGAAGACGCGGATTTGATCAATGCGGGGAAGGAAACAATTACCGAAGTGACTGGCGCTTCTTATTTTGACAGCGCTGAGTCATTCGCGATGATAAGAGGCGGGCATATCGATTTGGCTATCCTTGGCGGAATGGAGGTTTCGGAGCAGGGTGATTTGGCCAATTGGATGATCCCGGGCAAAATGGTAAAAGGAATGGGCGGCGCCATGGATCTCGTCAACGGGGCGAAACGAATCGTTGTCATCATGGAGCACGTCAATAAGCATGACGAATCAAAGGTGAAAAAAACATGCTCTCTTCCGCTGACAGGCCAGAAAGTCGTGCACAGGCTGATTACGGATTTGGCTGTTTTTGATTTTGTGAACGGCCGCATGACACTAACGGAACTTCAGGAAGGTGTCACAATTGAAGAGGTTTATGAAAAAACAGAAGCGGATTTCGCTGTAAGCCAGTCTGTACTTCATTCTTAATGGGAAGGTGTTTGACATGAGAAAACAAGTCGCCTTGGTGACAGGGGCTGCCGGCGGAATCGGATTCGAAATGGCAAGAGAATTTGCCCGTGAAGGCGCCAGCGTCATCGTTTCAGACCTCCGTCCGGAAGCATGTGAAAAAGCAGCCTCCAAGCTTGCAGAAGAAGGCTTTGACGCGGCGGCCATTCCGTGTGATGTGACAAAGGAAGCGCAGGTTGCTGATATGGTGGACGCCATCCAAAAACGATACGGCCGCTTGGATATTTTGGTGAACAATGCCGGTATACAGCACGTCGCCCCGATTGAAGAGTTTCCGACAGAAACCTTTGAACTGCTGATCAAGGTCATGCTGACAGCGCCCTTTATTGCGATGAAGCATGTTTTTCCGATAATGAAAAAACAGCAGTTTGGCCGAATCATTAATATCGCGTCTGTTAATGGCTTAGTCGGCTTTGCAGGGAAATCCGCTTACAATAGCGCCAAGCACGGCGTAATCGGTCTCACAAAAGTCGGGGCGCTGGAAGGCGCGCCCCACGGCATTACAGTCAATGCGCTCTGTCCGGGTTATGTCGATACCCAGCTTGTCCGCAATCAGCTTAGCGATCTATCAAAAGCAAGAAATGTCCCTTACGACTCGGTACTTGAAGAGGTCATTTTTCCGCTTGTGCCGCAAAAACGGCTTCTTTCCGTCAAGGAAATTGCGGATTATGCCGTGTTTTTAGCAAGCGAGAAGGCGAAGGGCGTTACTGGGCAGGCTGTCGTCCTTGATGGGGGCTACACTGCACAATGACATAAAAACACACTTGCTCCGCTATGGAATCAAGTGTGTTTTTCTTTGCTTATTTCCAAACATCATTCGCAATCTCAACCACATGGCGGAGCTTCGCCCATTGCTGTTCTTCAGTCAGCTTGTTGCCTTCCTCAGTTGAAGCGAATCCGCATTGAGGGCTGAGGCAAAGCTGGTCTAAGCTCACATAACGGGATGCTTCTTCGATACGGCGTTTTACATCGTCGGGATGTTCAGGCTCACCGAATTTAGATGTCACTAATCCAAGGACAAGCTGAAGATCAGAGCGCTTCACATAACGGAGCGGCTCAAATCCGCCTGAGCGTGAATCATCATACTCTAAGAAAAGGCCGTCAAGATTCAAGCCGTCAAAAATGGTTTCGGCTGCTGCGTCATAGCCGCCTTCCGCTGTCCAAGTGGACTGGAAGTTGCCGCGGCAAATATGCATGGTTACCGTCAAGTCATCCGGACGGTCTGCAATCGCGTCATTAATGGATTTCGCAAACAGCTGACGAAGCTCGTCAGGAGTTGTTCCGAACGCTTCGATTTGTTTTAAGCCTTTTTCTGATAAGAAAACGGCCCACGCTGTATCATCAAGCTGGAGGTAGCGGCAGCCTCTGTCATAAAACGCTTGAATCGCTTTTTTATATGCTTTGGATACATCATGCTGGAAAAGATGATAGTCGTTTTTATACGCATCCTTTTCCAGTTTTCCGCGGAAAAACAGCATATTCGGGCTTGGAATCGTCATTTTTGGCGTCGCATCACCGGCAATGCTATGGAGAAATGAATAATCTTCAAGCATTGGGTGAGTTGAAAAATCGATATCACCTGTGACTTTAATGCCGCGTGCTTTTGTTTGTACGTTATGGAATTGGATTCCGTGCTCAGGAGTAAATGGCTCAACGCCATCTAAGTTTTCAAGGAAATCAAAGTGCCACCACGCTCTGCGGAATTCACCATCTGTCACGACGTTCAGGCCGGTTTCCTTCTGTTTTTCCACAATGCGGATGATTTCATCGTTTTCAATTTGGCGAAGCTGCTCAGCGGTAATTTCGCCGGCCGCTTTTTGCAGCCGCGCTTTTTTAACGGGCTCAGATCTCAACAGGCTTCCGACTTGATCCGCGCGAAACGGCGGTTTTTTTCTTTGAAGTGATTTTTTTTCTGCGGGTGTTGTTTGTTGTGACATGTTGTCCATTCCTTCTTTCCATTCAAATATAAAAAGCTCTTCCTTTGGATAAGGAAGAGCTTGCGTGACAATCTCAACCTTATCTTCAAGAGCAATCATTGCTCTAAAGGATTTAGCACCATTCTGTTAAACAGCGGTTGCCGGGTATCGCAGGGCCAGTCCCTCCACCTCTCTTGATAAGGAAAACCTTTTTTATGAAATTTTCTGATAGTATCTATTATTCACACATTTTCTGTTTCTGTCAATGATAGATTATCTCCACACATCGTTGGCGATGTCGATAACATGGCGAAGCTTTGCCCATTGCTGTTCCTCTGTCAAAAGATTGCCTTCTTCTGTAGAGGCGAAACCGCACTGCGGGCTGAGGCACAGCTGGTCTAAGCTGACAAAACGCGCCGCTTCATTGATTCGGCGTTTCACAACCTCTGGATTTTCAAGCTCGCCGTATTTCGAGGTGATCAAGCCGAGCACGATTTGCAGATCCTTGCGTTTCACAAAACGGAGCGGATCAAAGTTTCCGGAGCGGTCATCATCGTATTCCAAGAAAAGTCCGTCAAGGTTTAAGCCGTCCAAAATCGTTTCCGCTACAGCGTCGTACCCTCCTGATGCCGCCCAGGTTGAGCGGAAGTTGCCGCGGCAAATGTGCATGGTGATTGTTAAATCATCAGGCCGGTCTGCCACTGCATCGTTAATCGTTTTGGCAAACAAGGCAGGCAATGTTTCTGGATCGCCGCCGAGTACCCGGACAACCTCTCTGCCTTTTTCCTCAAAGAAGAGAGACCATGACGTATCATCAAGCTGGAGATAACGGCAGCCAGCATGATAGAAGGCTTTGATTGCCTTTTTGTACGCTTGGGCCAAATCATGAAAATATTCCTCTTGATCGTCATAAATGCCTTTATCCGCCTTTTCGCCAAAAAACAGCATATTCGGGCTCGGAATCGTCAGCTTTGGCGTCGCGCCACCGGCAACTTCATGCAAAAATTGATAATCAGCAAGCGCTGGGTGGCTCGTAAAATCGAGTTTTCCTGTCACTTTGATGCTGCGCGCTTTCGTTTTCGTGTTATGGAACTGAATCCCCTCAGCTGGGATGAACGGTTCCACACCGTCAAGCCCTTCGAGGAAGTCATAATGCCACCAGGAACGCCGGAATTCCCCGTCTGTTACCACATCGAGACCGATTTCTTTTTGTTTTTCCACGATGCGGGTGATCTCTTGATTTTCGATATCACGAAGCTGTTCCGCTGTCATCTCACCTGCCGCTTTTTTTTGCCGGGCTTCCTTTACCGGAACGGAACGAAGCAAACTGCCGACATGATCGGCGCGGAAAGGTGCTTTGCGTTGTTTTTCTGTTTTTTGTCCTGCAACATTCGTTTGTTGAGCCATGTTATTCGCCTCTTTTCTGAAATATTGAGCATGTAAAAAGCTCTTCCTTTGTGTAAGGAAGAGCTTGAACGATCAAATCTCCGCCTCATCTGCAAGAACGCAATGTTCTTAAGGATTTAGCACCATTCTGTTTGAAACAGCGGTTGCCGGGTATCATAGGGCCAGTCCCTCCACCTCTCTTGATAAGGTACAACTTCATATTCAGATTTCAATTATCTTAATATTATTACTTTTGGATCAATTGTCAATGCTTTTTAGAAAATACTTTCATCTTCATCGTTATATAAAACCATATCAAGCACGATAGCGATGGCAGTGCAAATCAGAACATCTTCCTCGTTTGCAATCTGCAAGTGATAGGAATCACCCCAGCTGAGCCACTTTTTGCTCACTGACATCCGGACATTTTCCCCGTCCGTCAGCTGGAATTCATCCCTCCATAAATCACCATCGATTTCCCAGTTAAGCCCGGAAATCACAAATTTCGGTTTGAAAAACGTTACTTTCTTCGTTACCTCACAAACTGTTTTCCCGCCAATTGAAATCTCATAGCGCGGCAATAAAGACATTAGTTTTTGTTCTATGGAAACGAGTGTTTTCCCGGATGAATCTGTCATTTGTAATGAGTCTCCTAACGAGAAAAAACGTCCCTCCACCTTGAATGTTTCTTGTTCATCCCGGTCATAAATGTGAAATGCATCTTTAAATGAGAACATTTTTTGTTTCATAAATAACTCGATCATTGCTGAAGTCTCCTTTGGATTTGCCTTGTATGAAATTACGGATAGGTGGCGAAAAGGTTTCAGGCTCTAAATCAAATCAATTTTAAAAGGCTGCGTGATTCAGCAGCCTTTTCGTTTGAAATATAGAATTAGGAAAGATGCATCCGGCGTTTTTGGCGGATAGCGTCAAGGTCGATTAGGTTGTTGTGATGAGATGCGGCTGCTGGCAGAGGGCTTGTCTTTTGCGGTTTGCGGCGATTGTCCTTGCTGAAAGAAAAAAGAAGATAGCCGCATAATGCGATGATAATAAATAGGATCATATTACATACCTCCCAAAAAAAGTTTTGGTACTCTCTATTGTACGGATAAAACGTCAAAAAGTATTCAAAAAATTCTAAATCGATTAAAAATAAATAACTGCCCTCAAAAACAGTCTAACCTGAAGACCTGAAAATAGTCTTGCATTATGGTGATTGTTCTTGTTGATGATTGGTTCTATAGTTACTATCGACGATGAAATGAATTCCTTTATATAACTTTTAACCTAAATTAAAGTAATTCAAATTACCTGTTTTTGGATGCCATTATCTTTCTTGATTAGTTTATACCCTATTTTGCGGAATTGAACACAAAAAACCCAAATTACGGAGCATTTGGGCGGTACGGGTGAGTTGTATTTCGGGGATTAGAATGTTTTATTTGAAGAAGCGTTTGAACATTTTTCTGATTTTTTGAAATGGGCTGGATTTCTTTTGCATGTTAAGCGGCCTGGAAATGATCCATTTTTTCAAGAGACTCTTTGCCGCAATTGCATGTTTTGTCATTGTATTTCCTCCTCATTTGTTGATACTTGTTTTACGGAGGACGTGTTTAAAATGTTTCATTTTCACATAAAAAAACCAGCCCTTTTTTGGACTGGCTTTTGGCATTACGCTTGCTCTTCAAACAGCTTTGCAATCTCAACGATGACATTTACGGCTTTGACCATGTTATTGGCTGAGATGTATTCAAATTTGCCGTGGAAGTTTTCCCCGCCG
Source organism: Bacillus sp. FMQ74 (assembly GCF_001875785.1). NCBI lineage: Bacteria > Bacillati > Bacillota > Bacilli > Caryophanales > Bacillaceae > Bacillus > Bacillus sp. FMQ74. The sequence continues at coordinate 329,195 of NZ_MOEO01000004.1, read as the reverse complement.
GTAAAGATGTTTGGCGTCGGAAGTCCCATGTAGGACAGCTGTGATCCGTCGGTGCCGCCGCGGATGGGGGAAATCTTCGGTTCGATGCCGAGGTTTTCCATCGCTTGCTTGGCAATATTTACGATTTCGATGACAGGTTCAATTTTTTCTCTCATGTTGTAGTACTGGTCGTTCATATCCAGCAGAATCCGGTCTTGCCCGTATTCGTTCTGAAGTTCTTCAACGACACGCTTCATTGTTTCTTTTCTGCTTTGGAAGTTCTCTTTGTCAAAGTCTCTGATAATGTAGTGAAGCTTTGTTTCCTCTACGTCTCCTTGAATCGACAGCAGATGGTAGAAGCCTTCATAGCCTTCTGTATATTCAGGCGCTTCGTCTGCCGGCAGCAGGCTGTTCAGCTTCATCGCGATCTTCGCAGAGTTGATCATTTTCCCTTTTGCCGTTCCGGGATGTACGTTGTTGCCTTTAATCGTAATTTTCGCGGCAGCGGCATTGAAGCTTTCGTATTCAAGCTCGCCGAGCGGGCCGCCGTCAACCGTGTAGGCAAAGGATGCATTGAACCGTTTCACATCAAATTTGTGCGGTCCTCTTCCGATTTCTTCATCAGGCGTAAAGGCGACTCTGATTGTGCCGTGCTTGATTTCAGGATGTTTGATGAGGTAATCCATGGCCGTCATGATTTCAGCGATACCTGCCTTATTGTCTGCGCCGAGAAGGGTGGTGCCGTCTGTGGTGATGAGTGTGTGGCCCTTATAGCCGGACAGCTCAGGGAATTGATCAGGTGACAGGGTGACCTGCAGCTGTTCGTTAAGAACGATGTCTTTTCCATCATAGCTTTCGATGATTTGCGGATTCACATTTTTGCCGGTAAAGTCTGTAGCGGTGTCGACGTGAGCGAGAAAGCCGATTGTCGGCACGTCTTTTTCGGTATTGGAGGGAAGAGTTGCCATGACATAGCCGTTTTCATCAATGGCTGCATCCTGCATGCCGATGGACTTCAATTCATCAACGAGCATGTTTCCTAATGTCAATTGGCCGGGTGTGGAAGGACAGGTGTCAACGGATTCATCGGACTGTGTGTCGACTTTTACATATGTAGTAAACCGTTCAATGATTTCTTCTTTCATTTCCAATCATCTCCTTTGTCTTATTTTATCATGGCGGGTTAAGAGATTTCTATTGCACAATACCGTTTCGAATGGCAAAAACGACTGCCTGTGTCCGGTCTTGGGCATTGCATTTTTGCAGGATGCGGTGCACGTGGGTTTTCACAGTGCTTTCACTGACGAAAAGTTTTTCAGCAATATCCTCATTTCTCAGCCCGTAGGCCATTTGCTGAAGAACTTCAAGCTCTCTTTTGGTGAACGGCTCTGCCAGTTCTTCTGCATGAGGCTGTTGCTTAGCTCGAAATGTCTCGCTGATAATTTTAGCGGCTGTGACTGTACGGAAAATCGCCTCGCCTCTGGCCGCAGCGCGAATCGCATCTATCAACTCTTCAGGAAGTGTATCCTTCAGCAGATAGCCGACTGCGCCCGCACGGATGCCTTCAAATACGTATTCTTCCGTGTCAAAGGTGGTTAAAATGACTATCTTTGTATCTGGAAGTGCGGACATAATGTCTTTCGCCGCTTCGATGCCTGAGCAATGCGGCATCTGGACATCCATGAGGATGACGTCAGGTTTTGTTTGTTTTGCGAGTGCTATAATATCGTGACCGTCGCCGGCCTCGCCAGAAACTGTCATATCCGTCTGGGCGTTGATGACGTACCGGAAGCCTTCACGCACAAGCGGCTGATCATCGGCAAGCGCGACGCGTATTTTATCTTTGTTCATCTTTTTGCTCCTTATTCGTTGTCGTGAGCGGCAATGACAGCTCAATTTGCAGGCCGCTCGGCTGCACGGCGCTAAAAGTAAGAGAACCGCCTGCTTTTTCAACGCGTTCTTTCATTCCTGTCAGGCCAAATCCATAAGTAAGGCTGCCGGTGAATTGTCCGTCGTCGGTGATTGTGACATAGAGATGGGCCTCGTCATTAGAAATGACCGTCGCCGCATGAGAAGCCTCGGCGTGACGAATGATATTGGTCAGCGCTTCCTGAAAGATGCGGTAGATCGTTTCGCTTATGTTTTGAGGCCAAGACTCTTCTGACAGTCCGGCAGTATCTAAAGAAACGTGCAAGCCGCTCCGTTCCTCCACTTGATGAATCAGCCCCCGCAATGCAGTAAGCCCCACCATCGATTCACTACGGCCCATTTGATGAACGACAGACCTAACTTCTTGAAGACATTCTCTGGCGACACTCAGTACATTTTGAATGACTTTTTCTGAATCCTCCTTGCTGCTTTTGAGGATATAGGGAAGAGATTGAAGCTGAACAATCACAGAAGTCAGCTCGTGACCGATGCTGTCATGAATGTCGCGGGCAATTCTTGTACGCTCCTCAAGGACCGCGTACCTTAATGAAAGAACAGAAGCCTCCTGCAGCTCTGCATGCGCTTTCTGGAGTTCTTGATGAGCATGCTCCAGCTGCACATGCATTTTCGCCAATTCAGCATGATTTCGTTCAGCCTCCTTTCTCGCTTCTCGTCTGAAACGCAAGGAGGAGAAGAGGACGTACAACCCTATCATGATCGAGATGTTGCTGACGATATCGTCCCAGCTGCTGTTAAAAACAGAATACAAAAAGAAAACATTGCCCCCAATTAGGCACACTGTAAAGATCAAAGACAGCCGTGCAGGAAGCTTAATGACTGCATAAACCATTAAAAATACGAGTAAGAAAAAGGCGGCTCCCTGCACTTGGCCTGAAACAGCCCAAAGAAAAGCGGTCAGGAGCCAAAGCCCGACGAATATGCTCAAACTAACAGCAGCGGATGCCACATAGGGGATGACCCAAATGAATGCTAGGTACACCGCAAATACAAATGCCAACAACATAGGATCAGCTTTGGCTGGGTGAGATAAAAATTGTGTGCAATTCAAAATGAGAATAAGGCTCGGCACAAGCTTCTTGTAGTGCCGAGCTGGAGATTGTCCGTTCATGCTGGTCCTTCTTTCGGTTATTGAATGGATACTTTGCCAGCGGTCAGCCGTCTGTATGCTTTATAAAGCATGACGTTACGAGCTGTGATGGTGCCGAGGGGAATGAAGAACATAGAATGAATAATGGCAATAAACATCTCGTTGCTCTCAGGCAGCCATGTTCTCGCGGCCATGCGCAAAGAAAGTATCACTAGAATGAGAATAACACTTCCAAGGGAGCCGCGTGAAGTGACCTTTCCGGTTTCTGGGTGAATCCGCACATTTACCATCTTCCCAATGCCAAACCCGCAGGCCAGCCCGATCAGTAATAAAATGCCGCTGATCGCCACATGTAATACGGAATGAAAATACGCCGGCTGAAACGATGCGGATACGCCCCATAAGAGCAACAGCGGAATGATCAGCAACTTCCCGGGCTTTACCGTTCTTTCTCGATACATCGATAAAATAATAAGAATCAATACAATAAAAATATAAGGGCCCATCGCCATGTCATCAAATCCTTTCTGCATTAAGCATAGCGAAAATAGGAAAGAAAAACGTCAACCGGCAGATTGATTTTTCAGCTGCTAGACTTGTTCGCGCTGCATAAAGGTATGAAAATGCTGATAATATATGAAGAAACTATTAATAAACGATTAAACTTCTTAAAAATGGATGTGGACCGGTTCTAAACACTATATAATGAAAACAGGTCATTTTTTAGGAGGGTTTACATCATGGCAATACTTGTTACTGGCGGTGCCGGGTACATTGGCAGCCACACATGTGTTGAACTATTGAACAGCGGCTACGAGATTGTTGTTCTTGATAATCTGTCCAACAGTTCGGCTGAAGCGCTGAACCGTGTAAAGGAGATTACAGGAAAAGATTTAACGTTCTACGAAGCGGATTTATTGGACCGGGAAGCGGTAGATTCCGTTTTTGCTGAAAATGAAATCGAAGCTGTGATTCATTTTGCGGGATTAAAAGCAGTCGGTGAATCTGTTGCGATTCCGCTCAAATATTATCATAACAATCTGACAGGAACGTTTATTTTATGCGAGGCCATGGAGAAATACGGCATCAAGAAAATCGTATTCAGTTCATCTGCGACAGTGTACGGCGTTCCGGAAACATCACCGATTACGGAAGACTTTCCATTAGGCGCGACAAACCCTTATGGACAGACGAAGCTTATGCTGGAACAAATATTGCGTGATTTGCATACAGCCGACAAAGAGTGGAGCGTTGCGCTGCTTCGTTACTTTAATCCGTTCGGCGCTCATCCAAGCGGACGGATCGGTGAAGACCCGAACGGAATTCCGAATAACCTCATGCCGTATGTGGCACAGGTAGCTGTGGGCAAGCTTGAGCAATTAAGCGTGTTCGGCAATGACTATCCGACAAAAGACGGGACAGGCGTACGCGATTATATTCACGTCGTTGATCTCGCAGAAGGCCACGTCAAAGCGTTGGAAAAAGTATTGAACTCCACTGGGGCCGATGCATACAACCTTGGAACAGGCACAGGCTACAGTGTGCTTGAAATGGTCAAAGCCTTTGAAAAAGTGTCAGGGAAAGAGGTTCCGTACCGTTTTGCGGATCGTCGCCCGGGAGACATCGCCACCTGCTTCGCAGATCCTGCGAAAGCCAAGCGGGAACTGGGCTGGGAAGCGAAACGCGGCCTTGAGGAAATGTGTGCTGATTCCTGGAGATGGCAGTCTTCTAATGTGAATGGGTATAAGAGTGTAGAATAAAAATGAAGGCCTTCTCCATAGAGAAGGCCTTTTTTAAAGAACAAGGGTGCCTGTTAAGGGCACCCTTGTTAGCTGTTATTTGATTTTCACAATAACATCATTACTAAATTTGAGTTTCCAAGTTCCTTTAGCGTAAGCATCCTTGTCCACCTCAAATGCTTTCACACCTGTTACTTTAATATTAGGATTTAGATCACTCAAAATTTTAGAGTTATCAACTTTTGTCTCAGTTGCATAGTTTACAGAAGCATCAATATCAGAATCATAAGAAGTGCCATCAGCATCAACTAATTTAACAGTTGGAATTGAAAAAGAACTTATTGGCTTTTTAGATACGTTTTTAATTGTATATTGAACAGCTACAATAGTACCTCCATCAGATGCTTTCTTTTCAACATATTGAGTACCGACAGTATCTCTGTCCTCTACCTTCGTAACTGTCACTTCAGTTTTTTCAGTTTTTACAGTATCACCGATATTGTATGTTTTTTCAGTTTCTGCTTTGCTGCTGCTTGATGTTTTGGAAGTGGCTTCTGAACCGCCTCCGCCGCCAATCATATTACCAATAATGATGATGACTACAACTGCGAGAATAAACGTAATGATTTTATGTCGCATAAAAAAGTTACGTTGATCCTTACCACAGTTAGGACATTTTTTTACACCCTTTGCAATTTCTTGACCGCAAGCTTTACAGGGTACTAGTTTTCCTGCCATTCTATTTCCTCCTATGTAATTAAATGTACAAAACATATGTACTATAATGCCCATATTATTTCACTTAGTCAATATAAAATTATGAATTTCTTATAATTATTATCATTTATAGTTAAATTTCCTTGTAAAATATATGCTTTTTTTCTTATCGGTTATATCTTCTCTTTTTTAATAGATAAATCGTTTTTTCTATCAGCTTTTCTGGTGAAATCTCCGCAAATACCCCTTGAACCAATTCGAACCGTCCCTTATAATGCTAATATTGGAAAGTGAAAAGGATATGATAAAAACAGTGGTTTTCTAGGGTTCCGCAATGCAAATTGGACTGTGACCGAGAGAAAACACATAGCAGCTTGGCTGTTATGACACGGTGGGATAAAAGCCCAGGAGTTTCTGCTCTTTTTGCGAGAGCGTTCTCCTGGGTTTTTTTATTTGCTAGAACAGAATTATGAGAAGGAGTGTTTTGTGATGAAAAAGAGAATGCTGGATGTACTTATGCTTGTGATTGGCGCTTTTTTCTTCGCGCTTGCGGTTAATTTATTTGCGATTCCCAATGATCTTGGGGAAGGCGGAGTCACTGGTATTACGCTGATATTGTATTATCTGTTTCAATGGTCTCCTGGTGTCACGAACTTTATCTTAAATGCGTTTTTGCTTTTAATTGGCTATAAGTTTCTGGATGGAAAAACAACCGTTTATACGATCATTGCGGTCGCGGCAAATTCGCTTTTTCTTCATCTGACACATGGGTGGAGCATTCCGTCTGATGAATTGATTATTAATACGATTTTCGCAGGAGTATTTGCGGGAGTCGGGATCGGCATGATTATCCGGGTCGGCGGGACGACAGCCGGTTCCGCGATTCTGGCCAGAATTGCCAATAAATATTTAGATTGGAATATCAGCTATGCGCTCTTGTTTTTTGATTTAATTGTAGTATTTAGCTCTTATTTTATTATTGGTGCGGAAAAAATGATGTTTACGATCGTGATGCTGTATATCGGTACGAAAGTGATGGACTTCATTATTGAAGGTTTGAATACGAAAAAAGCCATTACGGTCATTTCAGAAAATAAGAGTGAGATTGCAGAGCAGGTAAATACCTTGATGGATCGGGGCGTGACGATTTTATCAGGGAAGGGAAATTATACGGGCCAGTCAAAAGAGATTTTGTATATCGTCATTAACAAACAGGAGCTTTCCATGCTGAAAAAAATCATTCGGAGCTGCGACAAAAAAGCGTTTGTGATTGTTCATGATGTACGCGACGTGTTTGGCGAAGGGTTTGTGGACATATCAAAATAAAGAAAAATCCCTCTGTACTTGCAGCAGAGGGATTCTTTCGTTTAGAACGGATATTTGCGATATTGCTTCTGTATAGAAATCCATTTCGTCACGGTAAATTCCTCGACGACCCACGGATTGCCGAAGCGGCCGACCCCGCTTGCTTTGTTTCCGCCAAAGGCAATATTCGGCGAATCATTGACGGACTGGTCGTTGACATGGGTCATGCCGCTGTCAATTTGCAGGGCGAGCTTTTCGCCTTTTTCTAAATCAGAAGTGAAAACCGCAGAGCTGAGGCCGTATTCAGTATCATTTGCCATGTCAATCGCTTCCTGGTCGCTGCCAGCTTTAATAATGGTTGCGATTGGGGCAAACAGCTCCGTTTGGGCAATTTTGCTGTTGTTGTCCGCACCGACAAAGACGTACGGCGTCAGCACGTTTCCGACGCGTTTTCCTTCAACCGCAAGCTCAATGCCGTCTGCCTTTGCCTGCTCAATGATCTCCAGCGCTTTCTCGATTTGGCGCTCGTTGATCAGCGGGCCGACAACGGTTTTCGGATCGGTTTGATCGCCGTACGGAAGCTGTTTGACACGAGCGGTGAACTTTTCTACAAACTCATCGTACACATCTTGATGAACGATGATCCTGTTGATAATCATACAGATTTGTCCCTGGTGAATAAACTTACCGAAAACCGCGGCATCCACAGCACGATCGACATCCGCATCTGAAAGGACGGCAAATGGATTGTTGCCGCCGAGCTCAAGTGCCATCCGTTTGAAGGCACGCCCGGCGATTTCACCGATGTGGCGCCCGACTGCTGTTGATCCTGTAAAGCTGATTAATCTTGGGATTGGATTGGTGAGCATGCCGTCCCCGATTTCCTTTACATCCGTCAGCATGACGTTAAGGACACCGGCAGGAAGACCAGCGTGTTCAAACGCTTTCGCAATGATGGTTCCGCCGGAAAGAGCGGTTTGGATATCAGGCTTGTGAACAATGCTGTTTCCCAGCGCAATCGCGGGCGCAATGGTCCTCATAGATAAATTCATCGGAAAATTAAATGGAGAAATCGATGAAATGACACCGAGCGGAAGGCGGTAAATCTTATTGATTTTCCCTTCAATGTCGGATGGAACCTCTTTGACGCCGCCTAATTCACCAGTATACGTCATGGCTTCATCTAAAATGGCAATCGTTTGTTCCAGCTCGATCGTTGATTTAATAATCGTTCCGCCAGTTTCGCGGGCGATCATCATGATGATGTCATCACGGTTTTCCTGTAAATAGCCGCGCGCTTTTTGCAGCACGGCTTTTCGGTCTTCCATCGTGCTCTTGGCCCACTCTTTTTGGGCTTTCTGTGCAATGTCAAACGCATCCTCCAGCTGTTTGCCCGTTGCCAAAGCTGCTGTTGTGATCACAGACTGGTCATACGGATTCAAAATGTCCTCCGTACGTCCGCTTTCTCCCTCAGTCCATTTTCCGTTGATAAAACTTTTGTTTAACGTTTCGAAACTCATAAGATGACCCTCCTTTGGTCCTGCATGTCCTCTTCTATTTCCGCTGACGCCAATATGTAAACGAATGAGGTTTCCCTTTCAGTTTTTCGTCTATCTATATCGGATATACTCTTTTTTAGTGGAGAACATGTGTGTTTCGCCTTATACTGAATATACAGATCCTTACATAAGAGAGGAGACTCTATGAAATCGCTGCTGGCTATTTATCCCGGTTCGATTGTGTCTGAGGAGCTTTGCATGAGGGAAGGCTGTCTATGTTTTTTTGATGAGAGCAGTCAGAGATATATCTCTATTCCGAAAAAAGAGATCAGCGAAAAAGAGGTTTTGGTGCTGCAGTCATTTTTGACGGCTGCGGATGAGGGCAATCAAATGTCTATGAAATCACCGGAGGAAAACAAGTGGTTTTCGTTCCTTTTTTCCAGAGGAGAATTGCCGGCGAACATAAAGAAACGGACAAGGTTTGTTCACTTTCATTTATTCGGCAAAATAGAAAGGACATCCTTTATGGAAGCGGTTCGTCATTTTTGGCCGGTGTCTTTTGTGATTGTGTGGATTCATGAGGACAGAGGCGTGATTGTTGAGCAGGAAAGTGAAGCGGCCGCGGAGAAGGACGAACTAGAATCGCTCGCTAAGGTTCTTGAAAGTGATTTCTACTTCAGTGTCCGTTTTTACGCCGGAAGATTTTACGAGCCGGATGAGAGTCTGCGAAAACATTACGCTCGTGAACAGGCGTATTTTCTGTTTGCAGAAAAACGGCTGCCTCAGGTGCAGAGTGTGACCTTTGAGATGATTTTTCCTTTTCTATTATTAGAAACAGAAAAAGAAAAATTGGCAACGCTGCTCTCTGAAGAAGCTGAGCTTTTATTTGGAAGTGAATCTGAGCTAAGGAAGACCATTAAGCTGTTTATTGAAAACAACTCAAACGTCACATTAACAGCGAAAAAGCTGCATCTGCATCGCAACAGCCTGCAATATCGGATTGATAAATTTATTGAGCGGTCAGGGATAGATATCAAATCGTACAAAGGCGCGCTTCTTGCCTATTTTATCTGCCTGCAAAGTGAAAGTTCAGAATAAATTGGAAATATGCACGAAAAAGGCTGGGTGATTTTATGAACACTGCCCATTTTAGCGAGAGGAAAATGCTGTTACACTCAATATAAGAAAGCGTTTACAATAACAAAGGGGGATGTTAGATGGCTGAATTGCGGATGGAGCACATTTATAAATTTTATGATCAGAAGGAACCGGCGGTTGATGACTTTAACCTTCATATTGCCGATAAGGAATTTATCGTATTCGTCGGCCCGTCCGGATGCGGGAAATCAACGACACTGCGAATGGTCGCAGGACTTGAAGAAATTTCGAAAGGCGATTTTTATATTGAAGGAAAACGGGTCAATGATGTAGCGCCAAAGGACAGGGACATCGCGATGGTGTTTCAAAACTATGCGCTCTATCCGCATATGACGGTCTACGATAATATCGCGTTCGGGCTGAAGCTTCGGAAAATGCCGAAGCCAGAAATTAAAAAAAGAGTAGAGGAAGCTGCTAAAATTCTCGGGCTTGAGGAATACTTGCACCGCAAACCGAAAGCGCTGTCAGGAGGACAGAGACAGCGGGTCGCGCTTGGGCGGGCAATCGTGCGGGATGCAAAGGTGTTCCTGATGGATGAGCCTTTGTCAAACCTGGACGCGAAGCTGAGGGTGCAAATGCGGGCGGAAATCATTAAGCTCCACCAGAGACTGCAAACCACAACGATTTATGTGACGCATGACCAGACAGAAGCGCTGACGATGGCGACACGGATCGTAGTCATGAAAGATGGGAAAATCCAGCAGATCGGGACGCCGAAGGATGTATACGAGTTTCCTGAAAACGTCTTTGTCGGCGGGTTTATCGGATCACCGGCGATGAACTTTTTCAAAGGAAAGCTCACGGATGGCTTAATCAAAATCGGTTCTGCGGCATTAACCGTCCCGGAAGGAAAAATGAAGGTGCTGCGTGAAAAAGGCTACATCGGCAAAGAGGTCATCTTCGGCATCCGTCCTGAGGATATTCATGATGAATTGATTGTTGTGGAATCGTATAAGAACTCCTCGATTAAAGCGAAAATCAATGTCGCAGAGCTGCTCGGTTCTGAAATCATGATTTATTCGCAGATTGACAACCAAGACTTTATTGCGCGGATCGACGCCCGCCTCGATATTCAATCAGGCGATGAGCTGACGGTTGCATTTGATATGAATAAAGGCCATTTCTTTGACAGTGAGACAGAAGTGAGAATTCGATAGATCAGCGAAACCGGACATGGAGACATGTCCGGTTTTTTGCTATTGAAAATCTCAGAAACAGACCGATGAAAAAGGAGGAAGAAATAGACAGAAAGCAGGAGAATGATGAAACGATTGATTTTATGTATTTTTCTTTTGGGAAGCTGCTTGGCTCTTGCGGCTTGCGCTGATCAAGAGGCGAATGCAGAGCAGCCGATGCCAAAAGCGGAACAAAAGAAACCGGAAGAAAAGGCAGTACAAGTTCAGAAAAAAGAAGACGATACAGCCGGATGGATCGAAACAGAGACACCGGCAAAGCTGCCGATTTTGATGTACCACAGCATTTCCTCGGGAAACAGCCTCCGTGTGCCAAAGAAAGAATTTGAGGCGCATATGAAGTGGCTTCATGATAACGGCTATCAGACATTAACGCCGAAAGAGGCATATCTCATGCTGATGCAGGATAAAAAACCGAGTGAGAAATGCGTGCTGATCACATTTGATGACGGGTACACCGACAATTATCAAGATGCGTATCCGGTGCTGAAAAAGTACGGGATGAAGGCGACGATTTTTATGATCGGCAAATCGATCGGACATAAGCACCATCTGACAGAGGACCAAATGAAAGAAATGATACAGCACGGCATATCGATTGAAAGCCATACAATTGACCACCTTGAACTGAACGGGTTAACGCCTCAACGGCAGCAAAGCGAGATGGCAGATTCGAAGAAACTGTTTGACCACATGTTTCATCAGCAAACCACCATCATCAGCTATCCGGTAGGGCGCTACAATGAGGAGACGCTGAAGGCCGCTGAAAAAACGGGCTATCAAATGGGTGTGACGACAGAACCGGGCGCGGCATCGAGAGACCAGGGAATGTATGCCCTTCACCGCGTGCGCGTGTCCCCAGGCATGTCAGGCTCGGCTTTTGGGGCGTACATCGAGTCGATGAAATAAAAAAAGGAGGCGCTCAATCGCCTCCGCCGCCACAGCCGGAATCGCTGAAACCTCCGTCACTGCCGCATCCATCATGGTGCGAGCTATGATCTGAATAACCGAAATACCCGCTGTCCGCCTGCTGGCGGCTTTTATTTTCCGAGGGCTGCGGCTGAATGACTGAAAGAAAAACAATAATAGATATAAACAATAAGATGATCACAATCACTTCGCGTCACTCCCTTTTTACACCATATCTGTTATACGGATGAAACGCTGACCGGTTTCATTTCAAAGTGATCGATTCTTTCAGGCGGTCTCTGAGCCAGCGCTTCAGCACCCCGTGTCCTTTATTTGACAATAAAGTGCCGACACGCCAATACATAGGGGGATGAGGGGCGAACTGAAAATCAATCAATCTGAAAAGCCAGCTTTTATCACGGGTGAGAGAGTCAATTTGAAGCTCGTCTTCATCTGCTTCAGAGCTATAGGCACTTTGTTTCTGTATGTCCTCATCCTGCCGAACCGCCAAGATCCTCAAGGCTTCAGCCATTTGTTTGTAACCGCCTTCCAGCAATGATGCGCCAAGGTTGTCAGCACGCACCTCCATCCATTGTGAACAAAAGGATTGATAGAGCTGGAACAGGATAATGATTGCCATAATGAAAGCCCAAAGCGCAATTTTGTGGGCCTCGGGATGGGTGATATGCTGCTCAAACAAGAGGAAAATCCCAACGACAGCTCCAAGATATAGAAAACGCAAAAGCTGTGATGACAGAACGTCACGTTTTTTGATATGAATCGCCTCATGGGCCAGAATGCCTTCAATGACACGCTGTGGAAGTGTTAGTGTGGCGCTTGTCAGGATGACCATTGACCTCCCGACATTCATGCCTACTGCCATTCCGTTGTAATCATCACTCTCCGTTTCGTATATGCGGACATGGGAAATGCCGGCCGATCGGAAAATCTTATCGGCCGCTGCCTGTACATGCGGATGATGACAAGGCTTGGCGTCCATCGCCGCCTGCAACACACGGTCTGACATATACATGTTGAATACCCAATACAGGATTACGGCAACAGCCATGACCCATGGAGAGGCGTGTAATGCGTATAACGCGAGCACCAATAAGGCGTAAGCGGATACCCCTTTTACGCTGGCGGCAAAATAAAGCTTCCCGAGCAGCCGCTTCACATTTTTTCTATGATAAAACGGCAAAACAGAAATCACATTGTCCACATTGTTTTCTTCATCTGTGTATTCTCGGAGAATCGTTTTCCATTTTTGCGGTTCCTTCACCGTCAGAAACAGTGTTTCGCCGGGAAGAGACAGTTTAATGACTTGCTGAAAGCTTGTTGTCAAATCTAAACGGGGTGAATACATCGTCATAAGCGGATGGAGCTTTAAGAGATCTGCCGTTGATTCAAGCTGAATGTCCTTCAAATCGGAAAGTGGGTATGTACGGGTTTCATAGTGTGAGCTGATATGCAATTTTTCTAAGGCAGCCGAATAAAAAACCTTTACGCTGAAAACATTCAGTATGCGCTTCACCAGTGCCCCTCCGCCAGAGATCATGCCGAGAAGGATCACATATTTGAGAGGGCTTGTGTCAGGTCCATAGATGAAAAAAATAACAGCCCCTGCAAACACAATGGCGGTCAGCGTAATGTCTGACAGGAGACGTGTTTTGTTTCTGGCCAGCTCGATTTCCTGCCAGTCTCCCGAAGGTTTTTCCGCACGCTCTGAAACAATGAGATCCATTGCGGTCCAATAGCAGAAGAACATTGTCGCGATTGAGACAATGCCGTCCATGAATGAGAGATGAGAGAAGATGTAAACTGCAGCGCCGACCCAAAGAACAATATCAATCCAGAAGTCTACGGCCGGAATGAGTTTTGCTGCCAGGGCTGATATCAAATAAAATCCCAGCCCGAGAAGCATAAAGAGAAATAGATGAGTTCCCATAGGCATGCCAGATTCCTTTCTATCTAGTATTTCCAACTATTACTATAGCATGGGATGGGAACTTACAAAAACACGGACATGCAAAAAGCAAGCTCTTTCGTTTTCCGAAGAACTTGCTTGCGGTGTATCAATAAAATTGGTGCAGCAGCAATAGGGTTAAGGACACTGTAATCGCTCCCCCGATGCGGGTAGACACCTGGGCGAACGGCATCAGCTCAAGCCTTTCCGCCGCGCTTAAAATAGCGACGTCACCGGTGCCGCCTTGCCCTGAATGGCATGCATTAATAATAGCGGTTTCAATCGGATACATGTTCAGCCATTTTCCGGTGAAGAAGCCGACGGCCATCATGGTCACAACGACAGACAGAATCGTAATGATATTGCTGAGGTTAAAGGCGGCGATAAGCTTGTCCCACGGCGTCATGGATACCCCGATCGCAAAGAGCAGCGGATAGGTCACAGCTGTTGAAAAGAAGCGGGACACGCCAAACGCGCCATTTTCAATTGAGGCAGGCACCAATCTGAACAGCTTTATGAGAACAGCCAGTAACAGCATGGCAACGGGTGCCGGAAAACCGAAAAAATCGTGAGCGAGCATGCCGACTAAGTATAAAGAAACAGCAAGGATACCGCCTGACGCAAATAAAGAAAGGTTGAACATTTGCTGTCCGCTTTGTGATTCCTCCAGCGCAGGGGACTCTTCTTCGGAGCGGTCCACTTTGCCGTTGCCTGTCCATTCCGGTTTTTTCTTTCCGATTCTGTTCAGCAAGCCCGCTAGAATAATCGCACACAGGCTGCCCAGCATAATCGACGGGAGAACAAGTGCGAACGCTTCCCCTTGAGAAATGGGCATGATGTCAGAATAACCGATGGACAGCGGGATAGCACCTTCTCCGACTCCTCCAGCCATGATCGGAATGACAATGTACAGCAGGGTATGCTGAAATCCGAGTCCGAGCAAAGTCCCGACAGCCAGTCCGACAATAGCGGCTGTGACAGAACCGACAATAAGTGGAATAAAGATTTTCATAAATGCTTTTACGAGTGTTTCTCTTTTCATGCCGAGGATGCTTCCAACGACAATGCCGGCGATAAACAAATATAGAAAGTTTGAGTTTTCTGTAAATTCAGTGGTGGATTTGACGATATCATTAGGCAGCAGGTGATAGTAAACGACAGCGGATGGAATAAAAGTAGCTAGGATGGCCGGGCCGCCGATAGAACGAACAATCGGTATCGATTTGCCGATTTGGGCAAAGGTAAACCCGAAAAACGCCATGACGGCAATGGATGTCAAAATGTCACTTTTTACATCGTGATGCATAACAAAAACAGTGATTAATATAAACAGCAAGGCATACACAGGAAGCGGTATGATGCCTACTTTTATATTCATGGCTTTCGCAAACCAATTCTCTTTTCGAACCCCTTCGTGAATTGTATCCGTTTGCAATTGCGGTTGTGTTTGAAGCTCTCCCATTGAAAAACCTCCCCTATTCTTGATGCAGTGAAATTGTTCACTATGTTAAGTATACTAAAAAATTGAAATTATTAATATATTAAAAATTTACTATTCAGCTTTTCCCCTCTCGCCGGTTCAAATGGAAAGAGGCATTCTGACTAAAATCGGTTTATGACGGAATGCTGAGAATCGAGTGCTGGGGCGGGGCTGAGCATTTTGTTCGCAAGGAACAATGTGTTGATGTACGATGATAAAGGGTCATTTATCCTAGCAGCCGACATAAATAAGCAACAAAATAGACAAAAAACCGTCACATAGTACGGGACTTTTTAGGTGTTTTAGGCTTTATTTTTGAAATGAATCGTTGTAAAGTACTTAATATGAACCAGTCAGAGATTGTATCATTTGGTCAGTCTAGCAATCTTGCATCATATTGGACGACTTTTTGATACATTTGTGAAATACTGAACAATATTTTTTTCGTCTATTTTGTGAATTACTGATCAAAGTTTTGGTTCTATTTGTGAAGTGATGAGCAAATAACAGTTTCAACCGGAAATGGAGGAGAAAGCATGAGTGAATTGGTATTAGCCCGCATACAATTTGCATCCACAACGTTGTTTCATTTCTTGTTTGTGCCGATGTCTATCGGGCTTGTGTTTATGGTTGCGTTGATGGAGACTCTTTATCTTGTGAAGAAAAATGAGCTGTATCTCAAAATGGCAAAGTTTTGGGGGCACTTATTCTTAATAAATTTCGCAGTCGGTGTTGTAACGGGGATTTTGCAAGAATTCCAGTTTGGACTGAACTGGTCTGATTACTCCCGTTTTGTCGGAGATGTATTTGGCGCTCCGCTTGCGATTGAAGCCTTATTGGCGTTTTTCATGGAATCTATTTTTATCGGATTATGGATATTTGGCTGGGACCGCCTGCCGAAGAAAATTCACGCTCTCTGCATATGGCTCGTATCATTTGGAACGATCATGTCATCTTTCTGGATTTTAACAGCAAACTCCTTTATGCAGGAGCCGGTCGGCTTTGCAATCAAAAACGGCCGCGCGGAAATGAACGACTTTGGCGCGCTGATCACAAACCCTCAGCTTTGGGTTGAATTCCCGCACGTTATTTTCGGTGCGCTTGCCACCGGGGCTTTCTTTATTGCCGGAGTAAGTGCTTTTAAACTATTGAAGAAAAAAGAAGTGCCGTTCTTTAAGCAATCTTTTAAACTCGCAATGATCGTTGGCCTTTGTGCAGGCCTTGGCGTCGGCCTCAGCGGACACATGCAGGCTGAGCACTTAATGGAATCACAGCCGATGAAAATGGCTGCCAGTGAAGGCCTATGGGAAGACAGCGGTGACCCTGCTGCTTGGACCGCTTTTGCCACGATCGATACAAAAAATGAAAAAAGCTCAAATGAGATCAAAGTTCCTTATGCCTTGAGCTACTTGGCTTATCAGAAATTCAGCGGAAGTGTCAAAGGGATGAAAACCCTTCAGGCTGAGTACGAAAAAGTATACGGAAAAGGCGACTATATTCCGCCGGTAAAAACGACATTCTGGAGCTTCCGCATCATGGTTGGCGCAGGCGTTGTCATGATTCTTGCAGCGCTAGGCGGCCTCTGGCTGAACCGCCGCAAAAAGCTTGAAAACAGCAAATGGTATTTGCGCATCATGATCGCTTTGATATCCTTCCCGTTTCTTGCGAATTCTGCGGGCTGGATTATGACAGAAATCGGGCGTCAGCCTTGGACGGTTATGGGCTTGATGACAACGGCTCAATCCGTGTCGCCTAACGTAACAGCGGGCTCCTTGTTATTCTCAATCATCGCATTCGGTGTAATGTACATGATTCTGGGCGCGCTGCTTGTCTTCTTGTTTATCCGTGAGATTAAAAAAGGTGCCGAGCATGATGATCATCATGAAGTGCCTGTATCAACAGATCCATTTAGTCAGGAGGTATACCATGGCATCTCTTCATGATCTTTGGTTTATACTCGTTGCTGTATTGTTTGTAGGATTCTTCTTTTTGGAAGGCTTTGATTTCGGGGTCGGCATGGCGACCCGTTTTCTTGGCCATAATGAATTAGAACGCAGAGTGCTGATCAACACGATCGGACCGTTCTGGGACGCGAATGAAGTGTGGCTTTTGACTGGCGCGGGCGCCATTTTTGCGGCATTTCCAAACTGGTATGCAACGATGCTGAGCGGTTATTACATTCCGTTTGTCATTGTGCTGCTTGCGTTAATGGGCCGCGGGGTCGCGTTTGAGTTTCGCGGCAAGGTGGATCATTTAAAATGGGTAAAGGTTTGGGACTGGGTCGTTTTCTTCGGCAGTCTGATTCCTCCGTTTGTGCTTGGTGTTCTGTTTACGACATTATTCCGCGGAATGCCGATTGATGCTGACATGAACATTCACGCACATGTATCTGATTATATCAATGTATATTCTATACTTGGCGGTGTGACGGTAACACTTCTTTGCTTCCTGCACGGATTAATGTTTATCACGCTGCGTACGATTGGTGATTTGCAAAAACGCGCCCGAAAAATGGCGCAAAACATAATGGGTGTTGTTTTTGTAGCGGTTCTTGCCTTTGCGGCTCTTTCTGCGTATCAGACAGACATGTTTACACGCCGCGGAGAAATTACCATTCCGCTCGTTGTTTTGATTGTCATCTGCTTTATGCTCGCGGCTGTATTTATCCGTAAGAAAAAAGACGGCTGGACATTTGGGATGACAGGCGCTGGTCTTGCGCTGACCGTGGGAATGATCTTTATTTCCCTATTCCCTCGCGTAATGGTCAGCTCGCTTCAAAGCGCATACGATTTAACAGTAGCTAACGCTTCTTCCGGTGATTATTCGCTTAAAGTCATGTCAATTGCAGCATTAACGCTATTGCCGTTCGTCATCGGCAGCCAGATCTGGAGCTATTATGTTTTCCGGAAGCGCGTCAGCCATAAGGAGCCTATGACTTATTAATGGGAAAAGACCTGTTTCGATATAAAGGAATGAAGCGGATACTCACTGTGATTACTTGTTTAACGCTGATTCAGACAGCCGCTATTATTATGCAGGCAGAGTGGCTGAGTGAAGCCGTAACCGGACTGTTCAACGGGAAGGGCATTACCTCCCTTTATCCGGTGATCGGCTTTTTCCTCATCGCTTTTGTCGCACGGCACGGGGTGACGGTGGCGCGTCAGAAAATCGTCTATCAATATGCCGCCCAGACAGGTGCAGATTTGAGAAAAAGTTTTCTTGATCAGCTGTTCCGTTTAGGGCCCCGCTTTGCAAAGAAAGAGGGGACGGGGCAAATGGTGACGCTGGCGATGGAAGGCATCAGCCAGTTCCGCCGCTACCTGGAGCTGTTTCTGCCGAAAATGGTCAGCATGGCGATTGTGCCTGCGGCGGTTGTCATTTATGTGTTTTTTCAGGATCGCACATCAGCCATCATTTTAGTCGCTGCTATGCCGATTCTGATCATCTTTATGATTCTCCTCGGCCTTGTCGCACAGAGAAAAGCGGATCGTCAGTGGAAATCCTATCAAAGACTTTCCAATCATTTTGTTGATTCTCTTCGCGGGCTGGAGACATTGCGTTTCCTAGGTTTGAGCAAGTCACACAGCAAAAATATTTTCTATGTGAGTGAGCGGTATCGCAAGGCAACGATGAGTACACTCCGGGTGGCGTTTTTGTCATCATTCGCCCTCGATTTTTTCACGATGCTGTCGGTGGCGACAGTCGCAGTATTTCTAGGCCTGCGCCTCATTGACGGCGATATTTTGCTTGGCCCTGCTTTAACGGCGCTTATTCTGGCGCCTGAGTATTTTTTGCCGGTGCGGGAAGTGGGGAATGATTATCATGCAACGCTGAACGGCCAGGAAGCAGGAAAAACCATTCAAGAGATTTTGTCGCAGCCTGGTTTTAAAGAAGAGACGCCGCTTCAGCTCAAGGCTTGGTCCGGTCAGGATGAGCTGAAGCTGTCAGGCGTGTCAGTCGGCCGTTCGGTTTCTGATATTCACCTGTCATTCAAAGGTAAGAAAAAAATCGGCATTATCGGTGCAAGCGGTGCCGGAAAATCAACATTAATTGATATCCTCGGCGGATTTTTGGAGCCGGATGGCGGGATGATTGAGGTTAATGGCACAAGCCGGTCCCATTTGCAGGACGGCAGCTGGCAGAAAAACCTTCTGTACATCCCTCAGCATCCGTACATTTTTGATGATACGCTTAGCAATAACATTCGCTTCTACCACCCAAGCGCTTCGGCAGAGGATACAGTCCGTGCCGCTGCTGCGGCGGGTTTGACGGAGCTGGTGGATAAGCTTCCTGACGGATTAGAGGGGCGAATCGGGGAAGGCGGCCGGGCGCTCAGCGGCGGACAAGCACAGCGTGTCGCGCTGGCCCGCGCCTTTTTGGGAAACCGCCCGATTCTGCTGCTGGATGAGCCGACTGCCCATCTTGATATCGAAACAGAATATGAAATAAAAGAAACGATGCTGGATTTATTTGAGGATAAGCTCGTCTTTCTCGCGACTCACCGCCTTCACTGGATGCTTGATATGGATGAAATTATCGTGCTTGACGGGGGCAGGGTTGCGGAAATCGGAACTCACGATGAACTGCTGAAGAAAAACGGTGTGTACACCAAACTCGTGAAGGCACAACTGGGGGAAAGAGCATGAAGAAAGAAGAATGGATTCTGCCGTATATCAAGCAAAATGCCCGCCTGTTCGTTCTGGTTATCTTTTTGGGCGCGGTGACGATTTTTTCTGCTGCTTTTCTCATGTTCACCTCAGGGTTCTTGATTTCTAAAGCAGCGACAAGGCCGGAAAACATTCTGCTTATTTATGTGCCGATTGTCGCTGTCCGCACCTTTGGAATTGCACGGTCTGTGTCGCGATATGTGGAACGGCTCGTCGGACATCACATCATTTTGAAAATCGTATCCGACATGCGCGTCCGCCTTTACAATATGCTTGAGCCGGGTGCTTTGATGCTGCGTTCCCGTTTTCGCACGGGGGATATGCTCGGCATTTTGTCTGAGGATATTGAACATTTGCAGGATGCTTTCTTAAAAACAATTTTTCCTGCGATCTCAGCCTTGCTCCTGTATGCTGTGTCAGTGATAGCGCTCGGCTTCTTCTCTTGGCCGTTTGCCATATTGCTTGCGCTTTATTTGTTTGTTCTTGTTGTATTGTTTCCGGTTGTGTCTTTACTCGTGACGAGAGCGAAGAATGCGAAGCTGAAAAGCGGACGGAATGTGCTGTACAGCCGTCTGACAGATGCCGTGATGGGTGTCAGCGACTGGATGTTCAGCGGACGCCGGCATGCTTTTATTGATGCGTATGAAAAAGAGGAACATGATTGGTTTGAGCTTGAACGGAATAAACAACGCTTTACAAGGTGGCGGGACTTTGCTGCGCAATGCCTTGTCGCCGGCCTTATCTTGTTGATGCTGTTTTGGACGGCGGGACAGCAAGCGGACGGCGAGCTTGCTAAAACGATGATAGCTGCTTTTGTGCTTGTGGTATTCCCGCTGACGGAAGCCTTTTTGCCGCTTTCGGATGCCTTAGGCGAAGTGCCGGGCTATCAGGATTCTATCAGACGCATGAACAAGGTGGCTCCTCAGCCGGAGGCGTCACAAACAGAATCAGGGGCTCAAATGCTCGATCTCCAAGATGTTACCCTGTCCTTTCGTGATGTGACGTTTTCTTATGACAACAGCAGCCAAGTGCTTGACAACTTTTCCTTTACGCTGCGCCAAGGAGAAAAAATGGCGCTGCTTGGTCGGAGCGGCTCTGGGAAATCAACGTCGCTTGCGTTAATCGAAGGCGCCTTAAAACCGGACTCCGGTTCTGTGACGTTAAACGGAGTGGAGACAGCGCTGTTAAAGGATCAGATTGCTGATGCGGTGGCTGTGTTAAATCAAAAACCGCATCTGTTTGATACGAGTATTTTGAACAACATCAGGCTCGGAAACGGAGAAGCAAGCGACGATGATGTGCGCCGTGCCGCAAAGCAGGTTAAGCTGCATGACTACATTGAGTCGCTTCCTGACGGATATCATACCTCTGTACAGGAAACGGGCATCCGTTTTTCCGGTGGAGAGCGCCAGCGGATCGCACTTGCGCGGATCTTGCTGCAGGATACGCCGATCATCATCCTTGATGAGCCAACAGTCGGCCTCGATCCCATCACTGAGCGTGAATTGATGGAAACGGTGTTTGAGGTGCTGAAAGGAAAAACGATTCTATGGATCACACACCATCTCGCGGGAGTGGAAGCAGCCGATAAAATCGTATTTCTCGAAAACGGTAAAACGGAAATGGAAGGAACCCATGAGGAGCTGTTGGCGGCAAACGAACGATATCGCCGCCTGTATCACCTTGATGTTCCTGTAAAATAGAAGACAGCCCTAAAAGGCTGTCTCAGCGTGTCGACAAACCCTCGCATTCGTTGTCAGGCCTGCGCGTCGGTGCTCACGAATTAGAACATTCGCTGTGCTCCGATGCTCACCCTTCCTAGACTTCAAGGGTTCTCAATCACGCTGAATAGATGACATAATCATAAAATGAAAACCATTTTATGATTTTATCAACAATCTAAGACAGCCCTAAAAGGCTGTCTTTTTTGTTTGAAAAAGAAAAGGTACAGGAAAAATAGGAAAAGAAAGCAGAGGAGGGATAGAGATGAATGTTCCATTTTGGACGGAGGAGCATGTGAGGGCCACGCTCCCTGAAAGAGATGCAGAGAGCCATAAAGGCACGTACGGTACGGCTTTGCTGCTGGCTGGAAGCGACGACATGCCGGGAGCAGCGCTGCTTGCAGGGCTTGGAGCCATGCGGAGCGGTCTCGGCAAGCTTGTCATTGGTACATCTGAAAGCGTGGTCCCGCTGATTGTTCCTGTTCTGCCTGAGGCGACCTATTGGCGTAACGGCTGGAAAAAAGCGGCGGAGGCTCAGCTTGAAGAGACGTACCGGGCCATTGCAATCGGATCGGGCCTTCCGCAAACGGAAAGCGTACAGCAGGCGGTCGATCATGTGCTTACAGCTGATTGCCCTGTTATTTTGGATGCCGGAGCTCTGGCGAAGCGCAAATATCCGAAACGGGAGGCGCCTGTCATCCTTACGCCGCACCCGGGCGAATTTTCCCGCATGACAGGAGTGCCAGTGAATGAGCTGCAAAACAAAAGAGCGGAATATGCAAAGGAATGGGCGGCTCGGCTGCAGACTGTCATTGTATTAAAAGGAAATCAAACCGTCATCGCGTTTCCGGATGGCGACTGCTGGCTCAACCCAACCGGAAACGGGGCGCTCGCCAAGGGCGGAACCGGTGACACGCTGACGGGTATGATATTGGGGATGCTCTGCTGCCATGAGGACTCGAAGCATGCCATATTAAACGCAGTCTATCTGCACGGTGCGTGCGCCGAGCTCTGGACGGACGAGCACTCCGCTCATACGTTGCTCGCTCATGAGCTATCTGACATGTTGCCGCGCGTGTGGAAGCGATTTGAATGATAAAAAAGCTGTCTTCATAGAGAAGACAGCTTTTCTTGATACCCCGCCCGTTTTTTCAAACGCGGCTTCATTAATACATAGTAAAGCACAGAAGGCACGGCCAATCCGATAATCCATGCGATGTCACCGCCGCCAAACATTTTGGCAAGCGGTCCGATGTAAAAGCTTGTATTGATAAACGGAATTTCCAGCAAGATGGACAGAACGAACGCAATCGTGGTGATCCAATTGACCTTTCCATAAGGCCCGTTTACGTCGAACATGGCTTTAACTTGATAATTTCCGTGGCGGACAAAGTAGTAATCGACTAAATTGATTGCCGTCCACGGAATTAAGAAATAACTGATGAAAAAGATAAAATTCAAAAACAGCTCCATAAAGTTGCTCTGTCCCAGTAGGCTTAAGACTGTGCCGACAAGCGTGACACCCAGGATCATGATGATTCTGACTTTGGGCGTGACTTTTAATTTCAGAAACGGCTCCAGCGTTGTTGTCGTGGACATGAAAGCCCCATACAGGTTAAAAACATTGATCGCCATTTGCCCAAATAACACAATGATCAGCATAATAAACGAGAAGGGACCGAACAATTGGACAATCTGGCTGCCTGAGTTTGCCGTAAAGTCAGGAAGTGAGGTTGTCAGCAATGCGCCGAGCAGCATCATCCAGATGGAGCTGACAGATGTACCCGCATAGCTGTACCAAAATGTTTTTGAAGCCGGTGTTTGTATTGGCAGATATCTTGAATAATCGGCAACATACGGCGCGTAGGCAAGCTGCCATGTCGCAACTGCGCTGACTGCCACCAAGAAAATTGGCAGATCAATCGCTCCGGGAATCCAGCTGCCTGCCGGAATCGGCAATTGAAAAATGAGAATCGTTGCAGCAAAAAATACAGCAAAAGAGGTCCAAGAAAGGATTTTTTGCATTTTGTGAATCAAATCATGGCCGAAAATGGTGAGTAAAAAACATACGGCGCTTAAGCCTATAATGCTCCATGATCCCGGGATGGGAACAAAGCTGCTTAAGGTTCCGGCTGCCAGAATCGTGCTGCTTGCGAAGAAACCAAGGTAGATAAACATGACTAAGAAGAGGGGAAGAATCGCTCCGATTACGCCGAATTGGGCACGGCTTTGAATCATTTGCGGGATGCCAAGCTGAGGGCCTTGCGCGGAATGAGACGCCATAAATATGGCACCGATTAATGTTCCGCAAATAATAGCGGCAACACTCCAAAATAGATTAAGTCCCATTGCAACGGGAATCGTGCCGGTCACTAACGTGGTGATATGCATATTAGCCCCGAACCATACGGGAAATAAATCTTTCGCCTTACCATGTCTTTCTTCATTAGGAATATATTCAATCGTTCGCCTTTCTACTTTCAATGCATCGTCCTCCATATTGGATATTTTTAAAATCGACATAAAGTCATAGCTTAACAGACTGTGCGGGGGTTTACAAATGCGGATGTGCAGCCATACGGCCGAGAAGCCTGATCTGTCAATGGCTGAAAAGAATTGTAAAAAAAGATGAACGCTTTTAAATCCGGTGTCGTCACATAAGGCAGAAAAACAAAAAAGGGGGGATCACGGTCATTGGATACACATGAAGAACAGCGGCTGATCCAGCAGGCGAAAGAGGGAAACGACGAGGCGTTTACAGCCCTTTTCCACTATCACTATTCTTTCTTATATAAATACTTGTTAAAGCTTTCCCTTCACCCTGATCTCAGCGAGGAGCTTGTTCAGGAAACCTTTCTGAAAGGGTACATCCATTTAAGAAGCTTTCAGGGTCGTTCAAAATTCTCCACATGGCTGATCTCCATTGCATCGCGGCTCTATCTCGATCACCAGAAAAAGAGAAAGAGAGAATGGAAACGGAATCAGACAGTTACGGAGGAAACTATCCGCAAGATCAAGTGGGACGTGTCGGCGAAAGGGGCAGAGTGGAGTGAAACGCTCGATCTGTTTTCAAAGCTGGACCCTAAACTGCGCACACCAGTTTTATTAAGGCATTACTACGGCTATACCTACGCCGAAATCGGGATGATGCTTCAAATCAAAGAAGGCACTGTAAAGTCCAGAGTTCATAAAGGGCTTCAGCAAATCAGAAAGGAGTGGGACGATGAATAAAGAAAAGCTTTCTGAGCATTTAAAATCAGAATGGCAGAAAATTGATCAAACAGCCAATCCCCCTATACCGAATCAAAAAGAACTGCTTTACCAGCTGTCACAAATGAAAGCAGAACGCAGAAGAAAACTGCTAAAAGAGATTATCTTATTTGTATTCTGCGCGCTGATGGTTGTGAGTGCGGCGATCCTGGCATTCACTCAAGCTCCCGCTGTGTTTATTGTGCTTCAGGTTTGTGTGCTTGCGGTGCTGCCGATTTTGATTGCGGCTGAGAAAAAAAGGCATCTCGGCGAATGCGAGGTGAAACGCAGATGACACAAACAGAAATTGTCATAACAGTTGCGGCTTGTCTCATCGTATTGTCACAGGGAATCTTTTTATTTATTGATGCGAAAAAACGTAATCGCATGGCATGGGTTTGGGGGATTGTCGGATTGATTCAAGCACCGGTGCCTCTGATTTGTTATTACTTTTTTGTCATTAGGCCGGATCGGAAGAAAAGGGGGATCAAGCAATGAATATTTCTTGGGAAATGATTTTGCCGCTGATTGTATTACAGTTGGCTTTGGCGGTGTTTGCTCTCATCAGCTGTATAAAAGAAGAGCGGACAAACGGGTCCAAGTGGATGTGGGCTGCAATTATCGTATGTATCAATATTATCGGGCCGATTTTATTTTTCACCGTCGGCAGAAAGCAAAGGTGAGCGGGCATGCTGTCTATTGAGTCATTATACAAATCGTACCGGCATCATGAAGCTGTAAAGAATGTCAGTTTTCATGTGAATGAAAATGAGTGTGTCGCACTATTAGGACCTAATGGAGCCGGCAAAACCACATCCCTGCAAATGCTGGCCGGACTGCTTTCGCCAACTTCCGGAAACATTAAGCTGTTAGGGGAGAAAAAGCTGGACCGGCGATTGATTGGGTACCTCCCGCAGTATCCTGCTTTTTATTCGTGGATGACCGCAAATGAATTTTTGACATTTGCAGGGCGACTATCCGGTCTTCCAAAGAAAAAGTGCCAAGAGGAGATTGGTGAGATGCTGGAATTTGTCGGTTTGCACGAAGCGGCACACAAAAGGATCGGGGGCTATTCAGGAGGCATGAAACAAAGACTCGGTCTGGCACAGGCACTGCTCCATAGCCCGAAGCTTTTGATATTGGATGAACCGGTGTCTGCACTTGACCCGACAGGACGGTTCGAGGTGCTGGACATGATGCGGGAGCTGAAGAAGCATATGGCCGTTCTGTTTTCTACACACGTTTTGCACGATGCAGAGCAGGTGTGTGATCAAGTGGTGATTATGAAAAACGGTGAGATTTCATGGAAAGGTGAGCTGCAGGAGCTGAAAAAACAGCATCAAACGAACGTTTTTACCCTTACAGTGAAAGAGAAGCTGAAGGGCTGGCTTGAAGAGAAGCCTTACGTCTCAGCTATTGTCTATAAGAATCAATCCCAAGCTGTTTTCGAGCTGCCTGATATACACGCTGGCCGGTCATTATTAAGTGATTGTATCCGGAAGGGATTGACCGTCACCCGTTTTGAACAGAAAAACGAGTCTCTTGAAGACGTCTATCTCAAGGTGGTGCACGCATGAAGGTGATGATGGCGCTATTGCAGAAGGAATGGCTGGAAGGATGGAAAAGCGGCAAGCTGGTTTGGCTGCCGATTGCGATGATGATCGTCGGGCTGACACAGCCGCTGACCATTTATTATATGCCGGACATCATCGCACATGGAGGAAACCTTCCTGACGGCATGAAAATCAGTTTTACGATGCCCTCCGGGTCTGAAGTGATGGTCAGCACGCTTTCTCAATTTAACACGCTTGGCATGGCTCTGATCATCTTTAGCGTGATGGGCAGTGTAGCCAATGAAAGGAATCAAGGGATAACAGCTCTGATCATGTCACGTCCTGTGACGGCAGCCCATTATATCGTGAGTAAATGGCTCACCCAAAGTGTGATCGGCATTCTGTCGTTCGCAGCTGGATACGCGCTTGCTTATTATTACGTCCGGCTGCTGTTTGAGGACGCATCATTCAGCCGGTTTGCCGCAAGTCTCGGCCTTTACGCTCTTTGGGTGATATTTATTGTGACTGCCGGCCTTGCCGGAAGCACGATATTCCGGTCTCTCGGAGCAGCTGCGGCTTTCGGGATCGGGTTTCCAGCAGTTGTTTCCTTTGCTGTTTCACTATTCCCAGATCATGCGAAGTGGCTTCCGGCCGAGCTTTGCAAGCAGGCGGAGCATATCCTTCTTCATGGAGAGCGGGCAGGTTTTTTCGGATGGTCACTCACTTTCTCCATACTGTGCATCTTGCTTCTTGCCATGTTTTCTGTGTGGCGCTTCCAGCGGTATGAAAGCTATTAATTGATCATGTTACGTTTTTGCGCGAGCATCACAAAAAAGGCGGTAAATGCCAGCGACCCGGCTCCATAAAAAACTCCCGCAAGCCCGAAAAGCTGTGCGATTTTCCCGGCAAGAAGGGGCCCGAGGAAGATGCCTAGCGCATAAAATGATTGATAAAACCCCATCACTGACATTTTTAAACGGACAGAACTGATTTCGACGACATGGCTTAGCAGCAGAGGAAAAATGAAGCCGAGCGCCAGCCCGATACAGGCGTGTGTGATGCAAACCGTGAACAATGTGGCTGAATAAGGAACATATAGCAAGCAGACCCCGGTGACAGCAAAACTGATGAGCATTACGGAGTAGGCGATGCGACTTGTAAAGCGCAGAAAAACAAAGCTTAATGTGGCGGCTGCGTGAGGGAGGAAAAAGGCGCTCATCACCCAAAGCAGCTCTGCGTCCCCCATTTCGAGCTGATTGATGTAAAGCGGCGTAAAACCAAACACTGTCATAAATAATACGGCATGAGCCGTCATAGACAAGATGGTGAAAAGCTTCAGCTTTGGCAGCCGCAATGTGTCTTTGATGTATTGATTGACACGGATGGTGTCACGATTCGCTGGGGGAGCAGACGGATCTTTAATAAAGCAGCAGATCACCAGACCTGCGGCAGAGGCTGCCAGCGCCATCCAAAATGGAATCTGTCTGCCTAAATGGGCTGCGGCGAGCCCGCAGAACACAATACTGGCAAACTGAGGCATGACGGTAAAAAACTGCATGATGCCCATTGCTTTTGATGCATTGCCATTGTTGAAATAATGTGCGTATAAAATGGTCGCCATCACCCACATAGAAGCAGTGATTCCCGCAAACAGCCGGGCGGCCAGCACGAAGAAGAAAGAATCAAACATCAGAAAAAGCAGGCTGCTGAGGACGGAAAAGCCGAACCCGGCAATTAACAATTGCTTGCGCAAGGAAAACAGGATATCTGACAAAAGGCCGAGCGGGAATCGCAGAAGGATTTGCGTGACCCCGTAGCTGCCGAGAATGATGCCGATTGCGCCATATGAAAAGTGCAGATCCTCCAAATACAGGCTGAATACAGGAACGTAAATATAGCCTGAAAACCAGAAACAAAATACCATGCATAAAAAAACGGCGTGATCTAAAGCGCCGATTGTTTTTTTCTGAGGAATCAAGTCCTGCTGTAATTCCATCGTATCTCTCCACCCCTTTCCTTCCAGTACAACACAATTGTTGAAAGCGTTTCAATAGAA
This sequence comes from Bacillus sp. FMQ74, assembly GCF_001875785.1. Classification (NCBI taxonomy): domain Bacteria; kingdom Bacillati; phylum Bacillota; class Bacilli; order Caryophanales; family Bacillaceae; genus Bacillus; species Bacillus sp. FMQ74. Next base: position 300,967 of record NZ_MOEO01000004.1, on the reverse strand, counting down.
AAATAAAAAAACAGGGCTTCTAAAAAAGCCCTGTTCGCTGTTTTTAATACGGATCAGACGGATGGCTCTCCTGTTCAGCCTGCTTTGCAGCCTGTTCCGTTTCAGTTGTGCCGATCGGCCCGTTGCTGTTGTTTTCGGAAACTTTTTTCAGCCCTTCCGCGACGCGTTTTCCGTAGTCAGGATCAGCTTTTGTGAAATTCTCAATCATTTGATCCTGGATTTCTTTTCGGCACGTAGAAAGCGTATTCACCAAATTCGTAATCAATTCGTTCCGTTCAAATTCAGTAAATCTCCGGTATGTTTCCCCAGCCTGTCCGAAGTTGTTTGTTCTGTCAATTGCTTCACGCTTTACATCACCTTCGACATGCGGGGTATGATCTTTTCCATCCTGCTTCGCTTCATTGAGCCCGCCCATAATGGATGGCTCATAGTTGACGTGCGGGTTTTGTCCTTCTGCTCTATCGACCCGATATTGCATTTGCCCGCCTTCCTGGTTGGTGGCGACATGCTTTTTCGGCGAGTTGATCGGGAGCTGCAGGTAATTTGCGCCTACACGGTAGCGCTGCGTATCAGAGTAGGCAAACGTCCGTCCCTGAAGCAGTTTGTCATCGGAAAAATCAAGACCGTCGACAAGCACTCCCGTTCCAAATGAAGCTTGCTCCACTTCCGCATGGTAGTTTTTCGGATTTTTGTTAAGCACCAATTTGCCGATCGGTTTCCATGGGAAATCGTCTTTATACCACAGTTTTGTCGGATCAAGAGGATCAAAGTCCAGTTCAGGGTGTTCATCATCGCTCATGATTTGGGCATACACTTCCCACTCCGGATAATCGCCATTTTCGATCGCATCATATAAATCCTGTGTGGCATGGTTAAAGTTTTTCCCTTGGATCTCTTCTGCTTCCTTCTGTGTCAGGTTGCGGATGCCCTGCTTTGGTTCGAAATGGTATTTCACGAGAACGGCCTTGCCCTCCTCATTCACCCATTTATAGGCATGTACGCCTGAACCCTGCATTTGCCGGTAGTTGGCCGGAATACCCCAAGGCGAAAACAAGAAAGTGATCATATGTGTCGCTTCAGGAGACTGAGAAATGAAATCGAAAATACGTTCACCATCCTGAATGTTGGTCACTGGATCAGGCTGAAATGCGTGTACAAGATCCGGAAATTTCAGCGGGTCGCGGATAAAAAAGATTTTCAGGTTGTTCCCGACCAAATCCCAGTTTCCGTCTTCTGTATATAGCTTTACGGCAAAACCGCGCGGGTCTCTCAATGTTTCAGGTGAGTGTTTTCCATGATTCACAGTTGAAAAACGGACAAATGCCGGTGTTTTCTTGCCTTTTTCCTGAAAGAGCTTGGCCCGGGTGTATGTTGAAATCGGTTCGTCTCCGAAGCTTCCGTACGCTTCAAAATACCCGTGTGCACCTGCTCCCCTGGCATGAACAACGCGCTCTGGGATGCGTTCCCGGTCAAAGTGGCTGATTTTTTCGAGAAAATCATAGTTCTCAAGTGTAGTAGGCCCTCTGTTCCCGACGGTTCTCACATTTTGGTTGTCAGTAACAGGATGCCCCTGCCTATTCGTTAAGGTATCCTCTGACTCATTTTTCCCGGACGTCTTATGAGAAAGCGCTTCCTCGCTTCCTTGGGAATTTGATTGGTGCTGCTTGTTTTGATGATCATCTTTCAATGGTTGGCCCTCCTTTTTTGAACGGTAACAATATTCCCTGAATGGAAAGATTTTAAAACAGCCGTTTTTTTTGATCTGCTTCGGGAATGGTACAATGTACAAAAATCGGTAAAAGGAGAGGTCGATTCGTGACGAGAGAAAAAAATCCGCTGCCCATCACGTTTTATCAAAAAAACGCTCTTGAGCTTGCCCCATCGCTTCTCGGCTGCCTTCTTGTAAAAGAAACAGACGAAGGCATAGCGTCAGGTTATATTGTGGAAACAGAGGCCTATATGGGGGCTGGGGACAGAGCGGCACACAGCTTTAACAACCGCCGGACGAAGCGGACTGAAATCATGTTTGCAGAAGCTGGGCGGGTGTATACATATGTGATGCACACACATACATTGCTGAATGTCGTTGCCGCGGAAGAGAATATCCCGCAAGCGGTATTAATCAGGGCGATTGAGCCGCATGAAGGCCAGCTGTTAATGGAGGAGAGAAGGCCGGGCAGAAGTCCTAGGGAATGGACAAACGGGCCCGGAAAGCTCACAAAAGCGCTAGGCGTGACGATGAATGACTACGGACGCTGGATCACGGAACAGCCGCTTTACATTGAAAGCGGGTACACACCGGAGCAGATTTCAACCGGTCCGCGCATCGGCATCGACAACAGCGGGGAGGCCCGCGATTATCCATGGCGTTTCTGGGTGACGGGAAACAGGTACGTGTCGCGTTAGCATGTTTAAGCAAGAGGCAATCAGGGGAATGGTTGAGAAAAAAGAAGGGAGAATCGGAGCTTTGAAAAAGATGATCAAAACCGTTATCAAATGGGCGCCGCTCATTTACCCGATTGTTCGAAAAATCATGAAGGATCGAAAGGCGTCTAAACAAAAGAAGATGTCCGCATCCAGAACAGCCGGCTGACCCCGGCTGTTTTTTTATAGGTCAGTTTTCCCTCTCGTCCTCCGGGTGTTCATTGACTTGCCATTCTCTCCATTATAGAATTTATATACATTTCGAATCCCTTCATCATCCTTTCTGCCTATTTACTGAATCCCTGCATCTACTAGATAGGAGGTTTTTCTCATGCTTCATGGGCGACTTCGTGATATTCTGCGCTTGCTGATGGCGGCTGAAGCCCCGTTGACAAGCTCGTTTTTTGCCGCGCAATTAAACGTAACGACGCGGACGGTCCGCAATGATATAAAGGAACTGCAAGGTGTACTAAGCGGCCACGGTGCCTTTGTACAATCGGTAAGAGGCTCCGGCTACAAGCTCAGCATTAATGACGAGCAGACTTTTAGGGTGCTGCTGCAAGATGTGTTTCAGCAAAAAAAGGGCCTGCCGGTATTGCCTGAGGAGAGAATGGCCTATCTTATGAAACGTCTGCTGCTGGCGGATCATTACCTCAAGCTCGATGAACTGGCTGAAGAACTATTCATCTCAAAATCTACTCTCCAATCGGATTTAAAGGAAGTAAAGAAACGTCTGCTGCCTTACCGCATCGTCATGGAAACACGTCCGAATTATGGCTTCAAGCTGCGCGGGGAAGAGGTGCAGATGAGGTACTGTATGGCGGAGTACATTGTCGATGAAAGAGAAACGGAGATGGATGTTTTGAATGAAAAGGCTGATATTTTGCCAAGGGAGGAAATTGAGATCATCCGTTCCGCCATCCTGAAAAAAATGAGAAACGACCGCATTCCTCTGTCCAACTTGGGACTGAATAACCTCATTATCCATATCGCTATCGCCTGTAAACGGATCAGAACGGAAAACTATGTATCTCTTTTCCCTGAAGATATGGATCATATCCTGCATCAAAAAGAATACCAGGCTGCAGAAGCCATCGTAAAAGAACTGGAATCAGCGCTTGCCGTTACGTTTCCGAAAGACGAGACAGCGTACATCACCATGCATCTCCTTGGCACAAAACGAATGACACAATCACAATGCGGAGAGGACACATTTTCAATAGAAGAAGAAACCGATCAGTTGACATTTGCCATGATCAAAGCCGTTGATCGTGAACTGAAGCTCGGCATTCTGCATGACAAAGAGCTGAAAATCGGATTGGCCCTGCATGTGAAGCCGGCGATCAGCCGCAACCGATACGGCATGAATCTTCGAAATCCGATGCTGGCAGCGATCAAGGAACATTACCCGCTCGCTTTTGAAGCTGGGATCATTGCGGGGTTAGTGATAAAGGAACAAACAGGCATCGACATTCATGAAAATGAAATTGGATATTTGGCTCTGCACTTTGGTGCCGCGATTGAACGAAAAAAAACAGAAAGCCCGCCGAAACGCTGTATCATTGTATGCGCATCGGGTGCCGGAAGCGCCCAGCTTCTGCGCGAAAAACTCCGTTCCCATTTCGGCAATCGGCTCGATATTCTTGGAACGGCTGAGTATTACAGTCTTGACCAAATATCCTATGAATCCATCGATTTTGTCATCAGCACCATTCCGATGAAAAAAGAGCTCCCTGTACCCGTACTGAAGGTTAACACACTCTTAGGCGGAACTGACTTTACAAAAATAGAATCCATTCTAAGTGATGAAAAGGAAAAAGCCGTCCGCTATCTTAGAAAGGAACTCGTTTTTTTTCAGGAGGATTTGCGCTCAAAAGAAGAAGTGATTCGATTTTTAGGGCAGAAAGCGTTCGAATGCGGCTATGCAGATGAAGAAATCATAGATTCCATTTTTGAAAGAGAAGACATGTCGCCAACGTGCTTTGGCAATCTAGTTGCCATCCCGCACCCGCTCGTTCCGCAGACAAAAACTACGTTTTGGGCCGTTTGCACGCTCAAAAAACCGATCGATTGGGAGAATCAGCGTGTTCAATTTGTCTGTCTGCTTTGTGTCGAGAAGGAGAATACAACGGATTTGCAAAGCATGTATAAACTTCTGGGCAGCATTTTGGATGACCCGGCGGCGGTGAACCAGCTGATCAAATGCCGTTCGTATCAAGAGCTTTCGGATGTGTTTGACCAAAAAAAGATGAGCTGACAGACTGTATATACCTTTTTTCCGTTTCCTGCGGAAAAACCTTGAGTGTTTATGAAAGCGATTTCATAATATGATGATAGCAACAGCAGGATATAACAAGATTGATCAAACATTAGGGGGTCTTTACATGAATATATTACTCGTGTGTGCGGCAGGCATGTCTACTAGCTTACTGGTAAGCAAGATGGAAAAAAGTGCGCAGGAACAAGGAAAAGACTATACCATTTGGGCAGTTTCAGGCGATTCTGTACAAAATCATATCGATAAAGCGGATGTACTGCTTCTCGGGCCGCAAGTCCGTTATATGCTTCCGCAGCTCAAAAAATTAGGAGAGTCAAAGGGGGTTCCGGTAGACGTCATTAATACCGTCCATTATGGCACTTGCAACGGGGCGGAAGTGCTGAAATCGGCTGAACAGCTTGGAAATGTGTCATAGAAAGGGGCGGGCTATGTGAATAAAGTCAATCAGATCTTAGAAGAAAAGGTCATGCCTATAGCGGGAAGAATTGCAGGACAGCGTCATTTGCAGGCATTGCGTGATGGTATCATCCTCACGATGCCGCTGATTATCATCGGTTCCTTTTTCCTTATCATCGGCAACCTCCCAATCCCGGGATACGCTGAGTTTATGGCGAAAACGTTTGGCAGCTCCTGGTCTGAAAAACTGGCCTACCCAGTCGACGCCACCTTTGAAATTATGGGTCTAGTCGCCGCGTTCGGCATCGCCTACCGGCTCGCCGAGAAATACGGCGTTGATGCCTTGTCGGCCGGAGCCATTTCCCTTGCGGCATTTTTATTAGCAACACCTTATCAAGTGCCGTTTACACCGGATGGAGCGACGAAAGAAATCATGGTCGGCGGCGGGATTCCGCTTTCGCTCATGGGAAGCAAAGGCCTGTTTGTCGCCATGATTATCGCGATGGTGTCCACAGAGATTTACCGCCTCATTATCCAGCGCAATTTAGTCTTCAAAATGCCGGACGGCGTTCCGCCAGCGGTAAGCAAGTCATTTGTCGCTTTAATTCCTGGCTTTGCCGTCATCTTTCTGATTTGGGCAGCCCGGCTGGTAGTTGAAGCGACACCGTTTGAAAGCCTTCATAATATTGTAAGCGTTTTACTGGGGACCCCGCTTTCCATTCTTGGAGGAAGTCTTGGAGGAAGCCTTGTCGCCGAAGCCGTCAAAATGCTTTTATGGGCCTGCGGACTTCACGGCGCCAACATTGTCGGCGGCGTCATGGCACCGATTTGGTACGGCGCAATGGATGCTAACCGGATCGCGTTCCAAGCCGGTGAGGAGCTTCCTAAGATTTTCACCCAGCAATTTTTCGATATCTGGGTCAATATTGGCGGAAGCGGCGCGACATTGGCACTGGTTGTCACGATGTTCCTGCGTGCCCGAAGCAAACAAATGAAACAGCTCGGAAAGCTTGCGATCGGCCCGGCCATCTTCAATATTAACGAACCGATTATATTCGGAATGCCGATCGTCATGAACCCAATGCTCTTACTTCCATTTATCATCACGCCGCTTGTCACAGTGACACTCACATACATTGGAATGAGCACAGGCCTTGTCGCAAAACCGGCGGGTATCGCAGTGCCGTGGACCATGCCGCCGATCTTTTCAGGCTACTTGGCGACAGGAGGAAAAGTCTCAGGCGCGGTCATGCAAGCCATTAATATCGCCGTATCCTTTGTTGTCTACTACCCATTCTTCAGAATGTGGGATAAGCAGAAGCTGAAAGAAGAAAACGATTTGGAGCTGGTCCAAACACCTGCTGCATCAGATGACAAGGAAGCGGCTCTGTAGAGAAAGGAAGTGAATCGCGTGAATGAGGAAATGGAACAAATCATTTTTCAAATTATCCTTCACGGAGGAAACGGTAGGAGCTCCGCAATGGAGGCCATTGCCGCTGCGAAAAGCGGTGACGCAGAAGAAGCGCGGAAAAAGCTTCAAGACGCTGCTGAAGAATTGTCAAAAGCCCATCATTATCAGACAGAGCTGATCCAAAATGAAGCGGGCGGAGATAAGACGGAAATGACGCTTCTGATGGTTCATGCACAGGATCATTTAATGAATGCAATGACAGTGAAGGATATGGCTGCAGAGATCATTGAGTTATATGAAAAAATCACCGAGCAAAGGGGAGCAAGCATATGACAAAAGGATTGAAGATTGTAACGATTGGCGGAGGCTCAAGCTATACGCCTGAGCTAGTGGAAGGGTTCATTAAACGGTATGATGAGCTGCCTGTCCGTGAATTATGGCTCGTCGATATCCCCGAGGGCGAAGAAAAGCTGAATATTGTCGGCAAACTCGCCAAACGGATGGTTGAAAAAGCCGGTGTCCCGATCGACATTCATCTTACGCTCGACCGGAGAAAAGCGCTGAAAGACGCAGACTTTGTCACGACTCAATTCCGCGTCGGACTTTTGCAGGCAAGAGCAAAGGATGAGCGCATTCCACTAAAATACGGAGTAATTGGCCAGGAAACAAACGGCCCGGGAGGCCTGTTTAAAGGATTACGCACGATTCCGGTCATCCTTGAGATCGCAAAGGACATAGAAGAGCTCTGCCCGAACGCTTGGCTTGTTAACTTCACAAACCCTGCCGGCATGGTAACAGAAGCCTTGCTTCGCTACTCCAACCTGAAGAAAGTCGTCGGTCTTTGTAATGTTCCAATCGGCATTAAAATGGGCGTAGCCAAAGCGCTTGATGTAGATGTGGACCGCGTAGAAGTCCAATTCGCCGGACTGAATCATATGGTATTCGGGCTGGATGTTTTCTTGGACGGCGTAAGTGTGAAAGAGCAAGTCATCGAGGCGATGGGTGACCCGAAAAACGCGATGACGATGAAAAATATCTTAGGCGCCGAATGGGAACCGGATTTCTTAAAAGCGCTCAATGTGATCCCTTGCGGCTATCACCGTTACTATTTCAAAACAAAAGAGATGCTGGAGCACGAACTGGAAGCATCACAAACGGAGGGCACCCGCGCTGAAGTCGTGCAGAAGGTCGAAAAAGAGCTGTTCGAGCTTTATAAAGATCCGAACCTTGCGATTAAACCGCCGCAGCTGGAGAAACGGGGCGGAGCTTACTACAGTGATGCTGCATGTAACTTAATCAGCTCGATTTATAATGATAAACATGACATTCAGCCGGTGAACACGATCAATAACGGTGCAATAGCAAGCATCCCAGACGATTCCGCAGTTGAAGTGAACTGTGTGATGACGAAAACCGGCCCTAAGCCAATTGCTGTCGGCGACTTGCCGGTGTCTGTCCGTGGCCTCGTCCAGCAAATCAAATCCTTTGAACGTGTCGCGGCAGAAGCGGCAGTTACAGGTGACTATCAAACCGCACTCCTTGCCATGACGATTAACCCGCTTGTCCCGTCCGATACTGTGGCCAAACAGATTTTAGACGACATGCTGGAGGCGCACAAAGCGTATCTGCCACAGTTCTTCAACAAAATTGAAGCGTAAAAAAAGCCGGCCTGTACTGGGCCGGCTTTTTTCTTATTTGCTTTCAGTCAGCGCTGCAACTTCGGTCGTCCATCCGAATTCGTCTGCGACAGCGCCTTTTTGAATGCCTGTAATCGTGTCATATAGTTTTTTTGCGATTTTCCCTGTTTCACCGTTGTTGATCGAGAGTGTTTCATCCTGCCAGATCAGCTCGCCAACTGGGGAAATAACTGCTGCTGTACCAGTTCCGAAGGCTTCTTCAAGGATGCCGTCTTTATGGGCTTGGATGACCTCATCGATCGCAATTTTTCGTTCTGAAACGGGAAAGCCCCAATGTTTAAGCAAGGTAATGACAGAATTGCGCGTAATGCCTTCCAGGATGCTTCCGTTTAGCATCGGCGTTACGATTTCACCGTTGATTTTGAAGAAGATGTTCATGCTTCCGACTTCTTCGATGTATTTCTTTTCGATTCCGTCGAGCCAAAGCACTTGGGAAAATCCTTTCTCTTCGGCTACCTGCTGCGCTTTTAAGCTTGAAGCGTAGTTCCCTGCGGTTTTGGCATTTCCTGTTCCGCCTTTTACCGCACGGACAAATTCACTTTCAACAGCGATTTTGACCGGCTTAATGCCTTCTTTGTAATAAGAGCCGACCGGAGAAAGAATGATCAGGAGCTTATACGTATGAGATGCCGCAACACCAAGGAAAGGCTCGGTTGCGATGATGAACGGACGGATGTAAAGGGAAGTGCCCTCCGCATTCGGAATCCAGTCTTTATCAATTGCGATAAGCTGCTTTAAGCCTTCAAGAACCTGTTCTTCATCAATTTGCGGGATGCAGAGGCGGTCGTTTGATTGATTCAGGCGTTCCATATTTTTTTCCGGTCTGAAAAGCAGGACATGGTCATCCTCTGACACGTAAGCCTTTAACCCTTCAAACACGGTTTGGCCGTAGTGATAGACCATCGCTGCCGGATCCATTGATAAGGGTTGATAAGGAATGATTCTTGGATCGTACCAACCTTTATCTGCCGCATAGTCCATTACAAACATGTGGTCTGTAAACACTCTTCCGAACGAAAGCTGATTTGGGTCTGGTTTCGGTTTTTTTGTTGATGTCAATTCAACGCGAATCGTTTGTTTAGTCATGGTCAATCTCCCTGCTGTTAAATTGTTTATATTATCAAACTTATTTGAAAATAATTTATATTCTATTGTATACCTTCAACAAATATTCGCAATAGGTTTGCTCAAATTTGTAAGAAATTCATAAGAAAAAAGCAGGAGAAATTAATTCTCCTGCGAGTTCATTTGCTCGAATACCCTGTCATAATCGGCACGAGTGGCATTTCGAAGACCTTCAACACGTTCATTTGTAATCTCTTGTTTGCCTTCCTTCAAGCCATCCAAGAAATATTGAACATATTCTTCAGCTGAAATGCCCCGGTACGTCAGGCCTTGTTTATCGCGTGATTTTTGGTTTAAGCCCGTGTCCACCATAGGAGGCGCCATTTCAATCACTTCCACGCTTGTATCGCGAAGCTGGTGTCTGAGCGTAAGCGAGAACGAGTGAAGTGCCGCTTTTGTTGCGCAGTACACCGGATAAACAGCTAACGGGTTAAACGCAAGCCCGGAAGTGACCTGAACGATTGCCGCCTCGGGCTGCTTCATCAAATGAGGCGTGAAAAGGGCGGATAAATGGACAGGCGCTTGGAAATTAAGTTCAATTTCATCTCCGTCCACAAAAAGCTCCTCTGTCCCTTTTTTAAAGTCGATTTCCTTTTGAATGCCGGCGTTGTTGACGAGAATATTCAGGGTCGGAAATTCCTTTAGCGCCCATTCAAACAAAGCTTCCCGCTGAGACCGGTCTGCAACATCACACTGCTTGGTATGGATGTTTGGGAGCTGCTGCTTCGCTTCTGTAAGACGCGCTTCGCTGCGTCCGCATATGATAACTTCATTGCCGAGCTCCAGCAGCCGTTTGGCAAGTTCAAGCCCAATGCCAGCTGAACCGCCTGTGATTAAAACCGTATTGCCTGTCATCTTCATGGATGTAACACCTCTTATTCAGTTGGCTGTGATTCCTTTACTATTTCAAATCTTAGCAGGAAATATACAGCCGCGTCCTATGAGATGCTCAGGATGAAGTGACTTTACCGGTTTTATAAAATTCGTCAATTGCTTTATCGACATACACCCAGCCTTTCCAGCCGATGTGGATGGTGTCTTTCATGAAATACGGGTCATATTCATGCCCTGAGAAATCAGCAACCTGGAAGCCCTTGGCTCTGATTTGTTTATTTACCTTTTTGTAATAGTCAGTGCGCCCTTTTTTCGGGAAGCCTGTGTAATCGTACCATTTTCCGTTAACCGGGATGGTGACAAACATAGGTTCTGCGCCCGCATCCTTTAGGATATCCAGCATTATTTCAAAGTCGCCGTATTCCGGTGATACAGCGTACGATTTGCCTTTGTTTTTCCCTTTCAGCTTTTGCACTTTCGGCTTCAGCTTTTTATAGACAGGGTTGTCGATACGAAAATCGTTAGACCCGGAGTGGCGTTTGCCTGATTGATCCGCCAGTTTATTCAGTTCAGACCATGACTTATCTTTTACTGACTGCGAGATATAACGCTTTGGCCCGGATGATTCCGTTGTTGAATAATACAGATCTTTCTTTTCCAGCATGCTGTAATACACTTTCGCCGCCGGCTTTAGCGCATTCACTTTCCACGTCTGGCCGTTTACGATTGCTTTGTACAGCTCGCAAAGAATCGCGTCGTTTTGCACAGCCTTAAAGCGCAGCATGCGTTTCATCATTTTCTTTTTTATTTCAGGATCGATCTGATCGTTAAACGCCAAATCAAGCCCTTGCAGCGCAGAATAGTTTGGCGCGAAATGCTGTTCATCAGACCCGCGCTTAATAAACCATTGCGGAGACACGATGAATACGATTTTTTTGCCCTTCAGCTGATCCATATGGGCAGCGAAGTTTAAAGAATGAATCAATGATTGGGATCCGCCTTTACCGACAAGGTATGGCGTGAACCCCTCATTGTTTACCTGAAAATAATTAGATGGATGGAACTCGTCCAGCCGTGAAAGCTCAGAAGACCCGTAAATCGGAAGATATGTCGGATCTTTGAGCATCTGATCTTGTAAATATAGCCCTTGAAACATACTCGGATTCAAGGCTGTTGCTGACTCTTTCACCCGCTTATCGGTGATGAAGCCTGTCAGCCATGAAGATGGAATTGCGATGGCGCCTGCGAATAGAATAAACGCCAAAATAATTGGACCGAAAAAACGCTTTTTCATTATTTCAACTCAGACAGCTGATTTACAATGTTGTTAGGGGTATTCCAAACGTCCCGGTCAAATTCAGTGATCGGCACTAAAATATCAAAACGGTTTTCAATCGCAAGCAGCAATTCTACTGTTCCAAAAGAATCAAGCAAACCTTCTTCAAAAATTTCAATATCAGGATTTTCCTTTACGATGTCATCCTGGCAAACCTCTGCTAAAACGTCTAATACCTCTTGTTTAAAATCCATAGCTTTCTAATCTCCTTTAATGGTGGTGATGAAATGGTTTTCCTGAGAAAATATAAAACCCGAAGCAAACGAAATGGAACGTGATCACAATAGCGAGTATGGTTGTCCAGCGGTTGGACGGCAGCCATTTATATTTCTTATTCCACTTCTCGAAAAAGTTGTAACATGTCATCAGCACGGCGTGATAAAGGCCGTAGATGATATATTGCGGCGCAAGTCCGTGCCAAACCCCCATCAGCATAAACAGCAGGAAATACCCGATGTTTGAGACAGCCATGCGGTTTTTGATCCACTTTTTCTTTGTCATCCAAAATACGAATCTCATAAACACATAATCTCTGAACCAAAATGACAGAGACATATGCCAGCGATTCCAGAAATCTTTAATATTTTTACTGATAAACGGTTTATTAAAGTTTTCCGGGGATTTAATGCCCATAATGTAGCTGACCCCGACGGCAAACATCGTATAGCCGGCGAAATCAAAGAATAAATACATGCTGTAGCCGTACATGTACAGCAGGTTCCCAAGAATCTTATTGTGCGTGATTGCGTGAAGATTCATGATGAAGTACGTATTGATCGCGTAGCCGATAATAAATTTATACAGGAAGCCGATGAAGATTTTATGGATCCCCGTATACAGCAGGTCGGCGTATTCTTCTTTCGTCCAAGCCTTTTGTTCATCCTTGACGAACCGGCGGTATCTGTCGATCGGACCGGAGGAGATCGTCGGGAAAAACAGGATGAAATACAGCAGGCGGTGCAATGGCAGCTGTTCTTTCAGCAGTCCGTCTCTTGCTTCCATAATCAGCTGAACGCCTTTAAAGGTTAAATATGAGATCCCTAAAAAGCTGATCAGGTTATGCGGCGGATGATGCGGCTGCGGGTGTGAAAGAAACGGCCATATTTTTGACAGAAATAAAGGCAGAATCGACGCGATAACAGCCCCGCAAAACACAAAGCCGCTGTTCGCTTTCTGCCGGTATGCCAGATAGCCGCTGACCAGGAGCACCTGCCATATTGTAAACAGGCACAGTGCAATGACCCCGTGTAAGTCGTGCGAAAAAATTAAAGCCAATATAATGATAGATATGAACATGTTGTATGCTTGAAATCTTTTTCCGTTTAAGCCGAGAATGATCGTCGGCAGAAGAAGAATGCCAAGCAGTATAAAGAATAAAAACGAGCTGTAAGGCGTCATACAAGAACCTCTTCGCCAATGCGTTTTCGGTCAATTTTGCCGTTAGCCGTCATTTGAATGTGGTCCTGATAGATAAATTTTCTCGGGATCATATATGCCGGAAGAGAAGCGGCAAGCTCTTTTTTAATGGCGCTTGTCAGTTGGAATTCCTTCTGGAAATCATGCTCCTCAGGCACAATAGCAGCGATCAGATACTCAACTGTTCCGTTTGGCTGATAAGGAATCACGACAGCAGAGCGAACATACTGTGACTGTCTGACATGAAACTCGATTTCCTCCAGTTCCATTCGGTAGCCGTGAAGTTTAATCTGAAAATCCAAACGCCCTTGGCAGAAAATCTGACCATCTTGAATAAAGCCGGCATCGCCAGTTCGGTATGCCCACTGGCCTTCATGAGAGAAAAACGCTTTTTCCGTCAGTTCCGGCTCACCAAGGTAGCCTCGGCTTACGCTCGGCCCTGCAATCACGATTTCCCCTTTTTCTCCATCAGGAAGCGGCTGTCCCTGTTCATCCATAATGAAAATGTTCATATCTGGTTTGGCGAAGCCCACTGGAAGCGATTCGCTGCGGCTGATCACGTCATCCGTAATTTCAACCGATGTGACAGCCACTGTTGCTTCAGTCGGGCCGTACGTATTAAAAATCTTTGCTTTCGGAAAACGCTCAAGCAGCGCTTTTGCCACGGAAACCGGAAGAACCTCTCCGCAAAACATAAATGTGTCCGCATCAGGCAGCAGGTCCTGTGAAAAACCCGGATCCATCAGGCACATTTGCACAAAGGAAGGTGTTGATGTCCACACATTCAGCCCGGACTTCTTCAGCTCTTCAAATAAGATTTTCGGCTTATTCACAGCATCCTTTGTTATGCAATGTAAAGTCCCGCCTGATTGCAGGCACGGATATAGGTCCATGACAGATAAATCAAATGAGAACGGCGCTTGGTTTAAAAATACTTTTCCGCCGTTAACTGGAAAGTCTGCACAAATCCAGTCTGTGAAGCTTTGAAGGTTCGAAGCGGAAATCTGCACGCCTTTCGGATTTCCTGTGCTTCCGGATGTGTAAATGATATAAAACGTTTCGTGTTCTTTGACCCATTGATCTTTGGTGACAGAGCCGCCTTCGTTTTCCAGCAGTTCTTCCGCAGAAACTGCCTGAATCTGCTGGCTGACTGCATCAATTGGAAGTCCCGCTGCATGGATCAGCAATTCTGCTCCAGAGCTTTCGATAATTTTCGCAATCCTTTCGGCTGGAATGGACAGATCGACCGGAATATAAGGATGGCCCGCTTTGACGCTTCCCAAGAAGGAAACGATCATGTGCGGTTCCATATGGCCGTAAACAAGGATAGGAGATTTCTTTTCCCCAGAAATGCGTTTTTGGATCGCGGCAGCCGCGCGGTCAGACTGCTCCCATAACTCCTGATACGTGAGCGACTGGCCTTGAGAGCGGAAGGCATCGGTTTGCGGATAAGTTTCCGCATGTGTTTGAATAGCATGTAAAAGTTTCATAGTTATTCTCTCTCCAATTAGAAATCGTTATAAATATATGAACCGGTATTCGCGGTGTGAAAACCATACATAAAAAACAAAACAAGCAGTATCATCAAATAAAAGCCTGTATGACATGTCCACTTGACAGCGGGTTTTTCATACAGCTGTTTCATTAATTGCAGCATATCAAAAATTCCCTTCCCGTTTTTTCGACAATCACATGATTATTTGACGATCAGATGCTCAAAAAGTTTCATTTTTTCCCTAAACTCCCTCAAATTAATATATCGGCGTCTGTTTTTAAAAATGAATCTTTATACCTGCAGGGGCAAGAATGGAATGTTTGAGCTGATTCATAATAAAGGAAAAGATAAATGGAGTCAAAAGATCTTTTTAACTTTTAAAAAGCGTAATGTACTTAAAAAAATTTTTCTGTACTTGTTCGATCAAGTGAAAGCAGAAACCTAATGAAATCGGGGCGGAAGCGTATAATAAGAAAGAAAACGCCTTCTTGCGGTATCTTGTGAAATGGGGGAGAAGTCATTATGATAGATAAGGAAGCAAAAGGAGTTTTTATTAAGCTGCCGGCTGAAAAAAGTAAGCCTTTTAATAGAAAGGAAGAGGAAGATGAACCAAATAAATAAGGGTGAGGGTCAGACAGCGCCGCAAAAAGAAAGCATGGGGCAGATCCTTTGGCAGTTAACCCGTCCTCATACGTTAACCGCATCGTTTGTGCCTGTGCTGCTCGGAACCGTTTTGGCGATGTTTTATGTGAAGGTTGATCTGCTGCTGTTTTTGGCTATGCTGTTTTCTTGCCTATGGATCCAGATCGCGACGAACTTATTTAATGAATACTACGATTTTAAACGCGGGTTAGATACAGCAGAATCAGTCGGAATCGGAGGGGCAATTGTACGCCACGGAATGAAGCCTAAAACGATTCTGCAATTAGCCCTCGCATCATACGGGATTGCCATTTTGCTCGGTGTCTATATTTGCGCGAGCAGCAGCTGGTGGCTCGCATTGATCGGCCTTGTCGGCATGGCAATCGGCTACTTGTATACAGGCGGGCCGCTGCCGATCGCGTACACGCCGTTCGGTGAATTATTCTCAGGCATTTGCATGGGTTCGGTATTTGTGCTGATTTCGTTTTTCATTCAGACAGATATGATCAACACGCAAAGCATTTTGATTTCGATCCCGATTGCAATTCTTGTCGGCGCGATTAACCTGTCAAACAACATTCGCGATATTGAAGAGGACAAAAAAGGCGGCCGCAAAACATTGGCGATTTTGATGGGGCATAAGGGAGCTGTTACTCTGTTAGCTGCGTCGTTTGCCGTCGCTTATATCTGGGTTGTCGGCTTGGTTATTACCGGTGCCGCAAGCCCTTGGCTGTTTGTCGTCTTTTTGAGCGTGCCTAAGCCGGTTCAGGCAGTGAAGGGCTTCGTCCAGAAAGAAATGCCGATGAATATGATTGTCGCAATGAAATCAACAGCCCAAACAAATACATTTTTCGGATTCCTGCTCTCAATCGGATTATTGATCAGCTATTTCCGATAAAAAGAAAGACCGCTCGTTTCGTGCGGTCTTTTTTTGTTACAATCGACCGCATTTTGTAAAAAAATTCATAGAACCTTGTAGCAGACAGGGACGTCTAGTACATGGACAGCGGATAAAGTTCCGTTAAAGGAGATGACGAACATGGATTTATCTGTAACACATATGGACGATTTAAAAACAGTAATGGAAGATTGGAAAAATGAATTATTAGTTTATAAATTTGCGCTAGATGCGCTCGATACAAAGTTCTCAATTATCAGCCAGGAATATAACCTCATTCACGGACACAACCCGATTGAACATACAAAATCCCGTGTCAAAAGCTTTGAAAGCATCGTGAATAAGTTAATGAGAAAGGGCTGCGAGATTACGACGAAGGAAATGAAGGAGCACATCCACGATATTGCTGGGGTGCGCATCATCTGTTCCTTTATTTCTGACATTTATAATGTCGTGAACGTCTTAAAGCAGCATGAAGATTTGAGAATCGTAAAGGTAAAGGATTATATCCAGACACCCAAACCGAATGGCTATCGAAGCCTGCATTTAATCATTGAGATGCCTGTGAATCTAACGAACCGTGTGGAATACGTCAAAGCAGAAATTCAAATCCGGACAATCGCGATGGATTTCTGGGCGAGCCTTGAACATAAAATTTACTATAAATTGAACAATGACGTTCCTAAGCAATTAACAGATGAGCTGAAGGAAGCCGCGGAGATTGCCCATTATCTAGATGAGAAAATGCTGGGGATTAAGAAAGAAGTGGATTAGAAAAGACGGCACCCAAGTGCCGTCTTTTTTTTATTTGATATCTTCATAAATGTCAGATGCTTTCGCCTTCATTTGTTTCTGAATGGTTTTCGGTTTCTTCTCTTTTTTCACAGCCTCATAGACAGCGGTTGTCACAAGATCGCCTGCTTGCTGGAGGCGTTCTTTGCTGATATGTTCGATCGAGTCTTCAGGGGTATGATACCACGGCTCAACTTCTTCTGTTTCCGGGTCTCCCCAAATAAAGTTGGCGGAATCAATGCCGGCTTCGTGGAATGGCACATGATCAGATGATCCTCCCTGTGTCAGAGACAGGCTGTCAAACCCTATTTTTTCAGCTGCCGTATGGCTGGATTCCCAAACATAGTTAGATTGGCCGTCCAATGTGTTGACATAGAGCTCAGACGCTTTTTCCCAGCTTGTGCCTACCATATCTAAGTTGAAGTTCACTTCGCTTCGTTTCAGCTCTTTTTCCGATAGATGATCTACATAATGAGAGGAGCCGAGCAGGCCGAGCTCTTCAGCGCCGAAAGCGATAAAACGGATTTCTTTATCAGATGGAACGCTTTTTAAGACACGCGCCATCTCCAGCATGACAGAGGTTCCTGAGCCGTTGTCATTTGCTCCGGGCGAAAAAGGGACACTGTCGTAATGGGCCGTCACGTACACAATGTCTGGATGTTTGATGTTCTTTGGTTTTTTGATTCCGATGATATTCTGGGAGGTTTGGTTTGTGAATGCTTTTAGTTTTAAAGTGGCTTCTTTTTGCCGGGTAAGTGCTTCGCCGTCTTCTTTCTTAATGCCGACGACCGGAATGCCGACTTTATTTCCCGACAGGTTTGGCGTCATAGGCACGAGGCTTTCTTTGTTGTTATAAATGATGACAGCTTTCGCTCCGGCGGCTTCGGCATTTTTGGCTTTCTCGTAATAAGTCAGGTCTCCTCTGGAAATTAAGGCGATTTTGCCCTTGGCGTCAGCGGTAAAGTCTTTTTGATAGCCCAAGCCTGCATTATAAAGCGGGGCCGTCAGCCCTTGTTCCTCAGTTGGAGCTGAACCGGACGCCGCTTGGAGAAGAATATCGCGTCCTGCTGAAGACAGCGTTCCCTCAAGGCGGTCAGGAATGTCGAATCGTTGAACCTTCACATCAAGCTTTAATTTTCTCAAGGATGAGGCGATCAATAGGGCACTCTTTTTTTCAGCGGCAGTTCCGGCTATTCTGGGGCCGATTGTTTCACTTAGCTGAGAAATGGTAGAGTACGCACGCTTTGCTTTGAAAGGAAGCTCTCGCTCGCTATTTGATATTTGTACAGCGTGCGCGGCAGGGGTGACACTCTGTGCCGGCAAGAGCAGTGTACCGGCAGTTAAAACAGCCATCGTCATAACAGTCAAAAGCTTTTTCATCAAAAATGAACCTCCCCTAAATGTATGGTTGGGGAATATTTCGGGATGCTAAAGGAGTTTCCTGCAAGATGGAGAGCGTTTTTGAAAAGACAGTGCTTTATACCTGCAAAAAAAACGCTTATGAATGAAGGGTCATAAGCGTTTCGGAATATCAGACTATTGGAGCTTTAAAAACTTGCGTTTTCCGACTTGGATGATCATATTCTCTCTTATCTCTGCTTTGGCGTGAACATCTGTTATTTTCTCTCCGTCGATGCGGACACCGCCGTTTTGAATCATGCGGCGCGCCTCGCTCTTCGAAGAGAGGAACTGCAATGTAACGAGCAGATCGACAATCGCGATTGTTTTCTCGCCTTCCCATTGGACAGACGGAATATCATCAGGAAGGCTGTTTTCCTGAAAAACAGTTTTGAACGATTGTTCGGCAGTCTCTGCGGCTTCCATTCCGTGATACATTCGGACGATTGTTTTGGCTAATAGCATTTTGGCATCACGCGGATGAACGGCGCCGGTTTCTAAGTCTTTTACCAGCTGTTTTTTCTCTTCAAGCTCTAAGTCTGTTGCCAAGTGGATGTATTTTTTCATCAGGCTGTCGGGCAGTGACATCGTTTTCCCGTACATGTCGTTTGGATGTTCGTCAATGCCGATGTAGTTGTGTTTCGACTTCGACATTTTCTCGACGCCATCCAAGCCTTCCAAGAGCGGCATCAGGATGACAACTTGTTTTTCTTTGTTGTATCGTTCTTGGAAATGCCGTCCCATGAGGACATTGAAATGCTGGTCTGTTCCGCCAAGTTCAATATCGCTTTCGAGAACGACGGAATCGTATCCCTGCATCAATGGGTAAAAGAATTCATGCAGCGAGATTGGTTTTTGCATGGCGATGCGTTCTTCAAAGTCGTCGCGCTCCATCAGGCGGGCTACCGTTATTTTCCCTGCTAATTCAATAACATCTTCCAGATTCAATGTTTTCAGCCATTTCGAGTTGTAGTGAAGCTCGACTTTTTCTGGATCAAGCACTTTTCCAAATTGCTCAAAGTAGGTTTTGGCATTGTGCTGAACTTCTTCATCAGTCAGTTGCTTTCTGGCTGCCGATTTTCCGGTCGGATCACCAATTTTTCCTGTGAAATCCCCAATTAACAGCTGGACAATGTGGCCGTTTTCTTGAAATTGGCGAAGCTTATTTAACACAACCGTATGGCCCAAATGTACATCCGGTGCAGACGGATCTAATCCGAGCTTAATTTTAAGCGGTGTGCCTGTCGAAATTGATTTCACGAGCTTTGCCTTTAATTCCTCCGGCGGTATGACTTCGTGGGCGCCTGTCATGTATAGCTGAAGCTGTCTTTCTACCTCTTTTTGCTGTGATGCTGTGAGCTGCTCAAATGTTATCATCATTCTTCCTCCTTTTTTACAAACACAAAAAAGAGCCCATCCCGATTAGGGACGTGGCTCAGTGCACGCGGTACCACCCTGGTTGAAGACATCGTCTTCCGCTCATTCGAATAACGGTTTCCCGTTCTTTGCTACTTTTAAGGTTCACAAAGAAAGCTCGGGGAGGTAATTCACGTTTGCCTGTGCGCCGGCTCGCACCTTACGCCGGCTCTCTGGAACAGGGAGACAAACCGCTACTGGATTCCCGTCAAAGCTTATGTTGTATGAAGATTTTCAGCTACCTTTCTAAGCAGCCCTGTCAATGTTTTCTGTTCGTCCTTTGTCATTCCCGCAATGAGCTCTGTTTCCCCTTTGTGAAACTCCGGGTAGAGTTCTTCGATCGCTTGTTTGCCGAGGTCGGTAATGGAGACAAACACGAGTCGCCGATCTCTTGTGTCGATGTTTTTACGGCAAAACCTCTTTTTTTCGAGCGTTTTGATCACGTTGCTTGCTGTGGCTGTTGAAATGCCTGACAGCTCAGCGATTTTTCTCGTTTCGAGCGCTCCCCATACCCATAGATCATAAAGGATGGAGAAAGCCGTCCAAGAAAGATTATAGGAAGAAAGGACCTCAGTCTCCATTTTGACACGGAGCCTTTGTGCAGATCGATACAGATTGGTAGCGATCGAAATGGCTTCCAAATTGAGTGACTCGACGGGCATTTGTTTGAGCTTAGAAAGTGTTTCGTGTTCTTCTTTCCGAAGCTGCTGATGTTGATGTGAACGTTCCATTTTTTAGGCCTGCCTTAAATTATCAGAATCATTAGCTATGAAACGAATTGTAACAGAGTCTGATGTGAACTTCAAGCCCATATATCGGTTGTATAAAAAAAGCCCAAACAACACCAAAATAAACAAAAACCCGCAAACGGGGGTGCAGTCTTGCAAAAATATGTTCAATCCGTCTATAAGCATGATCCGTTTCATCTGTTTTCGACAGAGCATGTGGTGACGCTAGCGATTATCGCTCTTTTGGCCGTTCTGTTGTTTCTGTTTCAAGATGGGATTAAACGGCCTAAGGCCAGCCGGTTTTTGCGTTTTTTGATTGTGTTTCTTTTGCTTGGGTCGCAAATCGGCTATCAAATATGGATGATCGCCACGGACAGGTGGTCAGTGCGCACTTCATTGCCTCTCCAGCTTAGTGACCTGTCGGTGTATTTGTCAGCCATTATGCTAGTGACAAAAAGCAGGAAGCTGTTTGTATTTTTGTTTTTTGCCGGCATTGGCAGTTCCATTCAGGCTCTTGCCACTCCCGACCTCGGCATGTTTTCTTTTCCGCATATCCGATATATTCTCTTTTTTATTTCGCACGGTTCCGTGTTTTTATCCTGTCTGCTGATGGCGGTGATGGGCACTTACAGAATGGGCCAGCGCTCGTTATGGGTGACTGTCCTGCTTGTTAATGTGTACGGCGTCTGCATTTACCTGATTGATCGCTGGCTTGGCGCGAATTATATGTATTTGACGAAAAAACCGGGCGGATCCTCTCTCTTGGATGTTCTCGGGCCATGGCCGTGGTATATCGTCTCGGCTGAAGCCATTACGATTGCCAGCTTTTTCATTCTTTATTGGCTTTATCGCATCTTCAAAAAATGACACCTTTTTTGTTGTATCACACATTCTGATTAAAAAAATGTCGGAGAACGTGTTTATTTTTTTGAAAAAGGGTATGTAACTTGTACAACAAAAAGGGAGATGAATACCATTGAGGAAAGATGAAATCATGCATATCGTATCATGCGCAGATGATAATTATGCTCGTCATTTAGGTGGGATGTTCGTTTCTTTATTGACCAATATGGATCAGGAGAGAGAGGTTAAATTATACGTCATTGATGGCGGAATTCAGCCTGATAACAAAAAAAGACTGGAAGAAACCACTTTGAAATTCGGCGTGCCGATTGAGTTTTTAGAAGTGGATACCAACATGTATGAACATGCGGTAGAAAGCAGCCATATTACAAAAGCCGCGTATTACCGCATTTCGATTCCCGACTTAATTAAGGATGAAAGCATCAAACGAATGATTTACATCGATTGCGATGCGCTTGTCCTAGAGGATATTTCAAAGCTATGGGACTTGGACATTGCGCCATACACCGTTGCCGCTGTTGAGGATGCGGGGCAGCATGAACGCCTGAAAGAAATGAACATCACTGATACAGGGAAGTATTTTAACTCAGGTATCATGATTATTGATTTTGAGTCTTGGAGAAAGCAAAACATCACAGAAAAAGTCATCAACTTTATCAATGAACACCCAGACGAAGACTTTCTTGTGCTGCACGACCAAGATGCACTGAATGCGATCTTGTATGATCAGTGGTATGAACTTCATCCGCGCTGGAACGCGCAAACCTATATCATGTTAAAGCTGAAAACCCCACCGACTCTGTTAGGGCGGAAGCAATATAATGAAACGAGAGAAAACCCGGCAATCGTGCACTTCTGCGGCGGAGAAAAGCCTTGGAACTCCAATACAAAACATCCGTATCGCGATGAGTATTTCCATTACATGTCGTATACGAAGTGGAATACGATTGGGAACCCGGCGATCAACCAATAAACCAGATATAAAAAACGCTTTTGAGATGATCAAAAGCGTTTTTTTTGTTTGCCTCAGCGTGCGACTGACCGTTGGTAGAACCGCTGAATATGCATGGCGATGTAGCACAATTCTTTTTCGGGAAACTCAAAGCCGTATTCCTTTTTCACAAAGGTGCCGATGCTAAGGGCGCACAGGAAAGCATCCTTAAACCTCTCTTTAATGATGTCGATCATTTCTGCGTCCAGCTCATAAATGGATTCGCCCGCTTTGATATGCTGAATGGCAAAGCGAAGATGGGTCACGAGCCGTTCATAAGAGATGGTATCTTCAACGATATTGATAGACAGCTGAATTTCAATAATCTCGATAATATCACGGATCATTGTTGTAATATCGAGCGTTTGTGTCATATCGCCGGCATTGTTTCTTGCTGTGTGGATATGCATGGCAATATTGCCGATTTCATCATCAGGAATGTGAATCCCCAGTTTATCTTTAATCAGTGCTCTGGCCCATAAGCCGATCTGGAACTCCTTCGGATAAAGGACCTTTATTTCATTCAGCAGCGGATTTTTAATGACCATCCCATTGCTCAGGCGTTCAATCGCAAAGGAAAGATGGTCTGAAAAAGCGACATGAATGCGCTCGTTGATTTTGATGTTCAGCTCTTTTTCGGCATGAGAGATAATTTGCTCAGAAATCTGAATATGGTCTTCAGGCAATGTTTCTAAAATCTCTTCGAACTGCTTATAGTCAGCTGTATCTTTTCTGACAAAGGTTTTTTCTATTTTCGACTGGTCGACAATATCATTTTTCTTTTTGTCGAACCCAATTCCTGCACCCAAGAGAATCTTCTCTTCTTTTTGATCCTTCACGACGACAGCATTATGATTTAAGATTCTTTTAATTTTCATAGCTTTTTTTCCTTTCATCCCCCGTTTTATGAATGAAAACGAATAAATCCAGTTATTCTGTCTCTTCTTTAAACCCGAGAAACAATGTAGCTATAAAAGCAGAGACGGCTGCGATCAAAAAACCGATCATATAATGAACAAAATTCGCGGCGCCGAACGGCAGCACAATTGAAATCATCGGAATGCCTGTCAGCCCGTAGGAATTTGCCACAACTTGTACCGCAACCACGTACGCTCCGCCAATAGCACCGCCGATGGCTGCTCCGATAAAGGGACGGATCAGTTTGAGATTCACCCCGAATACAATCGGTTCAACAATGCCTAAAAACGCGGTCAGAGAAGCGGGGAGCGCAATTTTTTTCAGGCTTGATTGTTTCGTTTTGAGGAATACTGCAAGCCCCGCTCCGCCCTGGGCCACATTCGCCATCGACCATATCGGCACTAAAAAGTTGACACCGACATGCGGATTAGCAAGCAGCGTTGCTTCAATCGCATAAAAGCTATGATGCAAGCCAGATAGGACGATAGTAGAGTAGATGCCGCCGAAAAGGGCTCCGGCAGCAATGCCGGCGTGATCATAAATATAGACTATCGATTGTGTCATGATTTGGCCGACGATAGAAGCGGCGGGATTCATCACAATCAGCGCGAGGCACCCTGTCACCATGACCGTAATAAAGGGAATGATCACGACATCAAGCGACTTCGGCACAATCGATTTTAATAGCTTCTCAATTTTGCTCATGACAAAAACGGAGAGAAGAATCGGTATAATGGAACCCTGATAGCCCATCATCGGGATATGAAGCCCCCATATATCTAAAGAAGCCGGGGTTTTGCTGCCGAGCATAGATGGATCCAGCAGATCAGGATGCGTCAAAAGCCCCGCAATCACTGCCCCTAGATAGGGGTTGCTGCCAAATTGCCGTGCGGCACTGAAGCCGACTAAAATCGGCAGCAAAATAAAGGCTGTGCTGGACACGAGGTCGAGCATTTTAATCCATGGGCTGTCGGCAGCGAACCAGTGAAACA
Organism: Bacillus sp. FMQ74; assembly: GCF_001875785.1. Taxonomy (NCBI): domain Bacteria; kingdom Bacillati; phylum Bacillota; class Bacilli; order Caryophanales; family Bacillaceae; genus Bacillus; species Bacillus sp. FMQ74. The sequence continues at coordinate 276,916 of NZ_MOEO01000004.1, read as the reverse complement.
CCTTAATCATGCCGATCAGCCCCATGAGCAGGCCGCTTGCTGTTATGGCCGGAATAATCGGCACAAAAATATCAGACAGTGTTTTCGCAAAAGCTGCGGCAGGGTTCAGCTTCCGGCTGGCTTTTTTCAGGTGCACAGGCTCTTCAGAAGGCACGGCCTCCCACACTTGAACGACTTCTTTATATATTTTGTTGACGACGCCTGCTCCGAAAATAATCTGGAATAGTCCGTATCGGAAAAAGGTGCCCTGCACACCTTGCAGGTTCTCAATGGCACGTATATCAATTTTCGTCTCGTCCTTTACATCAAAACGAAGACGAGTCGTACAATGGCTGATGCTGATAATATTGTTTCTTCCTCCTGCTAGCAGCAGTAAGTCTTTTGCAATCTCTTTATGCAAGCAATCAAAACCTCCTTTGCTGAAGAAAAGTCGGCTTGTTCATCGTATCAAATGAAAAGTTGACAATCAAAATGAAAAAAGTGAGAAATACCGGCTGAAAATAACAAAAATGCCCGCGTCGGTGACGGAGCATTAGTATAGGGATTGTTGTCCAAGGCGCCGTTATGAGACCAACACGAAAAGAAGAGTTAAAATGCCCTGCTTTTTTAGGCACTAATACTCCCTTTGCATCATTGGGTCTTGCCTGCCTGCCCAGTCACAATCCCGCCATATGTGGTGATAACTGTAATAACGTTCATTTTATGCTGTTCATGGCTGTATAGCAATAGTATGAAAAGCCTGTGCGATGGATGGGAAAAAGGTTGTGTGTGGTGTTCTAAGAAGGTAAAAAACCCTTTAAGACCTGGTATGCAGGTTTTAAAGGGTTTTGGGTTACTTTTTCGGTTTGACGGCGTTCAGCCGTTTTTGCAGCTTTGTTTTTTCATTGGATGCTTTTAATTGATTCACTGCAGACTGAGCGGATGTCTTTGATTTCTTTGTTTTGTCTTTCTCCGCTTTCTTTACTTTTGCTTTGGCAGTTTCGACTTTTTTTGCTTCAGCTGCCGCCACTTTTTTCTTCACTTTGTCTAACCGTTTTTGCAATGCCGTTTTGTCCTTGCCTGATTGAAGCTGATTCACGGCTGATTGTGCTTTTGCCGCATTTGCATCAGTTGATTTCTTTTCGGCAGCAGATACGGATTGCTGCGCCGTCTTCAAATTGGTGCTTTTTACTTTGGTAAGGCGTTTCTGAAGCGACGTTTTTTCTGAACCTGCCGGCAGCTTGCCAACTGCTGATTGTGCGCTGTCCACATCTGTTTTCTTTTTGCTTTTTTCCGCTTTCGCAACTTTGTCTTTCGCCTGCTTTGACGCGATGTAGCGTTTAACTTGGTCTAACCGTTTTTGCAGGTTCTTTTTGTCTGTTCCGTTCGGCAGCTTGTTAATGGCAGGTTGGGCTGTATCAACGGTTTGCTGTGTTTTATACTTTTCTGCCTTTGCGACTTTGTCTTTCGCATCTTTTACATTTCTGAATGACTGTACTTTATCCAGTCTTTTTTGCAGGGATGTTTTGGCATCGGAATCATGAAGCTGGGTGACGAGTTCCCGCGCTTTGTCGATATCGGGTTGTGCTTTTGTTTGTTCCGCTTTTTTCACCGCTTGCTCTGCAGCCGTGTAAGCTGAATCTGTTTCCTGTGTTTTATAGTGGATTAAGCCGTAGCCAAATTGCTGATCACGGCCTGCGGTTCCAAGATCAACGATATTTTTGCGCATTTCCTCGCGAAGCTGGACGTTTGTCTCGGCAGGGTCACGCTGTTTTAGCAAAGCAAACATGGCAGCGGCGTGCGGTGTCGCTTGGGATGTCCCGCTTCCTGTCGCATAATATTGGTTTAAGTAAGTGCTCGTGATGTTTGTTCCCGGCGCTGAAAATTCAACTTCATCTCCAGTTGTTGAGAAGGAGGCAAGCTGATTCTTTTCGTTTGTTGCCGAAACCGCAACGACACTGCTGTACGCCGCCGGATAATTCACTGGCTTTCCGTTTCCGTCATTCCCGCTTGCTGCAACAAGCAGAACGCCTTGTTCATATGCTTTGTCCACGGCGTCATGAAGGATTTTGCTGTCTGACGTCGTGCCAAGGCTCATATTGACGATGTCCATCCTGTTTGCGATCGACCAGTCAATTCCTTGGAGAAGGCTTTGAAGATCCCCCGAGCCGTTCTGATCAAGCGCTTTAACCGCGTATATTTGTGCTTCCGGTGCGATGCCGTCAATTCCGTAGCCGTTATGCTTGGCTCCGATAATCCCTGCGACATGTGTTCCGTGGCCGTTATCATCTTTGTAAGAAGAGGTATAACTGACAGCTGAATACCCGCCGGCAATCGACAGGTCATCATGGGGGGAGATTCCGCTGTCAATGACGGCAATTTTGACACTTTTTCCTGTCAGTCCTGCCTTCCAGGCCTGTTTTACCTGAATGGGCTCAAGGTTCCATTGCTCGAAGTTGTCAGAGGTGTCAGCGCCGTCTGACAGCACTTTGAAATCCGTGCTGTCTGCTGCGGTAAAGGATACGTTATTTTCTACATACAAAATATCAGGATCCTGCTTTAATTCTTTTACTGTCTCCTGATCTGCTGTGACTGCTACTGCGGGAAGATGCTTATACTGCTTTTCGACATCAGCATCGCTGTCCAGGATGGTTTCCTTTCCGGCCTTGTTTTTATAAACCACAATAACCTCTTTCTCGCTGCTGTTTTGCGCATGAGCGAGAGGGCCTATGGCGAGAAAACTGAAAAACAAAGTGACTGATACAACAAGTTTGCAAGACATGTTTTTCATGATTAATCTCCTTTTTTCTATGATGTTTGATATATATATCGGAGAAAAAAAGAGAGATTAATAGTAAGAAGGAAAAAAATTTTCATGGGCAGGGTGGTTTAGCAAAATGCAGATTTTTTCCGCAGGAAGAGGAAATTTTCCAAATGAATTTGTAAGCGTTTTCAAAATAAGATAAAGAAAACATTGCGGAGGTTGTTCACAAAGCAATGAGAAAAGGGGGCTTTTAAGATGAGCACATTCACTCGGGTGATGGAGGAGAAAATAATGCCTGTCGCCGGGAAAATTGCCGGGCAGCGGCATCTCAGCGCTTTGCGTGACGGAATTATCCTGACCATGCCGCTGATTATTATCGGGTCTGTCTTCTTGATTTTAACGAGCCTGCCGATTCCGGGGTATGCTGATTTCATGGCGAGTATGTTTGGAAACGAGTGGGCCGATAAGCTCGGATATCCTGTTAACGCTTCGTTTGATATTATGGCGATGATTGCCGCTTTTGGGATCGCCTATCGGCTGGCAGAAAGCTATGGTGTCGATGCCCTTTCTGCCGGAGCGATTTCAATTGCCGCATTTCTGCTGGCAACACCGTTTGAGGTGCCGTTTACACCGGATGGCTCAACGGAACCCATCATGGTAGGGGGCGGAATCCCGATCACGCTGCTCGGCAGTAAGGGCTTATTTGTCGCCATGCTGATCGCTTTGTTTTCAACAGAAATCTATCGATATATTATTCAAAAGAATATCGTCTTCAAAATGCCAGACGGTGTGCCGCCTGCGGTAAGCAAATCGTTTGTCGCGCTGATTCCCGGCTTTATCATTGTGTTTCTCGTATGGCTGGCGCGCCTTCTGATTGAAATGACACCTTTTCAGAGCCTTCACAATGTCGTAGGAGACCTGCTTGGCACACCGCTTTCCATCCTTGGCGGCAGTCTCGGCGGAAGCCTGATTGCGGAATTTGTGCAGATGCTGCTTTGGTCGTGCGGGATTCACGGGGCTTCCATCATTGGCGGGATCATGGCGCCGATTTGGTACGGCGCGATGGATGCCAACCGTCTCGCCTTCCAAGCGGGCGAGGCGCTGCCGAGTATTTTTACGACTCAGTTTTTTCAAATTTGGATCAATGTCGGCGGAAGCGGAGCGACGCTTGCGCTTGTCTTGACGATGCTTGTCCGGTCTCGCAGCAAACAAATGAAGCAGCTTGGCCGATTAGGGATTGGGCCCGCGCTTTTTAATATCAACGAGCCGATCATTTTCGGCATGCCGATTGTCATGAACCCGCTTCTCATTGTTCCATTTATCCTCGCTCCACTCCTCACGATTACCGCAACTTATATCGGCATGAGCACCGGGCTGGTGGCAAGACCGGCCGGAATCGCCGTGCCATGGACGATGCCGCCGATCATATCAGGCTACCTGGCGACAGGCGGCAAGGTCTCGGGCGCTGTTATGCAGCTGGTGAATCTGCTGATCACCTGTGCTATCTACTATCCGTTTTTCAGAATATGGGACCATCAAAAATGGCGGGAAGAGAGTGCGGTTGAATCTGGGGATAAAAATGTATGTGATAGATGATCAGCCTGTCATAGGCTGATCATCATCTTTCAAATGAAAGGGAATGTTAGAAAATGTAAAGGAGGTGCGCATGCTAGATTATATATGGTTAGATGACGAATCACCAATCTTACAACAAGTACCAGTTGAATACTCATCAGCTGCTCTTATCTTTTCTCCTTTTATCCAAATGCCTGAAGGATGGGAGAAAGCAAAGAGAAAAAATGATTACGAGCATATTTATCCAAACGATGATGAAATAAGAGGAAAAGGCAAGGCTGTTTCCTGGAAGAAGGTTATGTCTTCTTGCGGCTTTCAAACACATGCTGAGCTGGCGCTGGCTTTAATGACGTCTATAGGTGCCTTAAGGGACAAGTGCGCGAGAGAGGATTTGGCTGAGGCGTTACATGAAAACATAAATGGAGACCTCTATTATCCCAGTGAGGATCATATTTCAAATTTTCATATTCCGAGTTTGATAAAGGTGTTAGGTGTAAACGGATCCAAGCGGTTTTATTACGCAGAACCGATTGTGGAAAACCGCGGCGTTTTGGACATAACTGAGGCGAACTTGCGGACGGTTCTTGATGAAGCCGCGGCAGAGCTCGTTTTGACTGATGAGAAAATGGACTTTGTGTTTATGAGTGTATATGACTCATTCATTAATGTCTTTTTAGCAAAAGATAAAAACATTAATGACCTGGTTCAGCGTAGGGGCTTGGAAGCGATGGTTTGCGATGAGTCGACGTATATCAGTTGGTATAGATAAAAAAGAACGTACATCACAAAATGTACGTTCTTTTTTTTACCGCTGAAAGAACTCAATCCACTCACCATCAGGGCCTTCGATATAGAAATAACGGTATCCGTTTGGAAGTGTTGTGATCTCCTCGTCAATAAATTTTGCGTTCATTCTTTCCGCTTTTGTATATTCAGCAGCAATGTCATCCGTCAGCAGGGCAATGTGGTGCACTTTTCCTTCGGAGGGAAGCTCACTGCTGTAGCCTTGAATCAGTTCGATTTCTGTTTCCGGGCCGTCTTCAAAGCCGAGAAAAGCAAGCTCGATTACACCGTTCGTGTGTGTGATGCGATCCTTCAATTTCATGCCAAGTACCTCTTCATAAAATGTGATAGACGCGTTAATATCTCTTACCATGATGCCTGTATGGTCAATTCGTTTTGGCATGCTGCTCCTCCTCGTAACTCTTTTTGTCTATCGTAGAAAAACCTTTCCTTTCTGTCAATGCAGACATCTTGGCGTTTTGTGGTACGATAAGAGAAAGCAAACAGAAAGAGGACGACATATATGAAGCTACTCACCCTAAAAAAAGCACACGCTGCCAAAATCAAAAAAGGCTATCCCCTTATCGAAAAAGAAGCTCTCGCAGGGAGTGCGGGGCACATGAAAGAAGGAGACCTCGTTGATATCGTGTCTGAGAGCGGCGAATTTCTCGCGCGGGGCTATTACGGCTTGCAAAACAAAGGGGTTGGCTGGACGCTTACCCGCAATAAACATGAACAGATTGACCATGCCTTTTTTCTCAGCAAATTAACAAAAGCGGCCCAAGCGCGCGCCAAATTATTCGAAACTCAAGATACAACGGCCTTCCGCCTGTTCAACGGTGAGGGCGACGGTGTCGGGGGCGTCACTATCGACTATTATGACGGCTACCTGCTGGTACAATGGTACAGCAAGGGCATTTACACCTTTAAAGATATGCTGATTTCCGCTTTGGATGAGATGAATCTTGATTATAAAGCGATTTACGAGAAAAAACGCTTCGACACAGCTGGACAATACGTTGAAGATGATGACTTCGTGAAAGGGAAAAGAGGCGAGTTCCCGATCATCATCCAGGAGAATGGCATTCAATACGCGGTGGATCTGAATGAGGGCGCCATGACGGGCATCTTTTTGGATCAAAGACACGTGCGCAAGGCAATCAGAGACCGCTATGCAAAAGGGAAAACCGTTTTGAATACGTTTTCTTATACGGGTGCATTCTCCGTGGCGGCAGCGCTTGGCGGAGCGGAGAAAACAACAAGCGTGGACGTGGCAAACCGAAGCCTGGCCAAAACGATCGAGCAATTCAGCGTGAACAAGCTGGATTACGAAGCGCACGACATTAAAGTGATGGACGTGTTTAACTATTTTTCATATGCTGCAAAAAAGGATCTGCGCTTTGATCTCATTATCCTCGACCCGCCGTCCTTTGCGCGTACAAAAAAACGCACCTTCAGCGCGGCCAAGGATTATAAAAACCTGCTGAAGGAAACGATCGCCATCACAGCTGACAAGGGTGTCATTGTTGCCTCTACAAACAGCAGCGCTTTTGGCATGAAGAAGTTCAAAGGCTTTATCGATGCCGCCTTTAAAGAAACAAATGAACGCTACACGATTATAGAGGAATTTACACTGCCGGAGGACTTCAAAACGATTTCGGCGTTTCCGGAGGGCAACTACCTGAAAGTGGTCTTTCTGCAGAAGAAATAACGAAAAAGCTGCCCTTTTCGGGGGCAGCTTTTTTATGTAGAAATGATCTGCTGGACGCGGCCGATGCGGCCATCTTCAAGCCGGACTTTAATGCCGTGCGGATGAAAGCTTGATTTCGTCAAAATGTCCTTCACTGTCCCTCGCGTCAGTTTTCCTGTTTTTTGATCAGCTTTCAATACAATATCAACCTGCAACCCTTTCGAAATGCTGTTTCGCTCTTGCCCGTTCATAACGCACATCCTTTCTTTTGTTCATTATAGTCATTATGGTTTAAAAGTAACAGCCGGCTGATGAAGTGTATGTTTGTTTTTTTCAGCCTTCATTAAATATAATGTCAAGCAAAAGCCTGCTATGCTCAGAATGCCAAAAAGCAAGTAGACTGCGAAAATCGATACGTAGTCAAAAATATACCCGCCCGCAAATGTGCAGAACCAGTTGCCGAACCCGTTGCCGATGGCGGCGTACATGGTCAGCGCTGTCGCTTCAACGTGTCTTGGAGTAATCTTTTTCACATATTGAAGCGCTGCCGGGATAAATAAACCGATGGCCACTCCCTGAAGAAAGACCGTCGCATAAATGATCCATAATGAAGGCGCCGTGAAATAGAGCGCCCACCTGAATAATGAAACCCCGCCTGACAGCATAATGACGTTGAGCAGCCCTATTTTATCTATAAATGTTTGGGCAAATCGCATAAATGGTATTTCCGAAATGACGCCGATGAAAAATAAAATGCCGATAGCGGAAAGAGACGCGCCGCTTTTGTCCAGAAAAAGACTGAAATACGTATTGTTTGCTAAGTTTGGAGCAAATGTCGTAAAAGTGATGATCATAAAGATGAGGAAGGTTTTGTTGCTGATAAGCTCCCGGAATCCTTTGCGGATATTGACCTTTGTTTTCGTTTTCTGCTGGCCGGGCATTTGAGAAGCCAATATGGCGGCAATGCATAGAAAGGCACAGCCGAAGATAAAGATCACATGAATGGGATACAGCTGGTTCGTCACTTGTCCCATGACAAACACCGCGACGCCGAAGCCGAGAGAACCAAACAGGCGGATTCCGCCATAATTGCCGTTTGTTTCTTGTGTGTACCTTAGTGAAATGCTGTCCGAAAGTGGGATAATCGTGCTTTGAAAGGCTGCAAAACAGGCCGCAATCAAAATAAAAAAAGGAAAGCTGTCAAATGCAATATAGCCTAGTCCAATGATGCCTGTGATTGATGTGCAAACCGCCAGCAGGCTTTTCGTTTTTTGTGTATAGTCGCTCAGCATGCCCCAAAACGGCTGAAAGAAAATCATCACAATCGGGCCCAGTGACATGATCAAGCCGACCTGTGATCCGCTTAAATGCTGTTCTTTCGTTAAATACATACTGAGTAGGGGAATCATGCTGCCCGTACCGAGAAAAGCGAACAAATAAAATCCTTTTAACGCGGCATAATGCCGTCTCACCTGCAAGTTGTGCATCAGGGTGCCTCCTTTGGTATCCACAAATACATTATATTGGAATTCGCCAGCTTTTCAATAAGTGGAAGCACATAAAAAAACTGCCCTTGAAAGGACAGTTTTACATAAATGAAAGTAAAAACGGCGCCGCACAAAGCGTCATAATCGCAGCTAAGATCATCGATACGCTTGAAATCGTACCGGACACAGAGCTAAGCTCAAATGCCTTTGATGTTCCCGCTCCGTGCGCGCTTGTGCCGAGCAGCACGCCCCGGGCGATTTCGTTATCAATACGGAAGTAGCGGATGACCATCGGACCGATCACCGTGCCGAGCAAAGCCGTTAAAATTACAAACACGGCGGTGACGGCAGGCATTCCGCCGATCATTTCAGATACGTTCATGGCGATCGGCGTTGTCACTGATCTCGGGACGAGGCTGTCAATTAAGCCGGTGCCGAGGTGAAGCCATTTCGCAATAAGAGCGGTAGAAATAATCGCGATGCATGAACCGACAGCCACATTCAAAATAATTTCCACTGCGTATTTCTTTAAAACAGGGAAATATTTATATAGCGGGATCGCGAAAGCCACGGTAGCCGGCTGTAGCATATCGGTCAGCAATTCGCCGCCGAGATTATAGGACTCGTACGGGACATTCACCAGCAGCAGCAGACCGACTAACACAGCGGGCGTCACCAATAGCGGCGACGTATAAACACGCGGAAAGCGTTGATAGACCTTTTTTGCTCCTAAATACACCAAAACCGTTAAAAACAAACTTACAATTCCGATGAACACGTATGCTTTTTCTCCTTTCTTTTTGCAATTAGTTGTGTAAGCGTTCCTGTAGACACCATCACGACAAACGTGCTGATGATGACAACAAGCAGAATGCTGACACCAAATTTCGACATAATGTCTCCGTATTCAATCACTCCGACGGCAGACGGGATAAAAAATAAAAGCAGCTCCCCGAGAAGCCACGCTGCACCAAGCTCTATCCATTCAAGCTTGATAATGTTAAAGTGCAATAATGTGAAAAGAATCACAATCCCTATTATACTGCCGGGAATATTTATATGAAGAAGGGCTGTCACCCAATTAATCAGCCGAGCAAATATAAATAACAGAGCGATTTGAATAACGGTTAGCAACAGTTTTTTCATATTGATGCCTCCCTTATATACTCATTGTACATAAGGTCTCGCTATAGGTAAAATATATATTAAGAATAAGAAGTATTCCTTTTGTCTATAGAAAGGGTGAAGCGCATGGATATCCGCCATTTAACATATTTCTTGGAAGTCGCCCGTTTAAAAAGTTTTACGAAGGCTTCCCAGTCCCTTTATGTTTCTCAGCCGACGATATCAAAAATGATCAAAAATTTAGAAGAAGAGCTCGGAATTGAACTGTTTTACCGAAACGGCAGGCAGGTGGAACTGACTGATGCCGGCCATAGCATGTATGTGCAGGCGCAGGAAATAATTAAATCATTTCAAAACCTGACGTCAGAATTAAATGATATTATGGAAGTCAAGAAAGGGCACGTACGGATTGGACTGCCGCCGATGATCGGATCGGGGTTTTTCCCGAGAGTGCTCGGCGATTTCCGTGAAAACTATCCGAATGTCACCTTTCAGCTAGTCGAAGACGGTTCTATAAAAGTCCAAGAAGGTGTCGGGGACGGCTCTCTTGATATCGGCGTTGTGGTTCTTCCAGCAAACGAAGACATCTTTCATTCGTTTACAATCGTAAAAGAAACCTTAATGCTTGTCGTTCACCCTTCCCACCGGCTTGCTGATGAGAAAGAATGCCAGCTGCGTGAGTTGAAGGACGAGCCTTTTATTTTCTTCAGGGAGGATTTTGTCCTGCACAACCGAATTATGACGGAATGTATCAAGGCTGGATTCCGGCCCCATATCATTTATGAAACATCACAATGGGATTTTATCAGTGAGATGGTATCCGCCAACCTTGGGATCGGGCTTTTGCCGGAACGGATCTGCCGCGGCCTTGACCCGGAAAAAGTGAAAGTCATTCCGCTTGTCGATCCGGTCATCCCTTGGCATCTTGCCATTATTTGGAGAAAGGACCGGTACTTGTCGTTTGCCGCCAGAGCTTGGCTCGAACATACGAAATCGTATTTATGGGACCCGAAAAAAGATAGTAAAGGATGATGCAAACATGGATGCACAATCAGCAGCAAAATGTCTTACTGCTGTCCGCCGGCACAGCCCACTGGTGCATAGCATAACCAACAATGTCGTAACGAATTTCACAGCAAACGGCCTGCTCGCGCTCGGCGCATCGCCAGTTATGGCGTATGCGAAAGAAGAGGTCGCCGATATGGCGAAGATTGCGGGTGCACTCGTTTTGAATATCGGAACGCTGAGCAAGGAGTCAGTCGAAGCGATGATCATCGCGGGAAAATCAGCCAATGAACATGGCGTCCCCGTCATTCTTGATCCTGTCGGTGCCGGAGCAACACCGTTCCGAACTGAATCGGCACGTGACATCATTCGTGAGGTGCGCCTTGCTGCAATCAGAGGAAATGCGGCGGAAATTGCCCATACCGTTGGTGTGACGGATTGGCTGATCAAAGGTGTTGATGCGGGTGAAGGCGGAGGCGACATCATCTGGCTGGCTCAGCAAGCGGCACAAAAGCTAAACACGGTCATTGCGATTACTGGTGAAGTCGATGTCATTGCCGACACATCAAACGTATATACCCTTCATAATGGCCACAAGCTGCTGACAAAAGTAACAGGCGCCGGTTGCCTGTTGACTTCCGTTGTCGGTGCGTTTTGCGCTGTGGAAGAGAAACCATTGGTTGCTGCTATCGCTGCTATTTCCTCGTATGGAGTAGCAGCTCAGCTTGCCGCACAGCAAACAGCTGACAAAGGTCCGGGAAGCTTTCAGATTGAATTGCTGAACAAGCTTTCGTCTGTAACTGAACAAGACGTCCAAGAATGGGCGACAATTGAAAGGGTGACTGTCTCATGACTCGTATTTCTCGGGAAATGATGAAAGAGTTATTATCTGTTTACTTCATTATGGGGTCAAACAATACGAAAGCCGATCCTGTCACAGTTGTACAAAAAGCGTTAAAAGGCGGTGCCACCCTGTACCAATTCCGTGAAAAGGGCGGGGATGCACTGACTGGAGAGGCTCGGGTTGAATTTGCTGAAAAAGTGCAGGCAGCCTGTCGTGAAGCTGGTGTTCCGTTCATTGTCAATGATGATGTGCAATTAGCCCTGAAGCTGAAAGCTGACGGTATCCACATCGGCCAGGAAGACGCAAACGCGAAAGAGGTAAGAGCTGCTATAGGTGATATGATTCTCGGCGTTTCCGCCCATACGATGTCCGAGGTGAAGCAAGCCGAAGAAGACGGAGCGGATTATGTCGGGCTCGGGCCGATCTATCCGACTGAAACGAAAAAGGATACGAGAGCGGTACAGGGGGTATCTCTTATCGAAGCAGTCCGCCGCCAAGGCATCAGCATTCCAATTATCGGCATCGGCGGAATCACAATAGATAATGCCGCACCTGTTATCCAAGCGGGTGCCGATGGTGTCAGTATGATCAGCGCCATCAGTCAGGCGGAGGATCCTGAGAGTGCTGCGCGCAAGTTTCATGAGGAAATTCAAACATATAAAACAGAAAGATAATCGTTCATCTTCTTCAAAAGGCTGTTCTGTAAAAGGACAGCTTTTTTGCTTTCCATCAAGGTTTTCAGACCTTCAAATTTTAATTGACAAAGGACAGGAACTGGCTATGATTATGTTATACAATGATAATCATTTTCAGTTATAGGAGGAACATGATGGCTCGGGGGCTGGCACTTATTTTATTCAGCTTGTTGATGGTTTTCGGTACTGCGGCACATGCGGAAGATGATCCGATTGCTGCATTAATTCAATTAAACAAGCAAATGATCAAATCCGTAAAAGACGGAGATATAGACTCGGCACAACAAACGTTTGAGACCTTCAAGGCGAAGTGGAAAAAAGAAGATCCTTCTATTAAGAAGGAAAACCTTTCTTCTCACAGCGAAATGGACGCGAATATCGCAATGATTTCTCTTTCTTTTATCAATCAAGACGCAGACAAGCTCAAAACACAGCTTGAAGAGCTTTCGTCTCATTTAGAAACCTATCAGCAGGCTGTCGTGCTGAAAAAGACATCCTCAGGTCAATCAAGGGCGTCATTAACAGCCTATATACACAGCTTGAAAGACACGAAACAGTTCATAGAAAAAAAACAATTGGATGAAGCGTCATCCGCAATCGACAATTTAGTTACATCCTGGCTCGCCGTAGAGGGAGACGTCGTATCCCAATCGAAAGAAGCGTATACGACATCAGAGGAAAATCTGGCGCTGATGAAAGCTGAGATCGGCAGCCATCCTGAAAAGGTATCAAAGCAAATTGACGAAATGATTCAATTGCTCGAGCCGATCGCTTCAAGCAGCTACAGCTGGTGGGACGCGGCGCTGATCCCGATTCGTGAAGGAATGGAGGCCCTCCTTGTCATCGGAGCGCTGCTAACCATGACAAAAAAAGCGCGGGTCACGCGCTCCTCGGCATGGATCTGGGGCGGGGCGTCCGCCGGCATGGTTGTTTCCTTAGCAGCCGGCATCGGTGTCACGGTTCTGTTCTCCTCCAGTGTATTCGGAGAAAACAATTTCTTGCTTGGCGGTGTTACCGGCGTATTGTCCGCTGTCATGCTTTTGTATGTCGGGGTGTGGCTGCACAGAAACGCCTCAATGGATAAATGGAGAGAAAAAATCAATATCCAGAAGTCTCAGGCACTGAAAAAACGAAACCTGCTTTCCTTTGCGCTCATTGCATTTCTGGCCGTTGTAAGAGAAGGTCTCGAAACGGTCATCTTTTTCATCGGGCTTGTCGGGAAGCTCCCGCTCACTGAACTGATCGGCGGAACTGCCGCAGGGCTTATCGTTCTCGTTATCGTCGGTGTTCTGATGATCAAGCTCGGAATGCGCATTCCATTGAAGCCGTTCTTTCTTCTATCAATGGCGGTTGTCCTGTATATGTGCGTGAAATTTCTCGGAACCGGCGTTCACAGCCTTCAGCTTGCGGGCATTCTTCCGTCTGATGCAGAAAGCTGGCTGCCGTCTGTATCGGTGTTAGGAATTTATCCGTCCGTTTACAGCACGATTCCGCAATTGCTGATTTTACTCTTTTTACTGATTGCGCTTGTTTCAGAAGCGGCAAAACATTTTACAAATGGAAAGGAACTGACAAAATGAATTTCACAAAAATCGCTGTATCAGCCGGATGCATCCTTGCGCTGTGCGCGGGCTGCGGAGCCAACGACACATCTTCAACCAAAGAAAAAGCTTCATCTGAAAAAAGCGGGGTCACGAAAGAGATCTCCGCATCGGTAAATAAAATGGAAACCATCATTTCCAAGCTGAATGACTCAGCGGAAAATGGAGACCAAAAAGAGATTGAAAAGAAGGGAAAAGAGTTAAACAGCTACTGGCTTTCCTTTGAAAACGATATTCGCAGCGACTATCCATTCGAATATACAGAAATCGAAAAGCATCTTCAGCCAATCTACACAGAAGCGCAAAAAGACAAACCGGATACAGCAAAAATCAAAACAGAATCCGAGTCACTGAAAGCGTCCTTAGAAGACCTGACAGAAGCGAAGAAGAGCGGCAAAAAGGCTAGCGATCAGCTGGCAAAAGCAGCGGATGAGTATAAAGGCTATGTCAAAAAGCAGAGTGACCAGCTTGTCAAAGCGACTGAAGCATTTACAAGCGCTGTGAAATCCGGCGATATCGAAAAATCTAAAACGTTATATGCGAAAGCGCGTGTTTATTACGAGCGAATCGAACCGATCGCTGAAAGCCTTGGAGATCTTGACCCGAAAATTGATGCACGAGAAAACGATGTTGAAGAAGGAGACAAATGGACAGGCTTCCATAAGCTTGAGAAGGCCATTTGGAAGGATCAAGATATTTCCGGGGAAAAGGCAACAGCTGACCAGCTTCTCAAGGATGTAAAAGAGCTTGACGGTTCAATTCAATCACTGAAATTAACACCTGAACAAATTGTAGCAGGCGCGATGGAGCTTCTGAACGAAGCCGGGATTTCGAAAATCACGGGAGAAGAAGAGCGCTACTCACGAATCGATTTAGTCGACCTTATGGCAAATGTGGAAGGCTCCGAAGCCGTTTATCAAACAGTGAAAAGCGCGCTTGTAAAAGATCACTCCGACTTGACGGAAAAACTGGATACGGAGTTCAGCGAATTTGAAGTTTTAATGGCAAAATACAAAACAAATGATCAGTCCTATACGTCTTATGATAAATTAAGTGAAAAGCAAATCAGAGAGCTGAGCACTAAGCTGACGACTCTTTCTGAAACCATGTCGAAGATTGCGAATGTGCTATAAAAGGAGTTTTGTAACATCATGAGCGATGAACAAAAAAAGCCAGAACAAATTCACAGACGGGACATTTTAAAATGGGGAGCAATGGCGGGGGCAGCCGTTGCGATCGGTGCCAGCGGACTCGGCGGACTCGCTCCGCTTGTTCAGACCGCGGCTAAGCCATCGAAAAAGGATGAAAAAGAGGAGGAGCAGATTGTTCCGTTTTACGGAAAGCATCAGGCCGGAATCACAACTGCCCATCAGACGTATGTCTATTTTGCTGCACTGGATGTAACAGCAAAAGACAAAAGCGACATCATTACGTTATTTAGAAACTGGACAAGTCTCACACAGATGCTGACGTCTGGCAAGAAAATGTCGGCTGAGCAGAGAAATCAATATCTGCCGCCGCAGGATACAGGTGAGTCTGTTGATTTACCCCCTTCCAACTTAACGGTCACATTCGGATTCGGACCTGGCTTTTTTGAAAAAGACGGAAAGGACCGCTTCGGGCTGAAAAGCAAAAAACCGAAGCACCTGGCCGCTCTTCCAGCGATGCCGAATGACAACCTGGATGAAAAGCAGGGAGGCGGAGACATCTGCATTCAAGTGTGTGCAGACGATGAACAAGTGGCGTTTCATGCGCTGCGCAACCTGCTAAATCAAGCGGTCGGCACTTGTGAGGTCCGTTTTGTGAACAAAGGCTTTTTAAGCGGAGGAAAAAATGGCGAAACACCGCGCAACCTCTTCGGGTTCAAAGATGGAACAGGCAATCAGAGCACGGAGGATGACAGCTTGATGAACTCAATCGTGTGGATTCAGTCCGGTGAGCCTGACTGGATGACGGGCGGCACCTATATGGCTTTTCGGAAAATCAAAATGTTCCTTGAGATATGGGACCGCTCTTCCCTTAAGGACCAAGAGGATACCTTCGGCCGCAGAAAAAGCTCAGGGGCGCCTTTCGGACAGAAAAAGGAAACAGATCCCGTGAAGCTGAATCAAATTCCGTCTAATTCACACGTCAGTCTAGCGAAATCTACTGGAAAACAAATTTTGCGAAGAGCTTTCTCTTACACAGAAGGACTTGATCCGAAAACCGGCTATATGGATGCAGGTCTCCTGTTTATCAGTTTTCAAAAAAATCCAGACAATCAGTTTATCCCGATGCTGAAGGCTCTTTCAGCAAAGGATGCGTTAAACGAATATACACAAACAATCGGTTCTGCTTTATATGCATGCCCAGGCGGCTGCAAAAAAGGAGAATATATTGCCCAGCGTTTGCTGGAATCATAAAAGAAGCCTAAATCGGCTTCTTTATTTAAAAAACAGTTGTAACTTTAATTGTTACAGTTTAGAATCAATTTATACGAAAGGAGAATTATCATGACAGTACACATCAAAGTTTATTCAGATTACGTTTGTCCATTTTGTTTCGTTGGAAAATCCGCTTTTGAAGAAGCGATAAAAGGAAAGGATGTTGAAGTCGAGTGGATGCCGTTTGAACTGCGCCCAAGCCCATCCCCTCAGCTTGACCCGGTCAATGATCCGTCCAAACAATACATGTGGCAGACATCCATTCAGCCAATGGCGGAGAAATTAGGAGTCGAGATCAATTTTCCAAACGTCTCGCCCCATCCGTATACAGACCTCGCGTTTGAAGGCTTCCATTTTGCGAAGGAATACAATAAAGGACATGAATACAACACCCGTGTCTTTCAGGCGTTTTTCCAAGAGGGCCAAAATATCGGCGACATTGACATCTTGACGAAGCTCGCCGAGGAAGTGGGATTAGACGGTGCATCATTCAAATCAGCACTGGAAACAAGAACATATCAGGACGTGCAGCGCCAAGCCTTGAAGCATGCCTATGAAGAGGCTGACATCACAGCCGTTCCAACCTTTATTATCGGCGACACTGTAATTCCGGGTGCTGCCGGCAAGGATGTATTTGAAAAAGCGATTTCTGACGAGCAGAAGAAAAAGTAAGGGAAAAGCTCTCGATAAAGAGAGCTTTTTTACTCCTGCTCCATATGAATGCCAGTATGCGCCTTCACCTGTATTTCTGCAAACGTATCTTCATTAATTGTTTTATCAGACGACAGCATCGTTCCGAGCCACGCGCCGAGGAAGCCAAGCGGGATGGAAATAATCCCTGGATTAGACAGCGGGATGAGCGGATCGCCGGTGAAAATAGCACCTCCGGCCGGGTCCCACACACTAGGGCTCATCGACACAAGCACAAGCGCGCTGATCAGGCCTGTCAGACTCCCCCATAAAGCTCCTGAAGCATTGAATCGTTTCCAAAAGACCGTAAACACAATCAGCGGGAGATTTGCGCTGGCGGCTACCGCAAACGCAAGGGCAACAAGGAACGCCACATTTAAGGACTGTGCAAAAATCGCTAGGAGAATCGAGAGCACTGACACGGCGACAGAAGCCCATCTGGCCGCTTTCATCTGTTCTTTTTCAGTAGCCTCTCCCTTTCTGATGATCTGGCTGTAAATATCGTGGGCAAATGCTGAGGCGGCAGACAGCACCAATCCTGTCACGACAGCCAAAATGGTAGCGAAGGCAATGGCTGATACAAACGCGAATAGAAAGTCTCCCCCGAGCGCTTTTGCTAAAAGCGGAGCCGCCATATTTCCCGCTTGATCAGCTGCCGTAATCGCGTCAAAACCGACAAATGCAGCAGCGCCGAAGCCCAGAAACACCGTCATAATGTAAAACACACCGATAATCCATGTTGCTGACACAACAGATGTACGGGCTGTCTTGGCATCTTTAACGGTATAAAACCGGATCAATATATGCGGAAGCCCGGCGGTTCCCAGCACGAGTGCCAAGTTTAACGATAAGGTCTCAAGCGGCACCTTGTATTTATTCCCGGGATTCAAGAAATCAGCGCCAAGCGGAGTAGCCGTTTTCATCTGTTCAAACATGGTATTAAGGCTAAAGCCGAATTTTGAAAACACGATGATCGAAATCACGAGTGTGCCGGCCATCAGCAAAACGGCTTTAATGATTTGAACCCAGCTTGTCGCGATCATGCCGCCAAACACGACATAAATGGTCATCAGCACTCCGACGATGAGAACCGCCGCGGTGTAATCCAGCCCAAGAAGCAGTTTGATCAGCGCGCCCGCCCCAACGAGCTGGGCAATCATATAAAAAGTAGAGATGGCAATGGTATTGAGAGCTGCAACACCGCGGATTTTCTTTTCTTTAAATCGAGCGGCAATCATGTCTGCCATCGTATACTTTCCAAGATTCCGAAGCGGTTCCGCCACGATGTACAAGACAACGAGATAAGCCACAAGAAAACCGATGCTGTAAAAGAAACCATCAAATCCATATAACGCAATCATTCCGGCAATCCCAAGAAAAGAGGCGGCAGACATGTAGTCACCTGCAATTGCCAGTCCATTCTGAACACCGGTGAGCCCACCGCCCGCCGTATAAAACTCACTTGTCGTTTTTGTCTTCTTCGCGGCAAAATACGTGATAATAAGCGTCAGGCCGACAATCGCCAAAAATAATAAAAAAGCAGTTATATTCATGTTTGTTCACCCTTCAGACCATCTTTTAAAGCGCTCACATACCGATCGAAATGAGCTGCTCTGCGGGAATACACTGTACTCAGTATCCAAGTCATGGCGAATTGGGCGATGGCGAACAGCCAAGCCCATGAAACAGCTCCAATGGCCGGCGCATTCAAAAAGGTGAAATAAGATGTCAAAACAGGTAGTGAAAAATAAAAGACAAAAAAGAAAATCGCAGAAGGAACAATAAAAGCACGTTTCTGCTTTAAAAAAGCTTGGAAAGACGGCGTTGCAGCAATCTGTTTGTAATCAGCTTTGTACATGGCTTTCCTCCTTTTAATCGCTAAACGTAAGCAAAAAGGTACACCAATAGGTATGTACTGAAAGTCTGATTTATGCGTTGAACAATATCCGGAGGATGAAAAAAGAAGGAAGTCGTGAAGTGGTGAACACAGCGGTATAAAGGCAGGCGAAGGTTTTCCAGCTCGGCCGTGTATAAACGAGTTTGCTTTCAAAACCTCACCGAATGCAGCTTTTTCTCAGCAAAGCTGCTGTTTACCAGAGCACGGGTATCATGTTCGCATCACCTCTTTATGACAATGCATGTGCCAAGAGGTGATCGCATCACCGGCTGTCTGTCGTAGTTAGCTGACACACCGTTTGTCCTCAAGCTAAGCGCAGCAATGTGCTTTCGAATAGAGGATATGGTGAAAACTCAGATCAGGTGATAGAAAAGCCAGAGGAAAATAGATCCGCCTGTTCGGATTAGTCTTGGCGGACGGTTTTTTTGTGGTTTTTCTTTCTCGATGCTGTTTCAGATTCTAAAAACTGCCTCACATCATGAATGCCTAATCCAATGGATCTAGCTTCTTGAATCAACATATGCCAATCTTTGTCCAAATCTTTTTTAACATGAGTTTTCATAGTAACCTCCAATTGTATAAAATGTTTTCCTGCAACATGCGGGCAATAAAAGACAAGCCGGCGCGATGATGAGGCGAGTACAACAAATTTCACACATAGTTGCTCGGTGTTCACAAACTGAAGGAAAAACCACCTACCTATTCCCTAAAAAAATGACTAATATAACCAATGGATCTTATTTATAATAATAAACAATTAAATACTGACTGGATAGTATGTAAATGAAAATAAATCATTTAGCCTATTAAAAATGACCTCTGGGAAACCGAATAGCACAACCTTTCAAAGAAATAAATACCGCAAAAGATTGATCCGGTGTAAGATAAGGGTAATCATACCGCCAGGAGAAAAATATGAAAAAAAACAAATTTCAAATTAAAAGAGAAGCAACATTTGAAAGTTTTATAGACGCTGGCGTGAATTTGTTGATTGATCGAGCGTATGATCCGGTTTCTGTAGAAGATATCAGCAGAGCCGCCGGATACAGCAAAGGAGCGTTTTATGTTCATTTTGTCAGCAAGGAGGATTTTCTGCTGTATCTTCTTGAAAAACGCCAGATGAAAAAAAAGATCATTATAGGGTACCTTGATCAAATGGAGCGGGAGTCAATGAAATCGCTGACATTGGACGAGGCTGCAAAACACGCTGCAGAACTGCTTTATTTCTATTACATAAATAAACCGTCGTGGGACATTACTTCGTTTGCCATGAACATGCCGACATATAAAGTCTTACAGAAATGCAAGGCCTATGTCCGGCTGTACGAATTGTGGGTGGAAGAAAATGTGTTATATATTAATTGGCTGAAGGAGAGAAAGCTGATTGACGCCTGTATTGATACGAAATATACGGCTAAAATAATATGTGCAGTCCTCGACGGAATCATCAAACAATCGTATATATTGGGCCAGCCCGCCACCTTCCGCAGCTTTTTAGACGCACTCTCGGCATTTTTTACCTTAGACAGAGAGCACGAGAGGCCAAGAATTTTGAAAAGTTTTTCAGAAAGCGAGGAACATCAGTGAAGTATAGAGAAATGATTATGTATGTCATTATGGGGGTTTTCACAACCATTGTGAACATCGCCAGCTTTTATATATTGGTAGAGATTATGAATGTGGATTACAAAGCCGCCACTGTCGCTGCTTGGATTTTGTCCGTGCTGTTTGCTTACATAACAAATAAATTATATGTGTTTCAGCAAAAAACACATGATCTGCAGAGCCTGCTGAAAGAGATCACTGCTTTTTTCAGCGTTCGGGTCCTGTCTCTCGGCATAGATTTAGGCATGATGATCATTCTTGTCGGCCAGTTCAATACAAATGAAACCTTGGCCAAAATACTCGACAACGCAGTCATTGTTGTCGTCAACTATGTTGCGAGCAAATGGCTCGTCTTCAAAAAAACAAAAGAAGAAGGGGTATGACAGAGAACAGCAGCATATGATCTACCGTTTTCTCTGAAGAAATAAAGGGAATAAAAAAATAAAAACCAGAAAGGTGATTGCACATGCGGGAAGAGCTAAAGGGGATATTTGCAAGTGTATTCGGAGAAAAAGAGGGGTTACGGTTTTTTTTCGCACCTGGAAGAGTGAATCTGATTGGAGAACATACAGACTATAACGGCGGGCATGTCTTTCCGTGCGCGCTGACAATGGGTACATATGCTGCTGTTGCAGAAAGAAAAGACGGGGTTGTCCGGATGTATTCAGACAACTTTAAAGACGCGGGGATCAAGGAATGCAGCCTTGACGACATTCGCTATCAAAAAGAAGACGACTGGGCGAATTATCCGAAGGGCGTCATTTATGAATTTCAGCAAAGAGGATATGCAGTCCCCCATGGCTTTGACATTGTGTTTTCAGGGAATATTCCAAACGGGGCGGGGCTGTCGTCGTCCGCTTCTATTGAACTGCTGATGGGGGTCGTGCTCCAAAGCTATTTTTACCCTGAAATAGAGGCGCTTGAGCTTGTGAAAATGGCGCAGCATGCGGAAAACCATTTTATCGGCGTCAATTGCGGGATTATGGACCAATTCGCAATTGGAATGGGGAAAAAACATCATGCGATGCTGCTGAATTGCGACACGCTTGACTATGAATATAGCAAGCTCGATGTCTCTGGCCTTGCACTGGTTATCGCGAATACGAACAAAAAAAGGACATTGGCAGACTCAAGCTATAATACGAGACGCCAAGAATGCAATGATGCATTGCTTGATCTGCAAAAAGGCCTCGATATTGCCTCGCTGGGCGACGTCACGCCTTCTGATTTCGATGCGCAATCCAGCCTGATCCAAAATGAAACGAACAGACGACGGGCAAAGCACGCTGTATACGAAAATCACCGCGCCATCAAGACAGCCCATATGTTCAAAGAGAACAATATAGATGAAATCGGGCGGTTAATGAAGGAATCCCATCTTTCATTGAAGGATGACTATGAAGTAACATGCCCTGAACTTGATGAGCTTGTGTTTGCGGCGTGGGATCACGAAGGTGTAATTGGATCAAGAATGACGGGCGCGGGCTTCGGCGGCTGCACCATCAGCATTGTAAAAAATGCGTTTGTGGATGATTTTATTCAAAAAGTTGGAGACAGATATCAAGAAAAAACAGGGCTCCAAGCGGATTTTTATGTCGCTGATATCGGAGAAGGAGCAAGAGAACTAAAGGGGGAGTGACACATGAGTATTGTAGAACATCTGGAACAGCTGCTTGAGTATGGCCTGGAACGAAAACTGATTTCGGTCTGGGATCGGGAATATACGAGAAACCGTCTTTATGAAGCGCTGGGCATCACACATCCCGAGCCGGTCTCCAGCACCGCCATTAAGCAGTCACAAAGCCTTCCGGACTTGCTCGCTCCCATTTATAAATGGGCTGCGGAAACAGGCCGAATGGAAGCGGATACAGATACGTACCGTGACCTGCTCAGCGCAAAGCTGATGGGCTGTTTCGTACCTGCTCCGTCCGAGGTCATTCGCAAGTTTGAAGAAACAAAAGCATTATACGGCCCAAAACAGGCCACAAAGGAATTCTATCAATATTCAGAGGATGTCTATTATATACGGACAGACAGAATCGCCAAAAATGTTCATTGGACGGTGCCGACCGAATATGGCGAGCTGGAAATGACCATTAACCTATCCAAGCCTGAAAAGGACCCGAAAGCGATTGCGGCTGCAAAAGAGCAGGCGCAGACAAATTATCCGATGTGTTTGCTGTGTAAAGAAAATGTCGGGTTTGAGGGAAACGTGAATCATCCAGCCCGGCAAAATCACAGAATCATTCCAGTCATCCTTGAAAACGAACAATGGTTTTTGCAATTCTCGCCATACGTCTATTATCCAGAGCATTGCATCGTCTTAAAAGGTGAACATGAACCGATGGAGATCAGTAAAAAAACATTTGAAAGGCTGATGTCATTTCTTGGGCAGTATCCGCATTATTTTATCGGTTCGAACGCGGATCTCCCGATTGTCGGCGGCAGCATCCTAAGCCATGATCATTTCCAAGGCGGAGCGCATGATTTTCCAATGGCACGTGCAGAAGCGGAAGACGTTTATGACTTAAATGATTATCCCGGCGTGTCGCTGGGCTTAGTGAAGTGGCCGATGTCTGTGCTCAGGCTCCAAGGAGACAAACCGGATCGTGTCGCTGAAGCTGCTGATCATATCTTCCGCACATGGCAAACGTATTCCGATGAAAAAGCCGGCATTGCCGCTTGTACAGGTGATACGCCCCATAATACGGTCACACCGATTGCGCGGCGCAGGGGAGACCTGTACGAACTCGATATCGTCCTGAGGAACAACCGGACGAATGAGGAGCATCCATTAGGAATATTTCATCCTCATCAGGAAGTCCACCATATTAAAAAAGAAAATATCGGCCTGATTGAGGTCATGGGATTGGCGATATTGCCTGGCCGCTTACAGGAGGAAATGAAAGAAACGGCAGCGGCGCTATGCTCTGCTGATCCGAAAACAGCCTTAGAACAAAATCCGCTCACGGCAAAACATAGTGAATGGGCTCTTCGGATGATGGAAAAAAGAACCATAACGAAAGAGAATGCAGATCTAGTCATAAAGGAAGAGCTGGGACATGTATTCGCGCGCATTCTTGAACACGCCGGTGTATTTAAACAGACAACAGAGGGAAAACAGGCCTTCAGAAGGTTCATCGATCAGTTGGGCGCCAAACCAGTCAAAAGCCTCAACCGCTAGGGTTGAGGCTTTTTCGATTTTTATGGCAAAACAAACACCCAAAGCGCTGACGCTTCGGGTGCTGTTGCATTTATCCTCTTTTTCTGGTTAACAGGCTTACTAGAAAGACAACAATGGCTGCGCCGATTACCGCTGGAATAATGGCGAATCCGGCTAGGTGCGGCCCCCATGTTCCAAGCAGCCCGTGTCCGATCCAGGCGCCAATAAGACCTGCGATCATAGACCCAATAATTCCTCCGGGCATATCTCCTTTTACAAACAGGCTTCCAAGCCATCCGATAATAATAGCTACGATAAGTGAAATAAGAAAACTCATCATGCAACACATCCTATTTTTATTATTTGCTTATATCATTCCTCTTTTTTGTATAAGATAAACAACTGGATGCTCTCTTTAAAAAATGCGGGCAATTCAGAGCATATTGGCTCTTCATTGAGCCTTTTCTTTCAATATTTGATGCGTTAAAATGGAAACCGTGTGAAAAGATGCTAGACAAGGAAAAAATAATTCCTATCTAGAAAGTTTAACAAAATGAAACTTTTGATTGACCTAAGTTTTTTATTGTGGTAAACCTTAATTTGTCAGAATTAGTTCTTCATCATCTTTTCTTTACTTATATGCGGAAATAACTAGAAACTTTTCATCTTAAGCGATAGATGTGAATAAAGTTGGAGCAATTTTTGTCGATTTTATGACATTTAAGCGAAAATGGGATGAAGTTTATAAAAAAATAAAGCTAATAAGTGAAGTTTTTGATAGCATAACAAAGTAGAGAAAAGATTTTGAGGAAGTATGCACTTCAGATTTATTACATCAATAGGAAGGATGGTGATCTTCTTGTTCAGAGCATTAAAACCGTTGCTTGTATTAGCGCTGTTAACTGTGGTTTTCGTCCTTGGGGGATGCAGCAATGCTTCAGTACTAGATCCGAAAGGACCTGTAGCTGAACAGCAAAGTGATTTAATCCTGTTATCTATCGGATTTATGCTGTTTATCGTCGGGGTCGTCTTTGTTCTATTTACCATTATTTTAGTAAAATACCGCGATCGTAAAGGCAAAGATAATGGATCTTATAACCCAGAAATTCACGGTAACACGTTTTTAGAAGTAGTCTGGACAGTGATCCCAATTTTAATCGTCATTGCACTTTCTGTGCCAACCGTACAGACGATATATTCGTTAGAAAAAGCTCCTGAAGCAACAAAAGACAAAGAGCCTCTTGTTGTTTACGCTACTTCGGTAGACTGGAAATGGGTATTCAGCTACCCTGAACAGGATATTGAAACGGTCAACTACTTAAACATTCCTGTCGACCGCCCGATCTTGTTCAAAATCTCATCTGCAGATTCAATGGCTTCGCTATGGATTCCTCAGCTTGGAGGGCAAAAATATGCGATGGCAGGAATGCTGATGGATCAATACTTACAGGCTGATAAAGTGGGTACTTACGAAGGCCGCAACGCGAACTTCACAGGTGAACATTTTGCAGACCAAGAGTTTGATGTGAATGCAGTCACAGAAAAAGACTTTAACAGCTGGGTGAAAAAGACTCAGAACGAGGCTCCTAAGCTGACAAAAGAGAAGTATGATGAATTGATGCTTCCTGAAAATGTGGACGAATTAACGTTCTCTTCTACTCACTTGAAATACGTTGATCACGGACAAGACGCTGAGTATGCGATGGAGGCGCGCAAACGCCTTGGCTATCAAGCCGTTTCACCGCACTCTAAAACAGATCCGTTTGAAAACGTAAAGAAAAACGAATTTAAGAAGTCTGATGATACAGAAGAATGATATTGATCAGGAAAGGAGGAAGCCCGCATGAAAATGAGATGGGACGAATTTTTCGTAACTGGTGACCCATTAATTCTGGGCGCACAAGTTTCCATTGCGCTTTCAACCATTGCCATCATTGTTGTACTGACTTACTTCAAAAAGTGGAAATGGCTTTGGTCTGAATGGATAACTACTGTTGACCATAAAAAACTCGGAATCATGTATATTATATCTGCTGTAATTATGTTATTCCGCGGCGGTGTCGACGGTCTGATGATGCGTGCCCAGCTAGCGCTTCCGAATAACAGTTTTTTAGACTCAAACCACTATAATGAAATTTTTACAACTCACGGTACAATCATGATCATCTTCATGGCGATGCCGTTCTTAATCGGTCTTATCAACGTTGTTGTACCTCTTCAAATCGGTGCTCGCGACGTTGCGTTCCCTTACTTGAACAACCTGAGCTTCTGGACGTTCTTTGTAGGTGCGATGCTTTTCAATATTTCTTTCGTAATCGGAGGTTCTCCGAACGCAGGCTGGACGAGTTATATGCCGCTTGCAAGTAACGACATGAGCCCTGGGCCGGGTGAGAACTACTACCTCCTCGGACTTCAGATTGCCGGTATCGGTACCCTGATGACAGGGATCAACTTTATGGTAACAATCTTAAAAATGAGAACAAAAGGCATGACATTAATGCGTATGCCAATGTTCACATGGACAACACTGATCACAATGGTTATTATCGTGTTTGCGTTCCCTGTACTTACAGTAGCATTAGCACTTTTATCATTTGATCGTTTGTTCGGCGCTCACTTTTTCACATTGGAAGCAGGCGGTATGCCGATGCTTTGGGCTAACTTGTTCTGGATTTGGGGACATCCTGAAGTATATATCGTTATTCTTCCGGCGTTTGGTATTTTCTCGGAAATCATCTCAAGCTTTGCAAGAAAACAATTGTTTGGTTACAAAGCGATGGTTGGTTCTATTATCGCCATCTCTGTATTGAGTTTCTTAGTTTGGACTCACCACTTCTTCACAATGGGGAACAGTGCGTCCGTTAACTCATTCTTCTCAATTACGACAATGGCAATCTCAATCCCAACCGGGGTTAAAATCTTTAACTGGCTCTTTACGATGTATAAAGGCCGAATCAGCTTTACAACACCTATGCTGTGGGCGCTTGCGTTCATTCCTAACTTCGTTATCGGCGGGGTTACAGGGGTTATGCTTGCGATGGCAGCAGCGGATTATCAATACCATAATACGTACTTCCTTGTATCTCACTTCCACTATGTGCTGATCGCGGGTACTGTATTTGCTTGTTTCGCCGGATTTATTTTCTGGTATCCAAAAATGTTCGGCCACAAGCTGAACGAAAGAATCGGAAAATGGTTCTTCTGGATCTTTATGATCGGTTTCAATGTATGTTTCTTCCCTCAATATTTCTTGGGGCTTCAAGGCATGCCTCGCCGTATTTACACATACGGACCAAACGACGGCTGGACAACATTGAACTTTATCTCAACTGTCGGGGCTTTCATGATGGGTGTAGGATTCTTAATCCTTTGCTATAACATCTACTACAGCTTCCGTTACTCTACTCGTGAAATCAGCGGAGATTCATGGGGTGTAGGACGTACGCTTGATTGGGCGACTTCTTCTGCGATTCCGCCGCATTACAACTTTGCGGTGCTTCCTGAAGTCAAATCTCAAGATGCATTCCTGCATATGAAAGAAGAAAAAACTGAATTATACCCTGAAAGCAAATTCAAGAAAATCCATATGCCAAGCAACTCAGGCAGACCGTTCTTTATGTCTGTTGCCTTCGGTCTTGCTGGCTTTGGACTTGTCTTTGAATGGTACTGGATGGGCGTAGTCGGATTGATCGGAGTCCTGCTCTGCATGGTTCTGCGTTCATTCGAATACGACAATGGCTACTACATTAGTGTTGATGAAATAAAAGAGACGGAAAGAAAGATTTCCGAATAAGGAGGCGTGAGTTATGGAACATGCAGAACACGGCAATTCTAACGCGCCTATGGAATATCAATCTGAAACCGGCAGACTTAATATTCTCGGGTTTTGGATCTTTTTAGGGGCAGAAATTGTGTTGTTCTCAACACTATTTGCAACCTTCTTCGTTCTTAAAAACAGAACAGCTGGAGGTGTCTTGCCAGACGAACTATTTGAAGTCAATCTGGTAATGATTATGACGTTCTTGCTGCTGATCAGCAGCTTTACCTGCGGGATCGCTGTTCATGAAATGCGCCGCGGAAGTTTAAAAGGCGTTGTCATTTGGACAATTATCACTCTTCTTCTCGGTGCCGGCTTCGTCGGATGCGAGATCAACGAGTTTGTTCACTATGTGCATGAAGGAGCGGCTCTCAGTACAAGTGCGTTCTGGTCTGGATTCTTTGTTTTACTTGGAACTCACGGAACTCACGTAACAATCGGTATTTTCTGGATTACAGGAATTCTGATTCAGTTGAAGAAACGCGGCTTAACTCCGCAAACTTCATCTAAAATCTTTATCTCAAGCTTGTACTGGCACTTCTTAGATGTTGTATGGATTTTCATCTTTACAGGTGTCTATCTCATGGGATTGGGGGGTCTGTAAAATGGCAAACAAATCTGCTGAACACAGTCACTTTCCATGGAAACACATTGTAGGTTTTATCCTGTCTATCGTTTTGACCCTGCTGGCTCTATGGGTTGCAGTGTATACTGACCTGAGCTCATCAGCAAAACTTTGGATTATCTTCGGTTTCGCCTTCATTCAGGCGGCGCTGCAGCTTCTCATGTTCATGCACATGACAGAGAGCGAAAACGGCACAATCCAAGTCGGAAACACGCTGTTCGGATTCTTTGGCGCGATTGTTATCGTACTTGGATCCATCTGGATTTTCGCGGCTCACTATCACCATGGTGACCATATGGACGGAAATCCTCCTGGAGGCGCTGAACACTCAGAGCATTCAGGCCACAACGAATAATACAAAAACCCTCTTCGTTAGAAGAGGGTTTTTTGCTGTCTTCAGCTGCTTCGCTTTCTGCGAAGATACGGAAGACCGTAAATGATAAATGCTGCGATATGAGCGACAATGACGTTGACGGCAAACAAGATAATCATGAGAGTGTGTCCTAGTGGAGAAAGGCTTTCTGTTGCGTAAAAGAAGAAGAATACCCACATTAAGATGATTGGCGGAATAGCTGAGAGTGCGACTTTTTTGTTATCAAGCCAAATAAAGAGAGGCGTTGCGCTGGCAACCAGTAAGTAAGCAAAAAACATGTCCATCATACCCGTCTCCTTTCATTTTGTGATAACGTTTACAAAAATGAAATAGAGGAACTGAGTTTTGTCTGTTTTGTGATTGTTTTTTGAACATTCTGTTACAATTATTATACCATGTTTTCCAGAAATTGATACACGCTTTTAAAAAAATGAGTTAGACCTATCGTCTTATTTTTAAACGCTGTAAGATAGGAGAATGTACGGAGCTTTCTTTTTTAAAAGAAGGGGGATGCAGATGTATCAGGTAATAAAGCTTGAAAGAAAAGATTGGCGAGAAGTGATCCGCATGTCTGAATATGCTTTTCAGAAAGAACTCAGTGATGAGGAACGAGAAGAGAAAGTAAAAGCTTTAGAGAACCATTACATCATCGGAATAAAGGAACAAGACAAACTCTTCTCTAAGCTTCACATTATTCCCTTTTCTGTCATGCTTGGG
Organism: Bacillus sp. FMQ74; assembly: GCF_001875785.1. Lineage (NCBI taxonomy): Bacteria > Bacillati > Bacillota > Bacilli > Caryophanales > Bacillaceae > Bacillus > Bacillus sp. FMQ74. The sequence goes on along the minus strand of NZ_MOEO01000004.1, from coordinate 248,058 downwards.
GAGCAGGAGATGAAGATGGGGGGTATTGCTGGGGTGGCAACCTGGCCTGAATACAGAAGAAAAGGAACAGTAAAGGGACTTATTCGAAACGCTCTCATGGTCATGAAGAAAGAAAACCAAACCATCAGCTTTTTGCATCCGTTCCTAATCTCCTTTTACCGCAAATTTGGCTGGGAACTTTGTTTCTATCAAAAACGTCTGACTTACCTTAAAGAACAATTGCAAAAGCTAGGTGATACCTCTGGATACATGAGGAGGCTTCAAGAGAATGAAACAGATGCAGTGAATGCCATTTATAATCAGTATAGAACGAAGCATAATGGGCTAATGAAACGTTCAAAGGAGCACTGGACAGAGAAGATCGATGGTATGAAGGCTATGTATATCTCTGAAAATGGAGTGCCTTGTGGATATCTTGTGTATGACATCAAAAATAAAACGATGCGAGTTAAGGAATTTGTTTATTTAAACAGGGAGGCCCAGAGAGGTTTATGGAATTTTATTTGCCAGCATGATTCGATGCTAAATGAAGCGGAACTGACTGTACGGATGGAGGAAGATCTTGATTTTTTAACAGGAGAACCCCGAGTCAAACAAGAGATATATCCTTATAGTATGGCGCGTATCGTTGACGTTGAAGGTTTTTTACGGGAATATCCAAAATCTCGGCTGACAGCTCCCTTTGACTTTAAGGTAACGGATCAATGGGCGCCGTGGAATCAACAGACTTTCCGAGTCGAGTCCCAGCAGGTGCAGATCGTTCAGAAAGAGTCATCTGACTATCTAATAGAATGGAGCATATCTTCTTTAACCGCTTTCTTCCTAGGCGCCAGGAGTGCTCGTTTCCTTTTTGAAACAGGCATGATAAAAGGACCGGTATCGGAAATCAAACGGCTTGATGACGAATTTCAATTAAAACCTCCATTTCTTATGGATTTCTTTTAACCCCTTTTATAAGGGGGTTTTTTTCATTTGAAAAGTTTTGTGTCATTCGAAACGTTTTGGTTTATGATACGTCATATTTCGTGTAGCTGAAAAAGCGCTGTAGATGCGCAAAAAACATAAAAGGAAACGAGCTTCACGTGTCATCTTGAACGTGGTTCATGTATAATAAACATTAGTGATTTTCCGATGAAAATGTAAGGCGGGATAGAATGAGTCGATATAAGAAACAGCAAAGCCCCTTTTACCAGGGGGATTTGATTTTTATATTTGGTGTGTTTTTTATTATAAGCGTATTGGCGATTTATGCTGCCGGTCAGTTTGGGCAGTATGGAGATAATGCCTGGACGAAACAAATTATTTATTATGCTTTGGGGGCTATTGCCATTTCGGTGCTGCTGTATTTCGATTTGGAGCAGCTTGAAAAACTGAGTTTATATGTATTTTTATTCGGGATTTTGCTTCTTTTGATATTGAGAGTCAGTCCTGAGTCTATTGCACCAGTGAAAAACGGTGCAAAAAGCTGGTTTCAGTTTGGTTCTGTAACGTTACAGCCCTCTGAATTTATGAAAATCGGGCTCATGATGATGGTAGCCTCAGTGATTTCAAAAGCAAGCCCTAAAAAAATCCGAACGCTCAGAGATGATGTGCATCTTTTGCTTAAGATTGCAGGTGTATCGGTAGTGCCGATCGGACTTATCCTTCTTCAGGATGCTGGTACAGCTGGGATATGTATGTTTATTGTGATTGTCATGATTTTTATGTCAGGAGTAAACTGGAAGCTGATCGCAATCATTGGTGGTTCTGGTATCTTACTTATTTCTCTTATCTTGTTAGTGATGATTAATTTTCCTGATGCTGCTAAATCAGTTGGAATTCAAGAGTATCAAATAAAGAGGGTAACATCTTGGGTTTCTGATACAAATGGAACAACTCAGGAAGATGCAAATAGCAGTTGGCAGGTTGATCAGGCTGTTATGGCTATCGGCTCAGGAGGCATTGTCGGAAATGGAGTACACAATTTGAAGGTGTATGTACCAGAAGGACAGACCGACTTTATCTTCGCTATTTTGGGTGAAAGCTTCGGCTTTATAGGCTGTGCGATTGTTGTCATCATGTTCTTCTTTTTAATCTACAGGCTTGTCGTTCTGATAGACAAAATACATCCGTTTAACCGTTTCGCTTCTTTCTTTTGCGTTGGCTATACGGCGTTAATTGTGATCCACACATTCCAGAATATCGGAATGAACATCGGCATTATGCCTGTTACCGGGATTCCGCTGCTGTTTGTCAGCTATGGGGGAAGTTCGACACTGTCCACGTTAATCGGATTTGGGATTGTATATAATGCGAGTGTGCAGCTGACGAAATACAGAAGTTATCTCTTTAATTCTTAAGATGAAGGCAGCCTTTTCAGAGGCTGTCTTTTTTTGTGCAGAGCATTTCACTTTTGAGATCACTTTTTTTCGGATATGATAAAAAGAGATAAGGAGGTTCTTGTGATGAATAACACAATCGAAACCATTTTGAATCATCGGTCAATCCGGTCTTTTACTGATCAGCTTTTGACAGCTGAAGAAATTGATACATTAGTGAAAAGTGCGCAGGCTGCGTCTACATCCAGCTATGTGCAGGCATATTCGATTATCGGGGTTTCTGATCCTGAGAAAAAACGTGAGCTGTCTGTGCTTGCTGGGAATCAGCCTTACGTTGAGAAGAACGGGCACTTTTTTGTATTTTGTGCGGATTTGTACCGCCATCAACAACTGGCTGAGGAAAAAGGTGAACATATTTCTGAGCTGCTCGAGAATACGGAAATGTTTATGGTTAGCTTGATTGATGCGGCGCTGGCAGCGCAAAATATGAGCATTGCGGCTGAATCTATGGGGCTTGGCATTTGCTATATCGGCGGCATTCGGAATGAACTGGACAAGGTGACAGAGGTGCTGCAAACGCCTGACCATGTGCTCCCGCTTTTCGGGCTGGCAGTAGGCCATCCAGCGAACCTATCCGGCAAAAAACCAAGACTGCCAAAGCAGGCCGTTTATCATGAGAATACGTATAATGTGAACACAGACGATTTCCGTCATACTATGAACACGTATGACAAGACCATTTCTGATTACTATAGAGAAAGAACAAACGGGCAGCGGGATGAAACGTGGTCCGATCAAATACTGAACTTTATGAAGCAGAAGCCGCGTACGTATTTAAATGACTACGTGAAAGAAAAGGGCTTTAATAAAAACTAAAGCCAACCTCTCCGTCTTGGAGGGGTTTTTATGTTTCACGTGTAACATATTCCGACAAATAGGGACATGCTTTCACAAATAAATGGCGAATGATAGGGGACACTGATAAGCAGTGTGAGCGGCTTTGGAGAAAAAATAGGAGATCAGTGATACGATGAGGATGAGGTGGTAAGGATGGTTTCATTAAGTATATTAGATCAATCTCCAGTATCAGAGGGCAGCAATGCAGAAACGGCCTTACAGCAAACCGTTGCACTCGCCCAAGCTGCTGAGGATCTTGGATATAAGAGATTTTGGGTTTCTGAGCATCACTTTTCAAAACGGCTGGCAGGGTCCAGTCCTGAGGTGCTCATCAGTCATATAGCGGCGAAAACAAAGCGAATCCGTGTTGGATCAGGAGGAGTCATGCTGCCGCATTACAGTGCTTATAAAGTAGCTGAAAACTTCCGTGTGCTGGAGGGGCTGACGCCGGGAAGAATTGATCTGGGGCTTGGCAGAGCACCGGGGGGAATGCCGATTGCATCATGGGCGCTGAATGACGGCGGAAAGCGCAATGCTGATCAGTATCCGCAGCAAATCAAGGAGCTGGCTATGTATTTGCATGATTTGGCGGATGACAAACACCGTTTTCCGAATTTGACGGCTGCGCCGCATATTTCAACTGCTCCGGATGTGTGGCTGCTCGGCTCATCTGGAGAAAGCGCGCTGCTCGCAGCTGAATCTGGCGCCGGCTATATGTTTGCCCATTTTATCAATGGAGAAGGCGGAGAGGGTACTGTCAGACAGTATAAGAGACGATTCAAACCGTCTGTGTTAGGAGATACGCCTCGAGCGGCAGTTGCTGTTTTTGTTCTTTGTGCTGACACGGAGGAGAAGGCAGAGGAGCTTGGGTCTGTGCTTGATTTTACGCTTTTGGCGGGAGAGCAGGGTATTCCTTTAGAGGGAGTTCCTTCGTATGAAGCTGTTCGGAAAAATACGTATTCCCCTTATGAACAGAGACGAATTGCTGATAATCGAAATCGAATGATTGTTGGTACGAAAGAACAGGTTAAGGAGCAGCTGCTAGCTTTGAGTAAAGCGTATGAAACAGAGGAAATCATGGTGGTGACCATCACGCATCATTTTGAAGATAAGCTCCGATCGTATCGCTTATTGCAGGAGGCGTTTGCTGACTGATCTTTAAAAAGCCCTGCCGATTTGGCAGGGCTTCTTCTTATTCAACAGTGAAAGGCTCTTCGGTCAAAATCTGGCTTGATTTGCCTTTGTTCGCGGCATAGGCGAGCAAGTAATACTCTCCGGCCGGAAGTTTGGTTCCGCCATTAATCGTGCCGTCCCAATCAAAGTACTGATAACCTTTATCTTGATTTTTATAAATGCCTGCTTGGCCTGCAAAATCAAGGTTGCTGTCATAGACGAGAAACGCCAGCTCTTCCGCTCCCGCAGGAAGGTAGGTTTCAATTTGATAGGTGCCTTGTACAGACCCTTCACTGACGGAGACAGATGTGACTCTCGGATAATCGGGCTCTTTCACAATCAACAGTGTAGGTACCTTAGCGACCGTTTTTCCGCCTTCTCTGACGATAACCGTACCTTCATAGGTGCCAGCTTTTGTTTTCTTCGTATTGACCTTTACTTTTGCAGTGGCTTTCCCGGTTTGATGTGCCGGAATCACAACACGGCTGGTCCCGGATGTGGAGATGCCGCTGCCGTTAAATGAATATTCCAGTGTGTATGACTTTCTAATGGAAGATTGATTTTCAATCGTAAACGTTTCTTTTTTCGTTTCATTTCCGTTTTCCTTCAAGAATGTTCCGTATGAATAGCTTCCAGGTGAGACGAGCGAATCGGCTTTGATCGCGTTCATGATTCTTGCGCTGCCCGCGCCTTGGGCATTATGCGGATATACTTCCCCATCGCCATCCTTTAAAGTGACGGCGGTATTCATGATGGCAGCTTTAATCTGTTCAACGCTCCATTTTGGTTTGGCTTGTTTAATAACGGCAACAGCTCCGGCGATATGAGGCGATGCCATGCTTGTTCCTTGTTTTGATCCGTAGCCGTATGGATGGTCAGGATTGTGTGTTGGGATCGTGCTGACGATATTGACCCCTGGCGCGGAAATATCAGGCTTAATCATCCACGTATCCATAACAGGGCCACGTGATGAGAAATCAGCCACTTGTTCACCGAGCGCTTTTGAGACCGTCAATTTGAATGTTGTTTTTGTCTCACCAGCTTTCAGGGCGCTGACGAGTTTTTCGCCGTCTTCTAATGAAAGCTTAATCGTTGGGACAGACATGCCTGGCACATTGGCTTCAATTTCTCCAGTGAAGTTGTTATACACAACCATGCCGATGGCACCGGCCTTTTTAGCGTTATCTGCTTTATCCACAAATGCAATGCTGCCTCGTTTGACAACGGCGACTTTGCCTGTCAGATCTTTTCCTTCAAAGTCCTTTGCTTCGCCGATTCCCGCTTCGACAAGCTCAACTTCTTTGTTATTGAGTGCTTTGACGTCGTCCTCCTTGTTATAGCCCATCACTTTTGCTGAAGAGTAGGAACCAAATTTTACAGCGTATTCATTGAGCGGCAGCTGAGTAGCACCGACAGAAATCGCTTCTCTTGATGTGCCAGGCGATCCGACTGTCCAGCCGTTCGGTCCGCTGTTGCCGTTTGATGTAACAGCGACAACCCCTTCTGACATGGCCCAGTCAAGTGCTGTGCTTGTCGCCCAGTCCGGGTTGTTTAAAGAGTTTCCGAGAGACAGGTTCATGATATCTGCTCCGTCCTGTACAGCGCGTTCCACGCCCGCAATGACGTTTTCCGTTGTGCCGCTTCCGCCAGGGCCTAACACACGATAAGCAAGAAGTGTGGCATCAGGCGCTACGCCTTTAATCGTTCCGTTTGCAGCCACAGTTCCGGCTACGTGTGTGCCATGGTCAGTCGCTCCGCCTCTCGGATCGCCGGTTGGTGTTTCTTTTGGATCGTAATCATTGTCCACAAAATCGTATCCTTTATATTGTCCAAAGTTTTTCTTCAGATCTGGGTGATTGTATTCAACCCCAGTATCAATAATCGCCACCTTGACGCCTTTTCCTGTGTAGCCTAAATCCCATGCATCGTTTGCTCCGATATAAGGCGCACTGTCATCCATTTGCGGTGATACGGCGTCTTCGGAGATTGTGACGTCTTTATCCTTCATATTGTCTGTTTTATACGTGACGTTCGGGTATACTGCCTTAACGTCTTTTACCGCGAGAAGTTTTGGAATCTCATTAGCTGGGAGTTTCATAGAGAAGCCTGAGAATACGTGCTCATATTCCCGATTTACTTTTCCGTTTTTCACCGCTTTGATTGCTTTGTTTTTTGCTTTTGTGCGAGCGGTTTTCAGCTTGCTTTTCGATTGGCTTTCTCCAGCTTCCTTCGCTTCTGCCAAGGATTTTTCTTTTAATTCCACTATAACGGTTGTTTTTTTGCTTGTTGTCATGTCGATATCACCGAATACCTCGGCTTTTTCTAGGTTAACCGACGTTTTTGAAGATGCCGGAGCGGCCTTGACGCCCGTAATACCTGTGGATAACGCGAAAAATAAGACGAAACTGACAAGCAGAAAGCGAATGATCCCCTTTTTCAATGTGTTTCCCCCTTTGTATTTAGAAAAAATGTGAAAGATCTAGTATATATTTCTTGAAAATTCAAAAAAATCCTTGTGTCATTTGGACCATTTATTGGATTTTGTTTGTGTATAAGGAAGGAGTTATACACAGAACCCTGTGTATAAGTGAATAAACCTGTGTATATATATAGTTGGGAATAAATGTTCGTATACAAAATATAGATAGAGTTTGTGGACATGTGGATATCTCTTGTGATTAAGTTGTTCTTATCTTTGGGATAACTTGTGTATAAAGTTTTCAAAGCGGTTCTCCAATTTTCATTTCAATTCTTTCAGCTTTCAACAAAACTTCTAAAAACTAGTTGGTTTTTTCACTCATATTGTGACAAAGAATTCTCTTTCCACGGTCTATCATAGAGTCATGAGTTTTGCTAGAGCTGCTAGTTTGCAAGAAAAGAAATCGGCCGTCTTTTCCTGCGGGCTGCGGCTGAGAAAACGGGCTGCTAAAAAAGGCTGCCTGCCAAAAAGAAGCGGAGGGATGTTTTTCTATGAAACGTTTGCTTGTATCTTTACGGGTGTGGATGGTCTTTTTGATGAACTGGGTGACGCCGGACAGAAAAACTGCGGCTGCCGCGGTCTACTCGGCTCAGCGTACATACCAAAGAAAGGCGGCGGTGCAGGCCGCGGGACTTGTTTCGTTTTATGAATGGCGAATGGCTGTGAATGAGGAAGAAAAACAGAAAGCGAAAGCCGCCGCGCTTTATAAAAGAAGGTGTTTGCAAGCCTTCAAGGAATCGCCAAAGCAGGAGAGAGCGGGCCCGCATCTTTACATGGCGGTCAAAAGGAGGTAAAATCCCAGTCAAAAGCAAATTGGCGGGAGAGATAACCTCTTGAAAATCTATAAAGTATTAAACAACAATGCGGCTTTAATAAAAGAGGATGATCAGGAAAAAATCGTGATGGGACCGGGAATCGCTTTTCAAAAAAAGAAAAACGATCTCATCCCTATGAATAAAGTGGAAAAAATCTTTGTCGTGCGCGATGAGAATGAAAAATTCAAACAAATCCTGCAAACACTGCCGGAGGAGCATATAGAAATAGCTGAGGATATCATCAGCTATGCGGAAGGGGAGCTCGCGGCGCCGCTGAGCGACCACATTCATATCGCGCTTTCTGACCATTTGTCCTTTGCGATCGAAAGGGTTCAAAATGGGCTGCTTGTGCAGAATAAATTGCTGCATGAGATAAAAGCGCTCTATAAAAAAGAATACGAGATCGGCCTTTGGGCGATCGGACATGTAAAAGAGACATTGGGCGTGTCTCTGCCTGAAGATGAAGCGGGTTATATTGCCCTTCACATCCATACGGCCAAGATGGATGCGGAGAGCATGTATTCAGCTTTGAAGCATACGACCATGATCAAAGAAATGATAGAGAAAATAGAACAATACTTTAATCGAAAGGTGGATGAAAACAGCATTTCCTATCAACGCCTTGTCACGCATTTGCGATACGCGGTCAGCCGGTTGGAATCAAATGAAGCGCTCCATCATATGGACGAGGAGATGCTTTATTTCATCCAAAAAAAGTATTCATTTGCCTATCAATGTGCGCTGGAACTGGCGGAGTTTTTGAAAAATGAATATCATTTACATTTGCCGGAATCCGAGGCCGGCTATATCACGCTGCATGTCCAGCGTCTTCAAGATCTCTCGGAATAACCGCTTTGACTTGCAGGGAGTGATCTCTGGAAGTTTTTTTATTGATCAGGATTGAGTGTGTAGTACATCCAGCCCATCATGACCATTCCCGCGGTCAGATTCCCGAGCGTAACGGGAATTAAATTTCTGACTGCTCCCATCAGTGTCACTGTATCAGGGTGCTCGACCAAAAGTGAGATGGCGAATGTGCACATATTGGCAATGCTGTGTTCAAAGCCGGAAATAAAGAAGCAGAAAACGAAAAGCATCATGGTAAAGAGCTTTGCTCCTTCCCCTTTGAGAGCCATTGGAATGAAAAAGGCGAGGCACACAAGCCAATTGCACAGCAATCCTCTGAAAAACAGTTCGGAAGCCGGCGGCTCCATTTTGTGTTCTGCCAGATGAATCAAAAAGGAATGTACGGAAGACTCCTCAAAAAGTCCTGTCGCGCTGATCAGGATGGCAAACAGAATGGCGCCGATTAAATTGCCGGCATAGCTTGACATCCACAAGTACAGGGTGTCGCGCCAGCGGAGTTTTTTTCGGAGCGCGGTATAGGTGAAATAAAAGGTGTTGCCGGTAAATAAATCTCCGCCTCCGTAAGCGATCATCAGAATAGCGGCCCCGAAAGTGACAGCGGCAGCGGGAAAGGCAAATGGAGAATCAGCCATAAAGAAATAGCTGCCGGTTTTACTTGCGGCTGTAATGCCAAAACCAATAAACATACTGGCCAAAATGGACCGAAGCACATAACGGATTTTGCTTGAAGCGAATATGTTTTGTTTTTTTAAAGCGTACTGTTCAACCTTTTGCAATGCTTGAGTTTCCATGGTCTTTTCCTGCTTTCTTTCATGATTGAGCATAGTATAGCATGATATTGTGAACTATTTCACAAGTATTTTTTACGAATTTTTGTCTACATGTTTTATCAAACTATTTAACTAAAAAGCAGTTGACGAAAACGCTGTCATGTTTTATGATGAAAGCGTATTCTCAATCTGAATAAGCGGGATTGTGACTGGTAAAGCAGGCAAGACCTAAAATTTGCGTAAATGAAAAAAGGATCGCTGTGTCCTTTATTCGTTGGCGAATTTTAGGTCTTTTTTGTTTAAATAAAAGGGGGAGAAACAGATGGATTACAAAGAGACTGCAAAACGCCTCATTGAGCTTCTCGGAGGGAAAGATAACATTATCAGCGCGGCTCATTGTGCAACAAGACTGCGTTTAGTGATGAAAGATGAATCAAAGATAGATCAAGCACAGGTTGAAGAGCTTGATGGTGTCAAAGGGGCCTTCAGCAGCTCTGGCCAGTACCAGATCATTTTCGGAACAGGCCTTGTGAATAAAGTATTCGATGCTTTTTCTAAAGAAGCTGATATTGAGCGTGAGGAACACGTCAATCATCAGGATGCGGCAAAAGAAAAGCTGAATCCCGCTGCGAGATTTGCGAAAACGCTTTCTAATATTTTTGTTCCAATTATCCCGGCTATTGTGGCCAGCGGCCTGTTAATGGGATTGCTGGGTATGATCAATGCGTTTCATTGGATGAGCAAGGATTCTGCAGTTTTTCAGCTGCTTGATATGTTTTCAAGTGCAGCATTCATTTTCTTGCCGATTCTAATCGGAGTAAGCGCTTCAAAAGAATTTGGCAGCAACCCGTACTTGGGAGCAGTCATTGGGGGAATCATGATTCATCCAAACCTTTTGAATCCATGGGGTTTGGCTGAAGCGACACCTGATTATATGCATCTTTTCGGATTGGATATCGCGCTTCTAGGCTATCAGGGAACTGTCATCCCTGTTCTGCTGGCGGTTTATGTAATGAGCAAGGTAGAGAAATGGACAAGAAAAGTGGTTCCGCATGCGGTAGATTTGCTTGTTACACCTTTTGTTACTGTAATTGTCACCGGGTTTGTTGCTTTTATCGCGATTGGCCCTCTGGGAAGAGCGCTTGGCTCCGGGATTACGGTTGCTTTAACTTATGTGTATGACCATGCTGGTTTTGTTGCAGGTTTGATTTTCGGGGGCACGTATTCACTCATCGTACTGACAGGTGTTCATCACAGCTTCCATGCGATTGAGGCGGGGCTAATTGCAGATATAGGAAAAAACTACTTGCTGCCGATCTGGTCAATGGCAAATGTCGCACAGGGCGGGGCAGGCCTTGCCGTCTTCTTTATGGCGAAAAAGGCAAAGACAAAAGAAATCGCGCTTCCGGCTGCATTTTCCGCTTTTCTTGGCATTACTGAGCCCGTCATATTCGGAGTTAATCTTCGCTACCGAAAACCGTTTATCGCCGCGATGATCGGAGGCGCATTGGGCGGTGCTTATGTCGTCTTTACTCATGTTGCTGCAAACGCTTATGGGTTAACGGGTATTCCGATGATCGCCATTGCTGCGCCGTTTGGCATGGGCAACTTGATCAACTATCTGATTGGGATGGCCATTGCGGCAGTGTCAGCGTTCATTGCAGCTTTTGTCATGAAGATTAATGAGGATGAGGGGAGAAAAAAATGACAGCACATGACCAGGAGCTTCGTCGCCAGGCTTATGATGAAGTGGAGAAAAAAGAATCTATCGCTGACAGCGATCCGCATCGCCAGCATTTTCACATCATGCCGCCGGTTGGGCTGCTGAATGACCCGAATGGCGTGATTTATTGGAAGGGCACCTATCATGTATTCTTTCAGTGGCAGCCGTTTCAGACGGGGCACGGCGCGAAATTTTGGGGGCATTATACGACACAGGATGTTGTGAATTGGAAGCGGGAAGAGATTGCGCTGGCTCCGAGTGATTGGTTCGATAAAAACGGCTGCTACTCGGGCAGCGCTGTCCCGAAAGATGATCAGCTCTATCTGTTTTACACAGGAAATGTCAGGGATCAGGATGGAAATCGGGAAACGTATCAATGCCTTGCTGTTTCTGACGACGGGCTGACCTTTGAGAAAAAGGGTGTTGTCGCCCGCCTCCCGAAAGGATATACGCCCCATTTTCGCGACCCGAAGGTATGGGAGCATGAAGGTACATGGTATATGGTGATTGGTGCGCAAACGGAAAATTTGAAAGGACAGGCTGTATTGTTTGCTTCTGATAACCTGACAGAGTGGCGATTTCTTGGCCCGATAACTGGCGCAGGCTTCAACGGGCTGGAGGATTTTGGGTACATGTGGGAATGCCCTGATTTGTTTACTCTTCAAGGTTCCGACGTGCTGATTGTTTCGCCTCAAGGGCTTGAGGCTGACGGTTACCTTTATCAGAACGTATATCAATCAGGTTATTTTGTCGGGCGTCTCGATTATAACAAGCCTGAACTGAAGCATGGTGATTTTAGGGAGCTTGATCAAGGTTTTGATTTTTACGCGCCGCAAACACTTGAAGATGATCAGGGCAGACGAATTTTGTTTGCTTGGATGGCTGTGCCTGACCAGGATGAAGGATCTCATCCAACGATTGACTATCACTGGATTCACTGCATGACGCTGCCGAGACAGCTGACGCTATCAGGCCAGAAGCTGATTCAGCAGCCGCTGCCTGAGCTGAAAGCCATGCGCAGAAACGAGAAGAAATTACAAATCCACATGCACGAATCATCTGGCACACTTCCAGTGGAAAACCCTGAAAGAGCTGAGATCTTGCTGGAAGACATTCATACGGAGTCCGGTTTTTCAATCAGTATCCGCGGAACGGCTTCGTTTTCCTTCCATAAAGACGAGGGGATTGTAACGCTGGAACGAAAGAGCTTTGACGGAAAAAGAACAGAAGCAAGACATTGCCGCATCAAGGATTTGCATACCGTACACATGTTTCTCGACGCGTCATCTGTGGAAATCTTTATGAATAACGGAGAAGAGGTTTTTAGTGCAAGATATTTTCCTTTCCCGGGAAATCATGAAGTAACAGCCAGTTCGACCGGGAAATCTGAAATGAATGTCGGAATTTGGACACTTATGTAGAAAATCCTTCTATTTTCTTATGTGAAATCTAAGCCATCTGTGCTATTCTTCAACGATAACCTACTATTTTTTTCTGTAAAAGGAGTTGTTTTCTTGAATATACATGAACAGAAGATAACACCGGCATGTTTGGAAAAGGCTGCGGACCAAGTTGAAGATAAGCGGGAAGAATATAAGGATGTGCTGCTTCAGCTGAAAAAAATGCTTGGCGGAACAACACCGCACAGTGAAACGGCGGAAATTCTCACGCGGGCATATGAACAAATGAAGGAATATGCACTTTTTGTTCAGTCGATAGAAACATTTTTGAGGAAATCTGCAAACAATTTAAAAATCAAATAAACAGGCTGCCGATGGGATCGGCAGTTTTTTCTGTGAAAAGTCTTCGGTGATTTAAAAGCGGCTGCCTCTCTGTAAGGCAGCCGCTTTTTTATGATTGTTGATTCAGGCGCAGAGCAGAATGCTTCGTAGGTCCGACGTACTGATTTAACGGGAAGGATTCTTTAATGGCAGCTGTGATGAATTCTTTAGCTGCATAAATGGCTTCTTTGACTTCCGCACCTTTGGCAAGCTCCGCTGTCACGGCTGCTGAGAATGTACAGCCTGCGCCATGTGTATAAGGCGTATCGATCATTTCGCTTTCAAGGACTTCCACTGTTTCTCCGTCATAGAGAACATCAATGGCTTTCTCGTGTTTGAGTTTGCCTCCGCCTGTAATGACGACATATTGAGCGCCGAGTGCATGAATTTTTTTCGCGGCTTCGATCATATCGTCAACTGTTTTTAGTTCATCCATGCCGCTGAGCTGGCTGGCTTCAAACAAGTTTGGCGTAATGACAGTGGCTAGCGGAGCCAATTGCTCACGCAGGGCTTGGGCATGCTCTGGATAAAGGACTTCATTAGCACCTTTGCAAACCATAACCGGGTCAATTACCACATTTTTTAATTGTTTTTCTTTGATCGTTTTTGCCGCAAGCTCGATTATGTCAACGGTTGGCAGCATTCCTGTTTTCATGGCGTCCACACCGATGCCGTCCGTAATTGTTGCAAGCTGGGCGCGGATTGTATCAGTATCGATCGGGAATACCTGATGGTCCCAGCTGTTGTTTGGGTCCATCGCAACGATCACCGTTAAGGCGGTCATCCCGTATACGTTTTTTTCTTGAAATGTTTTTAAATCAGCTTGAATCCCAGCACCGCCGCTGGAATCTGAGCCGGCAATGGTGAGTGCTTTATGCATAGACATGTCTTGAACCTCCATCGTGTTTTGTCTTTCATTATAGTTAGATTTTCTCTGTATCACAATATAGAAGGCTTAGCAATTCATCTAGTATTTTCATTAACACCTTATCCGGTTTCAGTAGGATATTCCCACTGATCTCCCGTCCAATATATGTTTTAATAGTACATGACTATGAAAATGAGAAGGAGAGCATCATGAAGATTTCTATCGTAATTGTGACCTATAATCGGATTCCGGCTTTGTGTGAGCTTCTGGAGTCGATTTCCCGCCAGACCTTGAAGCCGTATGAAATTATTATTGTGAATGATGCGGGGGAATCGGTCGTGCCGGTCAAAGCACTGTATCCGGAGCTGCCGATTGCTGTCATCAATTTAGAAAAGAACTCGGGGCATGTGGCTGCGAGAAATGCCGGTGTAAAAGAGGCGTCTGGCGATTGCATTATGCTGTGTGATGACGATGATTTCTTTACGCCAGGGCATGTCGAGAAAATGGCAAAGGAAATAGAAACGGCAGACTTCGTTCATTCTGATGCGGAAATAGTTTCGTTTGAAGAGAAAAACGGAACAAGGTATCCAGTGTCACGGAAATTGTTTGCTTATACCGCTGACTATGAGGATATGAGAGTGTTTTCTACATACGTGCCGTCGGGCAGCATGTACAGACGTTTTCTGCATGATGAAATCGGGTATTTCGATGCTGATGTGCACAATTACTGGGATTGGGATTTTTATTTACGCGTGGCCAAGGATTACCGGGTGAAGCGTGTCCCTTGCGCCAGTGTGATTTATGCCTTCAGTGACGCGGGAGACAATCAGTCTGCGGACCTTGGCGCTAAGCGGAAGCAATATTTGGATCGGTTAAGTGAAAAGCACGGACTCGGGGAGCTGCCGACGAAAAACTTTGCCGTCCTGCTTGAAGAGCCTGAGATGAAGAGGCGGGAAGCAAAAAGTGAAATGGTTTGGGATGGCGAGCCTGTCTATTCCAGACTTCATCGTTCGTAAGGGGGCCTGAATCTTGAAACAGCTTTTACAAGACAGCTGGTGGAGTCAGCTAAAGGAAGAGTTTGAGAAACCGTATTATCAAGAGCTTAGAGAAATGCTGAAGCGGGAATATGCGGAGCAAACGATTTATCCGGACAGCCGGGATATTTTCAATGCGCTGCATTATACATCATATGATGATGTCAAGGTCGTCATTCTGGGTCAAGATCCGTATCACGGGCCGGGACAGGCTCAAGGTTTAAGCTTCTCTGTCAAACCCGGTGTAAAGCAGCCGCCTTCGTTAAAAAATATTTTTCTTGAACTGCAGCAGGACATCGGGTGCAGCATCCCGAATCACGGGTCGCTTGTCAGCTGGGCAAAGCAAGGGGTTCTTTTGCTGAATACTGTGCTGACAGTAAGGCGCGGACAGGCGAATTCCCATAAGGGAAAAGGCTGGGAGCGACTGACGGACCGAATTATTGACGTGCTGAATGAAAGGGAGCGGCCGGTTATCTTTATTTTGTGGGGACGGCATGCTCAAATGAAAAAAGAACGGATCGACACCTCCAAGCATTTTATCATTGAATCGACGCATCCCAGCCCGTTTTCAGCGAGAAACGGATTTTTCGGGAGCAGACCGTTTTCCCGGGCGAATGCCTATTTGGAGAAAATGGGAGAGGCGCCGATTGATTGGTGTATTAAGGATTTGTAAAAAAGCGCAGGTGATCTGCGCTTTTTTATTTGAGTATTTTTCGAATCATTCGCAGCCCGTTTTTGGAGGAAGGATAACGAAATGCGAAATCGAAGCGGTTCGTTTGTTTGACGACGCTTTTTTTGTGCGTGAATGTGTTAAAGCTGTCAAACCCGTGATAGCTGCCGATGCCGCTTTCCCCGACGCCGCCGAATGGCAAATACGGCGTCGCAACATGCATTAACGTATCATTGACACAGCCTCCGCCAAACGACAGATTCTCTAAAACAGCGCGCTCAGTTTCTTTGTTTGTGGTGAAGAGATACAGGGCGAGCGGCTTCGGGCGCGATTGGACTTTCTCAATGACTTCCCCGATATCTCGGTATGTAAAGAGCGGAAGAATCGGTCCGAAAATCTCCTCCTGCATCACTGGAGAGTCATCCCTCACTTGTTCGAGAATGGTCGGCGCAATTTTGTGGTGATCAGGATCTGATTGTCCGCCTGTGAGCGGGATGCCATCATTCAGAAAGCTGAGCAGCCGCTGATAGTGCCGTTCACTGACGATTTTGCCGTACTGCGGATTCCGTTCCGGCTGAGGGCCGTAAAATTCTCTGATTGCACGCTTCATTTCTTCTGCCAGCTTCGTTTTGATGTTCTCGTGGACAAATATATAATCTGGTGCGATGCAGGTTTGTCCCGCATTTGTAAATTTCCCGAAGACGATGCGTTTTGCGGCAAGCCGTATGTCAGCATCCTTATGGACGATGCAGGGGCTTTTTCCGCCGAGCTCCAAGGTTACGGGAATTAATTGTTTGGCGGCGGCCTCCATGACGACTTTTCCCACGGCTACGCTGCCTGTAAAGAAAATGTAGTCAAAGGGCTGCTGTAATAATGCCGTGCTGACGTCGGGCCCGCCTTCTGCCATAGCGACATAATCGGTCGGAAAAACGCTGCTGATGAGTTTCGAAAGTGCAGCGGAAACAGCCGGCGTATATTCTGACGGTTTGAGAACGACTGTGTTCCCCGCTGCAATGGCTCCAATCAACGGGGAAAGCGCCAGCTGTAAGGGATAGTTCCAAGGCGCAATCACCAAAACGGTTCCATACGGCTCAGGGATGATGATGCTCTTGGAGCCTAGATGAGTCAGTGGCGTTTTGACTCGTATAGGCTTGGACCATTTTTTCAGCCGTTTCATGACAAAGCTGATTTCCTCCAAGATGATTCCGATTTCTGTTGAGTACGCTTCTTGCTCAGATTTGTGGAGATCCTGATAGAGAGCGGCTATGAGATCGGCTTCATGAGTTTTGACGGCTTGTTTCAGCTTCTGCAAAATGTTCAGTCTCGATTCAAGCGGTCTCGTATGTCTCGCTGCAAAATAGGCTTTGTGCTTGCTGATGATAGAGGGGATGCTGTTCATTCCGTCTCTCCTTTTTGTAAGGTATGGTGATTTATTATGTGAAAAAACTCTTCTGCTTGTCAATTGCGCAAGGTTTGTCAGAAAAAATAACAAACTCATTTCTGCGTTCGCGGCAGGAATTTGATAAAATGCAGGAAGATAACATTTATTTTTTGGAGGGTGCTTCATGAACATTCATATATCTGCTTTGATTCAAAAGATGGAAGAAGAGCTGAAAAAAGCAAAAACGGCTGAACGGGATGAGGAGCTGAAGCGTTATGTAGCGGTTGTCCGTTCACTGTGTGATGTCGTGCTTGATCAGCCGGAGACCGCGAGCGCGCCCCGCATACAGCCGAGCATTGCGCCAAGTCCTGCCGCGCCGCCATCGACAGACCAGCTGATGATGGAAAAAATGATGGGGAGCGCGGGGTTAAACAAATATCGAAAGCAAGAAAAAGAGAAGCAGGAAGAGGACGGAAACGGAGAGTCTTTATTTGATTTTTAAAGAGAGAGGTTGAGCTTACGTGAAATTGGTTCTTGGCGCGCTGCAATGGACAGCGTTTATCATTGCTGCGGCGATTGTTGTTCCGGTGGCGGTTGCCCAGTCATTTCATCTGGATCACTCAGATTCTGCGAGATTGATTCAAAGCACTTTTTTTGTACTGGGAATTGCCGCCGTCATTCAGTGTTTGAAAGGCCACAGACTGCCGATCAATGAAAGCCCCGCCGGTTTGTGGTGGGGAGTGTATACGATCTACGCAGGGCTGACGGGAACTGTGTTTGCAACATATGGAGACACACTGCGGGGGTTGCAGGGAGCTCTTCTTGTAAGCGCTGTATGTTTCTTTTTGTTAAGTGTTTTCAAGGTCATTGACCGGCTTGCAAAATTGTTTACTCCGGTTGTCACGGGCGTCTATTTATTGCTTCTTGTGATGCAGCTGAGTCAGCCCATTATAAAAGGAATTCTCGGGATCGGCTATCGAAAGGACGGAGTGGACGGTCTTGTATTTGCCTTGGCGCTTGTTGTGATCGCTGCCGCCTTTATGATGACAAATTCGAATATCATGTTTTTCAAGCAATATTCTATCTTATTAGCCTTGTTTGGAGGATGGGTGCTGTTTGCAGCTGCCGGGGCGGCAAAGCCGATTGAGATGCCGGACCGGCTGTTTCAGCTGCCTTCCCTGTTTCCTTTTGGGACCCCGTTATTTAACAGCGGCCTGATCATCACATCTATTTTTATTACCATCTTGCTGATCGTGAATATGCTGGCGAGCATGAAGGTCGTGGACATCGCCGTGAAAAAATTCAGCAAACAGCCTGATGGAAAGCATCATGAACGCCATGCCGGTTTTGCCGCTTCATTCAGCCATCTGCTTAGCGGTTTGACGGGAGCCATTGCGCCGGTTCCGATTTCGGGAGCCGCAGGTTTTATTGAAACGACCAAAATGCCTTCTAAAAAACCGTTTATGCTCGGCAGTATTCTGGTTATCGTGATCAGCGTGATCCCGTTTTTTATGAACACGTTTGCGAGTCTGCCGTCACCTGTCGGATTCGCGGTGAATTTTGTTGTGTTCTCCGCAATGGGCGGTCTGGCCTTTGCCGAATTTGATTCATATGAGAAAGAAGAATTAAAAAGGGTGCGGTCTGTCATCGGCGTCTCGCTGCTGACAGGGGTCGGTATCATGTTTGTTCCGGAAACTGCGTTAAAGGGATTGCATCCGGTTTTTATTTCTTTGTTAAGCAACGGGCTCGTATTAGGGACGCTTGCTGCAATAGCAGCTGACCAGTTCCAGCTTTGGCGCAGGAGAAAATCCGACAATCTCGTGTCAACAGAGAACAAACATTGAATTTTGGTGCAGGTGCGATAAGATAAATGATATGAGTTTAACGAAAAGGCGGGAGAGATAGATGAAAGTTTTTATCATATTAGGGGCCATTAACGCCCTGCTTGCCGTGGGGCTCGGCGCATTTGGCGCTCACGGATTAGAAGGGAAAATACCTGATAAATATCTTCAGGTTTGGCACACAGGCGTGCAGTACCATATGTATCACGCCCTGGGGCTTTTCGTTGTCGCGTTTCTGGCAGATAAATTATCCGGCATAGGCAGTGTCACGACAGCCGGATGGCTGATGTTTGCGGGAATAGTGCTGTTCTCCGGAAGCCTATATATTCTAAGTGTGACGCAAATCTCCATTCTTGGAGCGATCACCCCGCTCGGCGGTGTGGCGTTTATTATTTCTTGGATTATGATTGTTGTCGCAGCCGTCAAATATCTCTAAACAAAAAAGCCAATCCTCATCATATGAGTGATTGGCTTTTTTCTTATCTTGGTGAATAGGACGCCATGGAATATGGATACGTATAAGCAATTTCTTCATCAAATGTAATGTAATCGAGGTAGATTGTCAGGAGCAGATAGCGTGTTCCTGATTTCGGGTCACTGATAATGATGTGATCCCGGCCTGCTGCTTCGATGACGCCGCGAAAGATCTTCGAGCCCCATTCCTTGCTGTTTTCAAATGTCATATAAATGGTGGCCGTTTTTCCCCGGTTCAGGCGCAAAATATTCTCGATGTAAGATTCCTCAACAGGCAGCATGCCGGGAACGCTTTGGCCCGGTGCTGATGGTGTAGGCCCTGAAGGAATTTGAAACCCGCCGCCCTGCTGCTGGCTCGGGAATCCAAACCCCTGCTGTCCTTGCTGTCCCTGCTGCATTGGCATCATTGGCTGCATCCCCATCGTCTGCATTTGTGACCCTTGGCCTTGCTGCGGGTAAGGATTGGCGCCGAACTGAGGCTGGTACCCCTGCATATTATCAAATCCCTGCATTTGCTGGTATTGATTTTTTTTCGGTTTCATATCGTTCCTCCTTTTTATGAAAGCCATTCAAAATGTTCTGGATGTATAGGTGAACGCTCCGCGATGACTCACCTCCGATGGAAAACGATCTTAGTCGCTGGTGCGATTTTTATCTCTTTCACCTTATGAGGCTGATGCTTGGAATATGCTGAAAAAGAACAGCGGACGGATCAGATTTCACTCTGGCAGCCGCTGTTTTTCATAGACATACACAAACTTTTCGCATATTGGTTTGTATCCCTAGCGCAACTTGAGCATAAGCAACATAAGATAACGATAGTTTCAGGTGTGAAGTTCCAAGAAGGAGGTGTAGGATTTGCCGAAAGTATCAGTCATTATGACGAGTTATAACAAAAGCGATTATGTGGCAAAGTCCATTTCTAGCATACTCTCACAAACGTTTTCAGATTTTGAATTGTTTATTATGGATGACAACTCTAATGAAGAGACGCTGAATGTAATCCGTCCTTTTTTGAATGATAACCGAGTGCGTTTTTATCAAAGTGATGTATCTGGAGTAAAGGAAAGAACAGAAAAAACGAGGTACGCGGCACTGATCAATCAGGCAATTGAGATGGCGGAGGGTGAATATATCACCTATGCGACGGATGACAACATCTATATGCCGGATCGGCTCCTGAAAATGGTGCAGGAGCTCGATGCCCATCCTGAAAAGGCTGTGATTTACTCAGCCTCCAAAACCTATCATTTAAACGAGCATCGCGACATTGTAAAAGAAACGGTCAGGCCTGCCGCTCAAGTGACATGGAACGCGCCGTGCGCAATCGATCATTGCTCGGTGATGCACAGATATTCGGTGCTCGAGAAGGTAAAGGAGAAGTTTGGCTCCTATTGGGATGAAAGCCCGGCGTTTTACCGTATAGGAGATGCCCGGTTCTTTTGGAGAGTCAATCATTTTTATCCGTTTTTCCCGCTGGATGAGGAGCTGGATCTGAATTATATTACCGACCAATCAATTCACTTTCAGCTGTTTGAATCAGAAAAAAATGAATTTGTCAGGAACCTGCCTCCGCAGCGAAATTGCCGAGAGCTGCGTGAATCATTAAAAAAGCTTGGAATGGGGTGAGAGCTTGTCGGCCTATTTAAGCAATTATTGGGTGCTGTACCGGAAGTATGTCGAGCTTTTTGACAAACTTCGCTACAAAGGGATTCCGCTTGGGCTTATCAGTAACTTTTATCAATACATCAGCCCTGAGCTGAGGGTGATGATGGAAGAAGAACCAGAGTTATTCGGACCGGTGGATCAGCATATTGATGAGGGACAGATTCAGCCGTTTTTTGAAGAAAGAATCCAAAACATCGTTAAAACAAATGACGAACCTGTTAAAGGGAAAGTCATTTTGCACTTTGATTACCTGCGTTTTTCAAACGAAAATTACTATCAATTTGATCCTGAAAAAACCGCTGTTCTGGCTAGGTGGAGCTTGCCGCATTATTGTGATCTGCCTGTGATTAGCAAGCGGGCGATTGCGGAATCATGCCAAAAAGGCGATTCGAAGCCTTTTCTCGAAACAGCCTGTTCGATTCTCGCCCCTTATGATGATCACCCGGCATTTGGTGATCAAGCGTTTCGCGACCGGCTTTTCAAAGACATTCCTTTATTTATAGAGGCCATTGATACAGTTGATGCGCTGTTTAAACAGGAAAAGATTTCAGCTGTTATTGTCGGTACGGCAGAAGATATTTACAGCAGGGTGCTCGCTCTCATGTGTCAAAGGAAAGGGGCCGTCAGCATTTGTCTTCAGCATGGCGCGTTGATGGGAGATGAAGCCTTCATTCCTGTTTTTACAACCTATCAAGCAGTTTTCGGTGCGTATGAAGCAGAGTGGTTCATACGAAAAGGCTGTAAACCCGAGCAGATTCTTGTAACGGGACATCCCCGCTTCGATCAGATTTTTAACAGAACCCCTATAGATATGTCCATATTCTATCGAAAACTTGCTTTTCATCCGTCTAAAAAAATTGTGCTCATTGCCACTCAGCCGTTTTCGGAAGATTTTTATTCCGGTGTGCTGGAAGGGCTTTCTGATCAGAAGCAGCTGCAAATCATCATCAAACCCCACCCGTGGGAAATCGGAAAAAACAAGCTTGATCTGTATCACGCTGCGGCGAAAAAACATCAAGCATGCAGAGTCATCAAAAAGGAGCTGGACCTTTATGATTTGCTGCCGTATGCTGATGCCGCAGTGACGCAAACCTCAACAGTCGGTCTTGAAGCCATGCTGTTTCAAAAACCTGTGCTGATCGGAAAATCATCCGGAAATCGTTCGTATCCGTACTATGAATCTCTTGGCGATTTTATTTTTGGCCAGCCGGATGAACTGGCGCACACCTTGGTTGAGGTTCTTCGAAGCCCCGGCATGCATCAAAAAGCGGAAGAGGCGCGTCTGGCATTCATAGCGGCTAATTATCCGGTGGCAGAATCAACAAACGCTTTATTTACGGAACTGAAAGCCAAAACAGGGGTTGATTATAGGCGGGAAGATACTGAATAAAATGATAGGAGCGCAAAGAAATGGTGCAAAAGAGAAATCATTTTCTCCCTTACTCATTGCCGTTAATCGGTAAAGAAGAAATTCAGGAGGTTACAGAAACGCTTGAATCGGGATGGCTCTCCAAAGGCCCGAAGGTTCAGCAGTTTGAAAAAGAGTTTGCCGCGTTTGTCGGGGCGAAGCACGCCGTGGCGGTGAATTCATGTACAGCAGCTTTATTTTTGGCTTTGAAAGCAAAAGGGATCGGGCCTGGGGACGAGGTTATTACCTCTCCGCTTACGTTCAGCTCGACCGCCAATACGATTATTCATACGGGAGCGACGCCTGTGTTTGCGGATATTGACGAAAACACGCTCAATATTGACCCGGTAAAGCTTGAGGCGGCCGTCACGCCGAGAACGAAAGCAGTTGTACCTGTCCACTTTGGCGGGCAGTCCTGCGATATGGATGCGATATTGGCAATTGCCCAAAATCATGGTTTATTCGTGCTGGAGGATGCGGCACATGCGGTATATACGACTTATAAGCAAAGAATGATCGGTTCTATCGGGGATGCAACGGCATTCAGCTTTTACGCCACCAAAAACCTCGCGACAGGGGAAGGCGGCATGCTGACGACTGATGATGAGGAGCTTGCCGATAAGATCCGGGTGCTAAGCCTTCATGGCATGAGTAAAGCCGCATGGAACCGTTATTCTTCAAATGGCAGCTGGTACTATGAAGTCGAATCGCCCGGCTATAAGATGAATATGTTTGATTTGCAGGCGGCTCTCGGACTTCATCAGCTGAAACGGCTGGATAATATGCAGAAACGGAGAGAAGAGATTGCCGGCCGCTATCAAGCCGCTTTTCAGCAGATTCCAGGGCTGATCACGCCGTTTGTTCATGATGACGGCAGGCACGCCTGGCATTTATATGTTCTGCAAGTTGATGAAAAAAAGGCCGGGGTCACGCGAGGCGAAATGATTACGGCTTTAAAGGATAAATACAATATCGGCACGAGCGTTCATTTTATTCCAGTACACATTCATCCGTATTATCAAAAGCAATTTGGATTTAAGGAATCGGACTTCCCGAATGCTATGAATTACTATAAACGAACCCTTTCTCTCCCGCTTTATCCATCAATGTCTGACGACGATGTACATGATGTCATTGAAGCTGTGCGGGATATCGTAAAAGGGGCTGGTTAAGTGTATACGGTAAAAGAACATGTCTCCAAACATGCGATTGAGGAATTTCTCCAAAGCCGACAGCTTACACTGGATGTTCCTTATCAATTTTCCCTCGGCCTTTTTGAAAACAGCAGGCTCCAAGGCGTATTGCTTTACGAAGATTCTTTGTGGGAAAGCAAGGTGCTTCAGAAGAAAGTCATGAATGTCAAACTTCTTGCAGCAAACAGCACCGGGCAGCTGAAGAGGCTGTTTGAAGCTTTTTATTCTGTACGCCAAATGGATGAAACGGATTTTATCTTTGTCCGTGTTCCGGCTGAAGATATTGGAGCCGCGCATGTGATACAGCAGCAGCCGTCCTCTTACTTTGTCGGCAGCTTGCTGAAGCTGGCGATGCCTCCGTCTTTTTATGACAAAACCCCGCCATTTTTTGAACTGGGCCCGCCTGAGCCCGGAGACACAGAAGCGATATGTGAGCTGGCCCGAGACTCGTTTACAAAAAGCAGATATTTTCAGGATCCTCATCTCAGCCGCGATGCAGCAAACAACATTTTTCAGGAGTGGACACGAAACAATCTGAATGGAAGAGCGGCGGTCAATATTGTCGCTAAACACAATGAAGAGGTCATTGGATATCTTCAGGGCTTATCAAGAGATGATGAGTGCATTCTCGATTTGATGGCTGTAAAGCCGGGATTTGAAGGAAAACGTATTGCCTTTCATTTATTGGCGAATCTCATAGAACAACCGGAGACCCAGAAGCATAGAACGGTAACAGCGGGGACGCAGCTTCACAATGTAAGGGCGATCCGTCTTTATGAACGTATGGGCTTCACTGCTGAACAATCGTATTACTATTATCATATTTGGCCGGGCAAGGAGGCGAAATAATGGCAAAGTTTCAGATCGTGAATAAAACTGTAGGGCATGACGCTCCTGTATTTATTATCGCCGAGGCGGGGATTAATCATGACGGGAAGCTTGATCAGGCTTTTGCGCTGATAGACGCCGCGGCGGAAGCGGGAGCGGATGCCGTGAAATTTCAAATGTTCCAGGCTGATAGGATGTACCAGAAAGATCCTGGTTTGTACAAAACAGCAGCGGGCAAGGACGTCTCTATTTTTTCTTTGGTTCAATCTATGGAAATGCCCGCTGAGTGGATTTCACCGTTATTGGATTACTGCCGCGAAAAGCAGGTGATCTTTTTAAGTACGGTATGTGACGAGGGGTCAGCTGATCTGCTTCAGTCTACCTCGCCGAGCGCTTTTAAAATCGCATCCTATGAAATTAACCATCTCCCGCTGCTCAAATATGTCGCCCGGCTGAACAGGCCGATGATTTTCTCGACAGCCGGAGCTGAAATCTCTGACGTTCACGAAGCTTGGCGCACCATCAGAGCAGAGGGAAACAATCAAATTGCCATAATGCATTGTGTGGCGAAATACCCTGCACCGCCGGAGTACAGCAACCTTAGCGTCATTCCGATGCTTGCCGCCGCTTTTCCTGAGGCGGTAATCGGCTTCTCCGATCATAGCGAGCATCCGACAGAAGCGCCGTGCGCCGCGGTTCGGCTCGGGGCAAAACTGATAGAAAAGCATTTTACGATCGATAAAAATCTGCCGGGTGCCGACCACTCGTTTGCATTAAATCCGGATGAATTGAAAGAAATGGTCGATGGCATCAGGAAAACGGAAGCTGAGCTGAAACAGGGGATCAAAAAGCCAGTCTCTGCAAAACTGCTTGGCAGTTCATACAAAACAACAACCGCCATCGAAGGTGAAATCAGAAATTTTGCATACAGAGGCATTTTTACAACAGCTCCGATTCAAAAAGGTGAAGCCTTTAGCGAAGACAATATCGCAGTGCTTCGGCCCGGACAAAAGCCGCAGGGACTGCACCCGAGATTTTTTGAACTGCTGACCGGCGGTGTTCGGGCTGTAAGAGACATTCCGGCCGACACAGGCATTGTCTGGGATGACATTTTAATGAAGGACAGCCCGTTTCATGAATGACATTCTCTTTATCATTCAAGCGAGAATGGGTTCAACAAGGCTGCCGGGAAAAGTGCTTCGGCCGCTCGGATCGAATCGTTTACTTGATATTCTCGTTCACCGCGTCCGGAAAAGCGCGTTTTACCAAAAGGATGGAGATAATCTTGTCATTGCCACGTCTGACAAAGAAACTGACGACATATTAGAGGCGCACTGCATCAGACATGGCTATCGCGTTTTCCGCGGGAGCGAAGAACGTGTTCTCGATAGGTTTGTAAAAGTCATAGAGGCTGTCAAACCGTCAGTCATCATCCGGTTAACGGGTGATAATCCGTTTGTTGATCCAGAGCTGCTCGATGTAATGATTAAGGCACATTTTGATCAAGGCGCGGATTATACGTATATCCTGAATGCCCCATTAGGGATTTGCGGCGAAGTGGTCAACGCCAACCTGTTAATTGACATCAGCCGTATACAGGCTTTGGAGGATCAATATCATGAGCATGTCACGTTATATATAAGGAATCATCCAGCTCTTTATCGTGTTCAATTTTTAGAGGCGCCGGAACGATTTCGCGCCCCTCGATATCGGCTCACCATTGATACAAAGGAAGACTATGAATCGATAAAGGCCCTCTATCAAAAAGCAGGCGAGCGCCCCGATGTATCCGCTTCAGAGCTTATCACCCTTTTGAACCGGAACCCCGATGCGGCGATCGAACGAGAGGCTGAATAGCCATGCATGTTGGGATCTTCGCAGACGGGGGCTATGAAAAGGGAATGGGCCATGTTGTCCGGATGAAGAGACTTGCGGAAGAACTCAAACAGAGCTGCTTGATTACGTTTTACACGAATCAGGAATCTGAAGCGTTTCTTCATGAAGAGCATTGGCGTGTCATCGTAAAACCGGAGCTGCAGCAGCACGAATTTATTCTCCGGGAAATAAAAAGCAAAAAGCTTGATTTGCTTTTATTTGATATTCTAGGTGCGCCTGCAGAGCTGTTAAAGAAAATAAAGACGGAAACAGATGCGAAAATTGTTCTTTTTGAAGAGAAAAATGGTAAATCGATTCAATATAGTGACGCGGTCATTAACGGCATTTACGGTGACATCAGAAGCGGGGTGTACGTTCAGGGAAACACAAGCGTCTATGAAGGCCCGGACTATCTTATTCTTCACCCCGCCTTTCAGGCCGCAAGAGAGGATTACACACTTAAGAAAGACTGCCGCACTATCCTTGTTGCATTAGGAGGAAGTGATCCGAAGCAGCTTATTTTTAAAGTGCTGGCTGCCGCTGATCAAGTCCCTGCCATAAAAGACAAAAACATGATGTTTGTGATGGGGAGCGCTTCACCGCATCAAGCGGCAGTCCGAAGGCGCATCGAAAAGAAGCCGCAGTACAAGGTGATCGAACAGACAAATGATATGGCGGGTTTGATGAAACAAGCGGACGCAGCCATTGTCGCCGGCGGCATCTCACTGTTTGAAGCCATTTGCATCGGCGTGCCGTGCCTTGTTCTATCTCAGGTTGAGCACCAAACGGCAACAGCCAGAACATTTGCTGAACAAGGCGCCGTTCTTGATCTTGGTCTGGGAGAGCTAGTGACGGATGAGACGCTTATCTATCAGATGACACGAATCATCAGCAGCTATCCTCTTCGCCTTTCTTTGCACAAGGGAGGAAGGCCGTTCGTGGATGGAAAAGGCATCAAGCGGGTAACAGCTATTCTTCAAGAATTACATGAACAAAAGGTATAAAAATGCATGTAAGGAAGTGTTAATGTGAAAGGTGTTATTTTAGCCGGAGGAAACGGCTCACGCCTTATGCCCTTAACGAAAGCCGTCAACAAGCATTTGCTTCCTGTAGGCCCGTATCCGATGATATACTGGTCGATTATGAAGCTGGAGGAAGCCGGAATAAAAGACATTTTACTCATCAGCCAAAAAGAGCATATGCCGCAATTTTATAAACTGCTTGGGAACGGTGAAGAGCTTGGCGTTACAATCACTTATCAGGTACAGCCTGCAGCATCGGGCATTTCGGATGGACTGTCTTATGCAAAGCGCTTTACGAAAAAAGAGTCTTTCATTTTATTATTAGGTGATAATATATTTGAAGATTCATTGAAGCCTTATACAGAACGCTTTGAACAGCAGGGGAAAGGGGCAAAGGTGCTGCTGAAAGAAGTTGATGACCCGGAACGCTTCGGAATCGCTGAGATTGATGAAGAAAACACACGGATTCGTTCCATCATCGAGAAGCCCGAACAGCCGCCGACCAACCTTTGCGTTACCGGCATTTATATGTATGATGCAGAGGTATTTTCGTATATTGAACAAATATCACCATCAAAGCGAGGCGAGCTGGAAATCACCGATGTGAATAATCTATACATCGAAAACAGCCAGCTTACGTATGATGTGTTATCAGGCTGGTGGGTAGATGCCGGAACTCACGAATCGCTTTATCTCGCTTCCCAGCTTGTACACAAGGCTTTACAGAAAGGACAGGACGAAAAGTGATGGCAAAATCATATTTAATTACGGGCGGGGCCGGCTTCATCGGGCTCACGTTTACAAAGCTCATGCTGAGGGAAACGGATGCGCGCATTACCGTTTTAGATAAACTGACGTACGCCAGCCACCCGGAAGAAATGGAAAAATTAAAGCAAAATAGCCGATTTCGCTTTATAAAAGGGGACATCAGCGTTCAGGAGGATATCGACCGCGCGTTTGACGAGACCTATGACGGGGTCATTCACTTCGCTGCAGAATCGCATGTGGACAGAAGCATTTCTCAAGCGGAGCCGTTTATCACCACAAATGTCATGGGGACATACCGATTGGCGGAAGCGGTCTTGCAAGGCAAAGCCAAGAAGCTGATTCATATTTCAACTGATGAGGTGTACGGGGATTTAGAAGCGGATGATCCAGCGTTTACAGAAACGACGCCGCTTTCTCCTAATAACCCTTACTCAGCCAGCAAAGCAAGCTCTGATTTGCTCGTATTGTCTTATGTGAAAACCCACAAGCTTCCGGCGATCATTACACGATGCAGCAACAATTACGGCCCTTATCAGCACAGCGAAAAAATGATTCCGACAATTATCCGTCATGCGAAGCAGGGCCTGCCTGTTCCGCTCTATGGCGATGGACTCCAGATCCGAGACTGGCTATTTGCGGAGGATCATTGCCGCGCGATCAAGCTGATTTTAGAAAAAGGAACCGACGGCGAGGTGTATAACATCGGCGGCGGAAATGAACGCACGAATAAAGAGCTGGCGAGTGCCATTTTGAAGCACCTGGGCTGTGTGGAATTGTTCGCCCACGTGGAAGACCGAAAAGGGCATGACCGGCGCTATGCAATCAATGCATCAAAACTGAAAAACGAACTGGGCTGGCGGCAGGAAGTGCCGTTTGAAGAAGGCATTGCGCGTACGATTCAGTGGTATACAGACAATGACCGATGAGAAGGTGATCTGATTGACAAAGGTATTGGTGACTGGGGCGGGAGGACAGCTTGGACTGGAACTGTGCCGCCAGCTGAAGCAAGCCGGATACGAGGTCATTGCGTTAACAAAGAAGATGATGAACATTGCTGACCAGCGCTCAGTACGGCATTCGTTTGGCCATTATAAGCCGGATATTGTGGTCAATAGCGCTGCGTTTACGTCGGTTGATCAATGTGAGAAAGAGCTTGATAAAGCGTACTTGATCAACGGAATTGGCGCTTATTATACTGCGCTTGAGGCAACCCGCATCGGCGCTCAATATGTTCATATCAGCACGGACTATGTATTCGACGGGAAAGGAACCCAGCCTTACAAGGAAAACGATCCCCTTGATCCAAACACCATCTATGGGAAAAGCAAAAAGCTCGGAGAAGAACTGATTCGTTTGGCAACAAAAGACAGCACGATCATCAGAACATCCTGGGTGTACGGACATGGCGGCAGCAATTTCGTTGAAACCATGTTGAACCTTGCTGAGACGAAACAAGAGCTGCGGGTTGTCAGCGATCAAATAGGTTCGCCGACTTATACGAAGGATTTAGCAGAAGCGGTCATCAAGCTGTTCAGCCATCCGCCGGGCATCTATCATGTCAGTAATTCAGGCATATGCAGCTGGTATGAGTTTGCGAAGGCGATTATGGAAGAAAGCGGGCTGGCCACAGTCATTTTGCCTGTAACGACAGAGGAATACGGGAACAAAACGCCCCGCCCGGCATACTCTGTGCTGAGCCATCGGGCCATTGAAGAAGCCGGCATCCACCCTCGCCATTGGCGGGAAGCGTTACGGGAGTATTTGCAGGAAAGGAGCAGTGAGCATGATTGATGGAGTCAAGGTGAAAAAATTGACGAAGCATAGCGATGACAGAGGCTTTTTTGCTGAGCTGGTCCGGGATGATGAGAATCTTCTTGAGCACTTCGGGCAGGCCTCTTGGTCGAAAAGCTATCCGGGTGTGATTAAGGCATTTCATTATCATGAGAAGCAGGATGATCTCTGGTTCTTCCCAACCGGTCACGCTCAGGTTGTCCTATACGATCTTCGAGAGGACTCAAAGACAAAAGGAGAAACGGACGTCTATTATATGGGTGAAGACAACCCGATGCTGTTATTAATCCCAAAAGGGGTGGCCCACGGATACAGAGTGCTGGGAGAAACGCCGCTGACAATTATCTACTTTACCACCATGTCGTACAATCCGGATCAGCCTGATGAAAAAAGAATTCCGTGGAATGATGAGACGATCGGTTTTAACTGGAACACTGAATTCAGATAAAAATAGGAATGTGATCATCGAAGAGCAGAGGCATCTTCGACTTTTTTTGTCCTTTTTTAAAATAGGATAAAAGATAGAAATCGAAAGGTAGAAGTTACTAGAAAAAGAGTGAGAAATCCTCCATTTGAACCTTGTATAAACAGGAAGGAATTCTCAAGTAATTCCAAGTGTTAATATTCCTAAAAAAGCATTTACTTCCATGGAAAATGATGATAGATTAATTTTTAAGAAAAAGAACTGGTAATTCGCGAATTACAAAAAAACGCTTTTTCTGCAGAGGACGCTCTGGCCAAATTCAACAGTGATTTGAGGAGGAAATGTCATGTTAAAAAGAACTTCATTCGTATCTTCATTATTGATCAGTTCAGCTGTCTTACTATCAATCTTGCTTCCTTCAGGCCAAGCTCATGCACAGTCTGCATCAATCGAGGCAAAAACGATCAACAGCACAAAAGAGTGGACCACTTCTGATATTGAAGTGACATATAAACCAAATGCGGTTCTTTCTCTTGGAGCGATAGAATTTCAATTTCCTGACGGGTTTCATGCTACGACTAGAGATTCAGTGAATGGAAGAACACTGAAAGAAACACAGATTTTAAACGATGGAAAAACAGTCAGACTCCCGCTTACGCTTGATTTGTTAGGCGCATCCGAATTTGACCTCGTCATGGTGCGCAAAACTCTTCCGCGCGCAGGCACTTACACGATTAAAGGCGATGTAGTAAACGGTTTGGGAATCGGCAGTTTTTATGCTGAAACGCAGCTGGTGATTGACCCCCGTTAATCGATAGATTTGTAGTCAGAGACTGAGATGTTTTCAGTCTCTTTTTTTGTGGATTCAAAAGCTGGTACGGATCTTGCATGATCATAAGGGTGAATCCAATGAAGAAAGGAATTGGCGGGCTGAATTTTTAAAGCGCTTACATTACAGCCGGCCAAAAAAACAATGAGGTGAAAAAGATGTCAGCAAAGCAAGTCTCGAAAGATGAAGAAAAAGAAGCCCTTAACTTATTTCTGTCTACCCAAACGATCATTAAGGAAGCCATTCGGAAGCTGGGGTATCCGGGCGATATGTATGAACTCATGAAAGAGCCGCAGAGAATGCTCACTGTCCGCATTCCGGTCAAAATGGACAATGGGAGTGTCAAAGTGTTCACAGGCTACCGGTCACAGCACAATGATGCTGTCGGTCCGACAAAAGGGGGCGTTCGCTTCCATCCAGAAGTCAATGAAGAGGAAGTAAAGGCATTATCCATTTGGATGACGCTCAAATGCGGGATTGCCAATCTTCCTTACGGCGGCGGGAAGGGCGGTATTATTTGTGATCCGCGGACAATGTCATTTGGAGAACTGGAAAGGCTGAGCAGGGGGTATGTCCGTGCCATTAGCCAGATCGTCGGTCCGACAAAGGATATTCCAGCTCCAGATGTATACACAAATTCGCAGATTATGGCGTGGATGATGGATGAGTACAGCCGGCTGCGGGAATTCGATTCTCCGGGCTTTATTACAGGCAAGCCGCTTGTTTTAGGCGGATCGCAAGGACGGGAAACGGCGACGGCACAGGGCGTCACGATTTGTATTGAAGAGGCGGTAAAGAAAAAAGGGATCAAGCTGCAAAACGCGCGCATCATCATACAGGGCTTTGGAAACGCGGGTAGCTTCCTGGCCAAATTCATGCACGATGCGGGCGCGAAGGTGATCGGGATTTCTGATGCCCATGGCGGGCTCTACAACCCGGACGGCCTTGATATCCCTTATTTGCTCGATAAACGTGACAGCTTCGGCATGGTCACCAACTTATTTACTGACGTCATCACAAATGAGGAGCTGCTTGAAAAGGAATGCGATATTTTAGTGCCTGCCGCGATCTCCAATCAAATCACAGCCAAAAACGCACATAACATTCAGGCGTCAATCGTCGTTGAAGCGGCGAATGGACCGACAACCATTGACGCCACTAAGATCCTGAATGAAAGAGGCGTGCTGCTTGTGCCGGATATCCTGGCGAGTGCCGGCGGCGTCACGGTTTCTTATTTTGAATGGGTGCAGAATAACCAAGGATATTATTGGTCGGAAGAAGAGGTTGCAGAAAAATTGAGAAGCGTCATGGTGAGCTCGTTCGAAACGATTTATCAGACAGCGGCAACACATAAAGTGGATATGCGTTTGGCGGCTTACATGACAGGCATCAGAAAATCGGCAGAAGCATCGCGATTCCGCGGTTGGGTGTAATTTCGGAGGGGAAGACACCGCAGAATAATTTTGCGTTTTTCTTTTTGGAAAGGGCGAAAACCGCAAAAATAATTTGCGTTTAAGATCGAAAAAAGAGAAAGATAATCACCTGTTAGACAAATTTCTGTTCGATTCAACAAGTTTTTTCAGCAAAAGACAAGAAAATGGCATGATTCTTGCATTTTTATTCATATGCGAAGATATATTTCATAACACGAGGGGGACTACATATGACAGTCACATACGCACACGAACCATTTACTGATTTTACGGAAGCAATGAATAAAACAGCATTTGGGGAGTCATTGGCCTTTGTAAACACTCAGCTTGGAAAGCATTATCCGCTTGTTATAAACGGAGAAAAAATTGAAACGGACCGCAAAATCATCTCTATTAACCCGGCTAACAAAGAAGAGGTGATTGGGTACGCGTCTACAGCGGATCAAGAGCTTGCTGAAAAAGCGATGCAAGCCGCATTGCAGGCATTTGATTCCTGGAAAAAACAAAGACCGGAGCACCGCGCGAATATTCTCTTTAAGGCAGCGGCTATTTTGCGCAGAAGAAAGCATGAATTTTCAAGCTATCTTGTGAAGGAAGCGGGAAAACCGTGGAAGGAAGCAGATGCGGACACGGCTGAAGCGATAGACTTTTTAGAGTTCTACGCGCGCCAAATGTTAAAGCTCAAGGAAGGGGCTCCGGTGAAGAGCCGTGCTGGCGAGTTCAATCAATATCATTACGAAGCGCTTGGCGTCGGCATCGTCATTTCTCCATTTAACTTCCCGCTTGCGATTATGGCGGGAACAGCGGCGGCAGCGATTGTGACAGGAAATACGATTCTCTTAAAACCGGCTGACGCAGCACCGGTAGTGGCAGCAAAATTTGTCGAGGTCATGGAGGAAGCGGGCCTGCCAAACGGCGTTCTGAATTACATTCCGGGAGATGGAGCGGAGATCGGTGATTTCTTAGTTGAGCATCCGAAGACACGGTTTGTCTCATTTACAGGTTCCCGTGCAGTCGGCTGCCGGATTTATGAGCGAGCCGCCAAAGTGCAGCCGGGCCAAAAATGGCTCAAACGGGTAATTGCTGAGATGGGCGGAAAAGACACAGTGCTTGTCGACAAGGACGCCGATCTTGACCTTGCTGCATCCTCTATCGTGTACTCAGCATTTGGATATTCAGGACAGAAGTGTTCTGCGGGCTCCCGCGCGGTTATCCATCAGGATGTTTATGATGAAGTGGTGAAAAAAGCTGTAGCGCTGACAAAAACGCTGACTGTCGGCAATCCAGAAGATCCTGATACGTATATGGGTCCCGTGATTCATGAAGCATCCTACAACAAAGTGATGAAATACATTGAAATCGGCAAATCTGAAGGCAAGCTATTGGCCGGCGGAGAGGGCGATGATTCAAAAGGCTACTTTATTCAGCCGACGATCTTTGCAGATGTTGATGAAAACGCGCGCTTAATGCAGGAAGAAATTTTCGGCCCGGTTGTTGCGATTTGCAAAGCGCGTGATTTCGATCATATGCTGGAGATTGCCAACAACACGGAATACGGATTAACAGGCGCGCTTCTGACGAAAAACCGTGCGCACATTGAACGGGCGCGCGAGGATTTCCATGTCGGAAACCTATACTTCAACAGAGGCTGCACCGGAGCGATTGTCGGCTATCAGCCGTTCGGCGGTTTTAATATGTCTGGAACAGACTCAAAAGCAGGCGGTCCCGATTACTTAATTCTTCATATGCAAGCCAAAACAACGTCCGAAGCTTTTTGATTTGAGAGAAATCAAATCGTGCGATTCTTGAACGAATCGCACGATTTCAACTGTTTGATCAGGAGGGCAATTTATGCAGTATACAAAAATCAGTCACATGAATCCGGCTGAAAGAGTGGAGGCGCTTACAGCATCTCTGGTCAGCCTCAGCAGTGTGAACGGCACCGTTGGAGAAGGGACAAAAGCGGATTTCATCAAAGAAGTGATCACAAGCTATCCTTATTTTCAGGAACACCCCAGTCATGTGTGGGAACAGGCCATTCCCAATGACCCATACAATCGCAAAAATATTTTTGCGTTTATTGAAGGACGTGGAGAAAGCCGAAATACAGTCATTTACCATGCCCATCTGGATACAGTCGGAATTGAAGATTTCGGCCCTTTAAAGGATATCGCTTTTGATTGTGAGAAATTGGCCGAGTATTTCAGCCGCTATGAGTTCGATCAGGATGTTCAGCGGGATGCCAAATCAGGCGATTGGATGTTCGGAAGAGGATCTGTCGATATGCAAAGCGGCATCGCCGTGCATTTAGCCAATCTCCTGCATTTTTCGGAGAACCTTGAGACATTGCCGGGAAATGTATTGTTTATGGCCAATCCCGATGAGGAGAGCCAGCATTCGGGCATTCTCGCCAGCATTTCAGAGCTGAACCGGCTAAAAAAAGAAAAACAGCTTCACTATCTGGCTGCCATTAATACAGATTTTATTACCCCGCTTTACGATGGTGATCAGACAAGATATATCTATACAGGAGCCGCGGGAAAACTGCTGCCGTGCTTTTACATTTACGGTCGTGAAGTCCATGTTGGCGATACACTGGCAGGGATTGACCCGAATTTAATTTCAGCTGAAATCACAAGCCGTCTCCACAATAATATTCATCTGGCGGAAAAGGTTGAAGGGGAGTTGGTTCTGCCCCCATCCTGTTTGTATCAGCGTGATAACAAGGAATCCTATAATGTGCAAACGGCTGTCAGCACAAGCTTGTATTTCAATTGTTTTATTTATGAAAGAACAGCAAAAGAAATGATGGATTTGCTTATTGAAGTCACTGAGGAAGCATGCCGGGAAACAGAACAAAAATTATCAGACTATTACGAAGAATATGCAAAAAGAGCCAACCTGCCAAAGAAACATTTATCATGGGGCATCCAAGTGTATAGTCTGGAGCAATACTTAGAAAAGCTGAGAAACCGGGGAATAGATCCCGAACAGTGTATTGAGCAGACATTCAAAGCCAACGAGCACCTTGAACTTCGTATGAGATGCTTTCAGGCAATCGAAGAGCTTCAAAAGCTTGACCCCGATCAAGGCGCAAAAGTCATTCTATTTTACGCACCTCCTTACCTGCCGCATAACTATTTGAAAGAAGATAGCGCAAGAGATCAGCTTTTGCAGCATGTGATTAAAGAAGCGGCTGACAAAACCGCTGAATCGACAGGCGAAACATTTGTCTTCAAAAAGTTTTTCCCCTACTTGGCAGACGGCAGTTTCTTATCGCTGCACGAAACCGATGGCGAAATTGATTCTTTTATCAGAAACTTCCCTGGGTGGAATATGATTGGGACCATTCCGTTCAAAGACATACGCAAGCTGAATATTCCATCCATCAATATGGGCGTGTATGGAAAAGACGGCCATAAATGGACGGAACGAGTCTATAAACCGTACACATTTCATGTATTGCCTCTCCTCATACAGCAAACCACCGTCCATCTTTTGCAAAGCTACCGGATGACCATCACGGCAAAAGAATCAAAGGGGGAAGGATGATGCAGAATCATAAAAATGAATTGCAGCGCAGTATGAAAAGCAGGCATTTGTTTATGATTGCTTTGGGAGGGGTGATTGGCACAGGGCTGTTTCTAGGCTCCGGCTTTACCATTAGCCAGGCGGGACCGCTCGGCGCCATTGCCGCGTATATCATCGGCGGATTTTTAATGTATCTCGTTATGCTTTGTTTAGGAGAATTGGCTGTTGCCATGCCGGTGGCCGGATCGTTTCAGGCCTACGCCACTAAATTTCTGGGACCGTCGACAGGCTTTATGATCGGCTGGCTGTATTGGTTCAGCTGGGCGAATACAGTAGGTTTGGAGCTGACGTCAGCAGGCATTTTGATGCAAAGGTGGCTGCCCTCCGTTCCGATTTGGATATGGTGTCTCGTGTTTGGCATCGTCATCTTTTTGATTAATGCACTGTCTGTCAGAAGCTTTGCAGAAATGGAATTTTGGTTCTCAAGCATTAAAGTGACGGCGATCATATTATTTATCGTGATTGGCGGAGCCGCTGTGTTTGGCCTGATTGACTTTAAAGGCGGACACGAAACACCCTTTTTGTCTAACTTTATGACTGACAGGGGACTTTTCCCTAATGGGGTGCTGGCAGTTATGTTTACGCTGGTCATGGTGAATTTCTCCTTTCAGGGGACGGAGCTTGTCGGCATTGCGGCAGGGGAAAGTGAAAGTCCGGAAAAAACACTGCCAAAGTCCATTCGGAATGTCATTTGGCGCACGCTGTTTTTCTTTGTGCTGGCAATGTTCGTCTTGGTTGCCATCCTTCCGTACAAAACGGCGGGAGTCATTGAAAGCCCGTTTGTAGCGGTGCTCGATCAAATCGGCATCCCATTTTCGGCAGATATTATGAACTTTGTCATCTTAACGGCGATTTTATCTGTTGCCAATTCGGGTTTGTATGCGGCGTCGCGCATGATGTGGTCACTTTCATCAAATCAAATGGGTCCCTCCTTTCTCACCAGACTGACAAAAAAAGGCGTGCCGATGAATGCCCTGCTGATTACGCTCGGCATTTCCGGCTGCTCGCTGCTGACAAGTGTCATGGCCGCAGAAACAGTGTATTTATGGTGTATCTCAATCTCGGGCATGGTGACAGTTGTCGCGTGGATGTCTATTTGTGCGTCGCAATTTTTCTTTCGCAGACGTTTCCTCGCTGAAGGCGGAAATGTGAATGATCTGGAGTTCAGAACGCCGCTTTATCCGCTAGTCCCGATTCTCGGATTTTGTTTATATGGCTGCGTGTTGATCAGCCTTATTTTTATTCCGGATCAAAGAATCGGCTTGTACTGCGGTGTGCCGATCATTATTTTCTGCTATGCGTACTATCATCTGAGCATCAAAAAGCGCATCAATCATGAACCGGCAGAAAAAGAGCAGGCAGAGGCGCAATAGAAAAAGCTCTCCGGGGAGACCGGAGAGCTTTTTTACGCGTTACACCCCCCGTGTATTTTTAGAATGAAATATATAAATGTATAATGGGATTTAAATGAAAATAATAAAAGATATAAAGATATCGTTCGAATTGTAAATAATGAAAAAACAATGCTAAACTATAATACAACTTTATGATAAGAAGATTATGGAAGAGGTGTTTGACAAAGAATGAACAGCAATCAAAACAATGACATCAAAACAAAACATCATTTTCCGCTATTGTTAGCACTGGCATTAACGATGGGGGTATTTGCGGCCGGATCTGAAGAGCTTGTGATCTCCCCGCTGCTGCCGGATTTAGCAAAAGCCTTCAGCTCAGATGTCAGTGTCCTTGCATTATCTATCAGTATTTATGGCATTATGATTTTTATCGGTGCGCCGCTTTTGGTTCCATTAGGCGATAAATACTCCAGAGAACTGAGTTTATTGGCCGGGCTTATGATCTTTATCATAGGAACAGTGATATGCGCTTTGAGTCAAAATATCTTTTTCTTCTTTTTAGGCCGGGCGCTTTCGGGATTGGCTGCGGGAGCGTTTGTGCCGACCGCTTACGCCGTTGTCGGTGATCGTGTTCCTTATACATACCGGGGCAAGGTGATGGGGCTGATCGTTTCAAGCTGGTCACTGGCGCTGATTTTTGGAGTGCCGCTCGGATCATTTATCGGCGGCGTCCTGCATTGGAGATGGACATTTTGGATTTTCGCCTTGATGGGCGCTTTCGTCGTCCTGCTGATTCTTCTTGAAATGCGCCGTCATGCCCAGCATCAAATAAGCGGCAAGGCAGAAAAAGAAGAGCCGGCAGGAACATTCCGGGATGCGCTGAAAGTCCCGCGTGTACCTGTTTATATCACGATTACCTTTTGTAATATGATTGGATTTTACGGTATGTATTCCTTTTTAGGCACCTATCTTCAGGACGTTT
Organism: Bacillus sp. FMQ74; assembly: GCF_001875785.1. Classification (NCBI taxonomy): domain Bacteria; kingdom Bacillati; phylum Bacillota; class Bacilli; order Caryophanales; family Bacillaceae; genus Bacillus; species Bacillus sp. FMQ74. The sequence goes on along the minus strand of NZ_MOEO01000004.1, from coordinate 209,800 downwards.
TTACCGGAGGAAACACAGCTGCGGGCTTATTTATCATGATTTACGGAATTGGATTTTCCATGAGTGTAATTACAGGAAAGATAGCCGACCGCATCGGAAAAATGCGCTCCCTATTGATTGCGCTGGGGGTCATCAGCGTTTTGCTGGCATGTTTACCATATGCGCCGGCGTCAATGTTTCTGTTAATTGCCAGCCTATTTATATGGGGATTAATGCAAAGCTTGACGGTGACGCTGCTCAGCACCATTTTGAGTGACTGCTCAGAGCGTCATCGCGGAAAAATCATGGCGTTTTACAGTCTCGCCTCTAATCTGGCCGTGACATTAGGATCTGCTTTGATGGGACCTGTATATGTGGCATATGGCTATGCAGCCGTCGGATTGATTTGCGCCGCCATCACAGTGCTCGGTTGTGTGCTCAGTGTATTCGCATATAAAAAATACGGCAAGCATGAGCAGAAGGCCGATCAGTCCTTATCTCAATAAACAAAGTTTCTAATTTCCTATAATTAAAAACCCTTTGTTAAGGGTTTTTTTGTTTGTATGGGAATAATTATCAATATTTTCAAAAAACATTGACAGTTCAATTGCCGCTGGATAAAATTTACTTAAAATTTTAAAAGATTGGTTGGTGCTCATGATTATATTGGATAATAGCATTCAGACAAAAAAAAGAACTGATTCACTATCCAAACTCATTACAGTCAACACGCTCGGCCCTGAGGGGACAAGCAGTGAGTACGCAGCAAAGCATTTCATTTCCAATTTTACTCTTCTACAAGGGCTGAACAGTAAATTGTCCTTGCATGATACTTTTGAATCATGCATTGAAAGGACACTCCAAAGCCCGCTGGAATATACCATCGTCCCACACGCTTACGACGGCATTAAGCATTTCTACATGAGGCCGGATTTGCAGCTATTGCAGATCTTCAGGTGCGATACACCGATGTACGGCCTGGCTGTTCGTCCTGACTTTGAATTCAGAGACGATATGCTTGATACATCTGTTGTTGTTTCACATCCATCACCTATTAATTTAATCAAATATTTTACCCGCAAAGATGTACGTTTCAAACTGGTCAATTCGACCAGCCAAGCTGCAAGAAAAGTAAAAGAAGGCTTGTATGATATTGCCTTAACCAATGAGCTTGCACGGCAAAAGTACGGGCTAACCTTTGTGAAAACATTCAAAAGCATTCCAATGAGCTGGTCATTATTTGGAAAAGGAGACGTTGATGATGAAAACTAAAGAAGATATGCAGGAGCTTTATTTCCCGACTCCGAAATTAATTGAATGGGAAAACGGAGTGAGACAGTATTCAACCGTACGAGGGGATACTGAAGTATTAATGTCTTACGTCCCGCCGCATACCAATGTTGAACCCCATCAGCATAAGGAGGTCCAAATCGGCATGGTCGTTTCCGGCGAGCTGATGATGACTGTCGGAGATGTGACAAGAAAAATGACAGCCTTGGAATCTGCCTATATCGCGCCGCCGCATGTGCCTCACGGGGCAAGAAACGACACAGACCAAGAAGTGATTGCTATTGATATCAAGCGGCTGAAAGCTGATGAAACATATACAAGTCCTGAGGACTACTTTTTGGATATTTTCAAAACAAGAGACCTGCTGCCGGGCATGGAAGTCACGTTTTTTGTTGAGGATTGGGTAGAAATTATGCTTGCCAAAATCCCTGGAAACGGCGGGGAAATGCCTTTCCATAAACATCGGAATGAACAAATCGGCATCTGCATCGGCGGCGGCTATGACATGACGGTCGAAGGCTGCACAGTCGAGATGAAATTCGGCACAGCCTATTTCTGTGAGCCTCGCGAAGATCATGGTGCCATCAACCGTTCAGAAAAAGAATCAAAATCGATTAATATCTTCTTCCCGCCGCGCTATAACAGGGCAAAAGCAAAAAAAATGAAGGCGGATGAATGATCATGAACCTCACCGATAAAACCGTCCTCATAACAGGAGGCGCATCAGGGATCGGTTATGCTGCGGTTCAGGCTTTTTTGAACCAGCAGGCCAATGTGGTTGTGGCTGATATTGACGAGAAGCAGGGAGAAGCAATGGTACGGAAAGAAAATAATGACAGGCTGCACTTTGTGCAAACGGACATTACAGACGAAGCTGCCTGTCAACACGCTGTTGAATCGGCGGTCGATACATTTGGCGGGCTGGATGTATTGATTAATAATGCAGGCATCGAAATCGTGGCGCCCATTCACGAGATGGAGCTCAGCGATTGGAACAAGGTGCTGCAAGTCAATTTGACCGGCACGTTTTTAATGAGCAAACACGCACTCAAGCATATGCTGGCTGCCGGCAAGGGCAACATCATTAATACATGCTCAGTCGGCGGACTCGTGGCATGGCCTGATATTCCTGCCTATAATGCCAGCAAAGGCGGCGTTTTGCAGCTGACTAAATCAATGGCCGTTGATTATGCGAAGCATCAAATTCGCGTCAACTGCGTATGCCCAGGGATTATCGACACACCGCTGAATGAAAAATCATTCCTTGAAAATAATGAAGGCACACTTGAAGAGATCAAAAAAGAAAAGGCGAAGGTAAATCCGCTGCTGAGGCTTGGAAAACCTGAAGAAATCGCAAATGTGATGCTGTTTTTAGCCTCGGATTTATCAAGCTATATGACCGGAAGCGCCATCACCGCAGACGGAGGATACACCGCACAATAGAGAAGGAGTGTTTTACATATGGAGAGAAAAACAGTATTGGTCATTGCTGATCTTGGAGGCTGCCCGCCGCACATGTTTTATAAAAGCGCTGCTGAAAAATATAACCTGGTCAGCTTTATTCCAAGGCCTTTTGCAATTACAGCCTCTCATGCAGCATTGATTGAAAAATACTCGGTCGCGGTCATAAAAGATAAAGACTATTTTAAGAGTTTAGCTGATTTTGAGCATCCTGATTCCATTTACTGGGCGCATGAGGATCATGACAAGCCAGAAGAAGAGGTTGTCGAGCAAATCGTCAAGGTTGCCGAAATGTTCGGGGTGGATGCCATCACAACAAACAATGAATTATTCATTGCCCCGATGGCGAAAGCCTGTGAACGTCTGGGCCTGAGAGGTGCCGGCGTGCAGGCAGCCGAAAATGCCAGAGATAAAAATAAAATGAGAGACGCTTTTAATAAGGCTGGAGTCAAATCAATCAAAAACAAACGTGTCACAACTCTTGAGGATTTCCGTGCCGCACTTGAAGAGATCGGCACACCTCTTATTTTAAAGCCTACATACTTAGCGAGTTCAATCGGCGTCACGCTGATTACGGACACTGAGACGGCAGAAGATGAATTTAACAGAGTCAATGACTACCTGAAGTCGATTAACGTGCCAAAGGCGGTCACGTTTGAAGCGCCGTTTATCGCTGAAGAATTTTTACAGGGTGAGTATGGAGATTGGTATCAAACAGAAGGGTACTCCGACTATATCAGCATCGAAGGCATCATGGCTGACGGTGAGTATTTCCCGATTGCCATTCATGACAAAACGCCGCAAATCGGATTTACAGAAACATCCCACATTACGCCGTCCATTCTGGATGAAGAGGCGAAAAAGAAAATTGTCGAAGCCGCCAAAAAGGCAAATGAAGGGCTTGGCCTGCAAAATTGCGCAACACATACAGAGATCAAGCTAATGAAAAACAGAGAACCGGGTTTAATAGAGTCGGCAGCCAGATTCGCAGGCTGGAATATGATCCCTAATATTAAAAAGGTCTTCGGCCTTGATATGGCGCAATTATTATTAGATGTCCTCTGCTTCGGAAAAGACGCCGATCTGCCGGACGGATTATTGGATCAAGAGCCTTACTATGTTGCCGACTGCCATTTGTACCCGCAGCATTTTAAACAAAACGGCCAAATTCCTGAAACTGCTGAGGATTTGGTCATTGAAGCGATCGATATTCCGGACGGGCTTTTAAAAGGGGATACTGAAATCGTTGCTTTTTCGGCCGCAGCGCCAGGAACTTCAGTTGATTTGACACTGTTCGAAGCTTTCAACTCCATCGCTGCATTTGAACTGAAAGGCAGCAATTCACAGGATGTGGCTGAATCAATCAGGCAAATTCAGCAGCATGCAAAGCTGACGGCAAAGTATGTGCTGCCAGTATGAAACAGCTGAAACCCAACTCTAAATACTTGCTTTACGGGCAGGCGCTATCGTTCATGGGAGACTATTGTGTTCTCCCTGCCCTGCTTATTTTGTCTACATATTATCACGATTATTGGGTGACGTCCGGGGTCATCGTGGTCAGAAGCATTCCAATGGTGTTTCAGCCGTTTTTGGGGGTTCTGGTTGACCGGTTAGACAGAATTAAGATCATGCTGTGGACGGATATCATCAGAGGCATCATCTTTTTGGGGCTCACATTTCTTCCAAAAGGCGAGTATCCGCTGATTTTTCTGGCCTTGCTGTTTATTTCTTATGGGAGCGGCGTGTTTTTTAATCCCGCCCGTCTCGCTGTCATGTCGTCCTTGGAATCAGATATTAAAAGCATCAACACGTTATTTGCAAAAGCGACAACCATTTCCATTATCGTCGGGGCGGCTGCCGGAGGGCTCTTTCTTTTAGGCGGATCTGTGGAGCTGGCTGTTGCCTTTAACGGTGTGACATACCTGGTTTCGGCATTTTTTATCAGCCGTATCAAGCTGCAATTTGTGCCGATTCAATCTGAAAACATAAAAGAGGCCTTTCAGTCTTTTAAGGAAGGACTCAAGGAAATCAAAAGCAATGCATTCGTATTAAACGCCATGTTTACGATGATTACAATGGCTGTGCTGTGGGGAATTGTGTACAGCTATTTTCCGATTGTCAGCCGCTTTCTTGGTGATGGGGAGATCGGCAACTTTATCCTCACATTCTGCATCGGCTTCGGCGGCTTTATCGGAGCGGCGCTTGTCAGCAAATGGGGCTTTAACAACAATAGAGGCCTGACGTACTTTACCGTTTTATCGATTGTTTCGCTGGCGCTGTTTTTATTCACGCCGATATTCGCTGTTTCTATCATCGCGGCGATCCTCTTTTTCATCGCGATGGAATACGGGGAAGTGCTTGCAAAAGTGAAGGTTCAGGAAAATGCGGCAAACCAGATTCAAGGGCGCATTTTTTCGGTGGCTGAAGCGTCTATCGGATTATGCATTTCTGTTGGTTCAATGTTCATCAACGTCTTAAGCGCTCCGGTCATTATGGGGCTGATTGTTGTGATTGTATGCGGATTGTTTCTGCATACGAAGCTCGTCAACAAATCGTTTTTGGAACGGGATAACAAAACGGAGCAAAAAGGAGTCTTTTAGATGGAAATAACACCGTCCGATGTCATCAAGACACTTCCAAGGCAGGAGTTTTCTCTCGTTTTTCAAAAGGTAAAGGAATTGGAAAAAACGGGGGCCCATATCATTAATCTCGGACAGGGGAACCCTGACCTTCCCACTCCGCCGCATATTGTGGAGGCTTTGCGGGAGGCGTCTCTAAACCCTTCGTTTCACGGATACGGCCCATTCAGAGGTTATCCTTTTTTGAAGGAAGCCATCGCTGCTTTCTATAAAAGAGAATATGGGGTGTCAGTCAATCCTGAAACAGAAGTTGCGCTTTTCGGGGGCGGGAAAGCCGGCTTGTATGTGCTGACACAATGCCTGCTCAATCCGGGAGACATCGCCTTGGTTCCGAATCCGGGCTACCCTGAATACTTATCAGGGATTACGATGGCGCGGGCTGAGCTTCACGAAATGCCGCTGTATGAGGAAAATGGCTATCTGCCGGATTTTGAAAAGATTGATCCTGCCGTGCTGGAAAAAGCGAAGCTCATGTTTTTAAACTATCCAAATAACCCCACTGGAGCTGTGGCCGATGCGGCTTTTTATGCAAAAGCGGCTGCTTTTGCGAAAGAGCATCATATCCATTTGATTCATGATTTTGCATACGGGGCGTTTGAATTCGATCAAAAACCGGCAAGCTTTCTAGAGGCAGAGGATGCCAAGGCTGTCGGAGCAGAGCTTTATTCATTTTCAAAAACATTTAATATGGCCGGCTGGAGAATGGCGTTTGCGGTTGGGAATGAAAAGATCATTCAAGCCGTCAATGAATTTCAGGATCATGTATTTGTCGGCATGTTCGGCGGGCTGCAGCAGGCGGCGAGTGCGGCGCTTTCCGGAGATCCGGAGCAAACGGAATCGTTGAAACGAATTTATAAGGAACGAATTGACTTTTTTACGGCGCTTTGCGAAAAGGAATTGGGCTGGAAGATGGAAAAGCCAAAAGGAACCTTTTACGTATGGGCAGAAATTCCGAATACGTTTGAGACATCTCACCAATTTTCCGATTACTTGCTGGAGCATGCCCATGTCGTAGTCACACCGGGCGAAATTTTCGGAAGCAACGGAAAAAGACATGTCAGAATATCAATGGTGTCGAAGCAGGAGGATCTGAGGGAATTTGTCATGCGGATTCAAAAGCTGAACCTGCCGTTCGGGTCATTACAAGAAACATCCCGCTAAAAAGCGGGATGTTTTTTATATGCTTTTCATGCTGCCGCCATCAGCAGAAATTTGCTGTCCTGTGATGTAGGAGGCTTCCTCAGAAGCAAGAAACGCGGCGAGCGCTGCGGTTTCTTCGGCTGATCCGACCCGTTTCATCGGAATCCCGGAAGCGATCTGTTCCTCTGCTTCCTGTTTGGATATGCTGTTTTTTTTCATCACATTTTCCACAAATTGATGATAACGGTCCGTAGCGATAAAACCAGGATTCAGACAGTTGACAGTAATGTTGTGAGGAGCAAGCTGGATGGAAATATTTTTACTGGCGTTAATTAAAGCGGCATTCATCATACTGTTTGTGAACATGTTGGCGCCGGGTTCTTTCCACAGATTTCCGACAATGTTGATGATTCTGCCAAACTCGTTTTGTTTCATCAGTGAGGAAGCGCGCTTGATTGCGTCAATATAGGCAACGGTCTTTTGAGTGAACGTGGCCGTCATATCGTCTATATTGCAGTTATCAAATGTGTCAGGCGCGCCGCCCGGGATATTATTAATCAGAACATCAAGCCGTCCGCATTGAGATTCGATTGCCTGAAAAATGCCCGCTCTCGTATGCTGGTCAGACATATCCCCCGCAAGGACAATGACGCTCGCCTCAGGATGCTTGGCTAAAATGTCTTCTTTGACAGATTCAATATTATCCAAATTTCGCGAATTAATGACGAGGGAAAAATGCTGGTCTGCTAATTTCAGAGCGATTGCTTTCCCGATCCCTTGACTGGCTCCCATAACAAATGCGGTTCGTTTTGACAAATCACTGCACCCCTTTGAAAAAATTGGATTATTATCTACATCGTAAGAAAAAACGAAGAAAATAGCAAATTTTATTTAAATTCTGATAAAGGTGGATTGAAAAACTCCCGCCGGATAGGGCGGGAGGGGATATTATACATATAGGAATTGAGGAAGTGTATCAAGCGAAAGGTGATTGCCGACAAAGAACGAACCAAATTCGCCATAGCGAGCGCTGACTTCGTCAAAACGCATTTCATACACAAGCTTCTTGAATTGAAGGACATCATCGCTGAATAATGTAACGCCCCACTCGTAATCGTCAAAGCCGACAGAGCCGGTGATGATCTGTTTGACTTTGCCCGCATAGCTGCGGCCGATTAAACCGTGGCTTCTCATCAAGTTTCTGCGTTCTTCCATTGAAAGCATATACCAGTTGTCGTTGCCGGATCTTCTTTTATCCATTGGATAGAAGCATACATATTTAGATTCCGGCAGTTCAGGGTAAAGGCGTGCGCGCACATGCGGATTTTCGTAAGGATCGCCGTCACCGCTTGCCAAGTAGTTGCTCAGCTCTACCACTGATACGTAGGAGTATGCCGGCATGGTGAACTCAGCAAGTCTTGATTTGTTGAATTCGAGCTCAATTTGATTTAATTCTTCCATTGTAGGACGAAGGATCATCAGCATAAAATCAGCTTTTTGGCCGACGATGCTGTAAAGAGTTTGGGATCCTTTTCCTTCTTTTTGGGCTACGCCCCATTTTTCAAGCAACCCGGTGAATTCATGTATGATAGATTGGCGCTCATCACTGGACAGAAGCTTCCAAGAAGTCCAATCCATTGTGCGGAAATCATGAAGCGCATACCAGCCGTCAAGCGTTTTTGCAGCTTCATTCGTCATTTGCTGTTCACTCATTTATCTTCACTCCCATTATCTTTTCATGATTGCCTTCACTATACCATAGTTTATCCGATTCTACTGTGTAGAAACCTTGAACATCCCTTCCGTATAACTCCATCAAAATAGAAGAACCTATAAGGGAAGATTGAGTCACTTAAATTAGTTAGAAAAATAAGATTTTTTTATGAAAGCGCTATAATGAAAGTTGGCTGTTTGAATTTGATTGGAAGAAGAGTATGCTAGTAAAAGAAAGCGTTTTTGTAACTTTTTGAGGAGGTTTTATTGTGGCAGATTTATTTTCAACAGTGCAAGAAAAAGTAGCTGGAAAAGACGTTAAAATTGTATTTCCTGAAGGCTTAGACGAGCGTATTTTAGAAGCGGTCAGCAAGCTTGCAGGAAACAAAGTGCTGAATCCGATTGTGATCGGCAATGAAAATGAGATCCAAGCAAAAGCAAAAGAATTGAACCTTACGCTGGACGGCGTTAAGATTTATGATCCTCATACATATGAAGGCATGGAAGACCTTGTACAAGCATTTGTAGAACGCCGCAAAGGCAAAGCGACAGAAGAACAGGCTCGCAAAGCGTTATTAGACGAGAACTACTTCGGTACAATGCTGGTGTATAAAGGCCTTGCAGACGGACTCGTAAGCGGAGCGGCTCACTCAACTGCTGACACTGTCCGCCCGGCTCTTCAAATCATCAAAACAAAAGAAGGCGTGAAAAAGACTTCCGGCGTGTTCATCATGGCTCGCGGAGAAGAGCAATACGTATTCGCAGATTGCGCGATCAACATTGCGCCTGACAGCCAAGATCTTGCCGAGATTGCGATCGAAAGTGCCAATACGGCAAAAATGTTCGACATTGAGCCTCGCGTGGCAATGCTCAGCTTCTCTACAAAAGGCTCAGCAAAATCTGATGAAACCGAAAAAGTAGCGGATGCAGTGAAAATCGCGAAAGAAAAAGCGCCTGAACTGACACTTGACGGCGAATTCCAATTTGATGCTGCATTTGTTCCATCTGTAGCTGAGAAAAAAGCGCCGGATTCCGAAATCAAAGGGGACGCTAACGTATTCGTTTTCCCAAGCCTTGAAGCAGGAAACATCGGCTATAAAATCGCTCAGCGTTTGGGCAACTTTGAAGCTGTAGGACCAATCCTGCAAGGCTTAAATATGCCTGTAAACGACCTTTCAAGAGGATGTAACGCTGAAGATGTTTACAATCTCGCATTAATTACAGCGGCGCAAGCACTGTAATAAAAATGAAGACGATGGCAGCTCTCGACTGAGGGCTGCCTTTTTTGTGCTTCCGTATAGCCTTCTTTACCAAGACGGATGATATGAGTACAATAAAGAAAACTAATCATAACCATATATTTCATTAATGACAGGGGTGGGGTTTTTGTATTACGACGTGCTGAAAACGTTTATAGCGGTGGTAGAAGAAAAAAACTTCACAAAAGCGGCGGAAAAGCTGATGATCTCCCAGCCCAGCGTCAGTCTGCATATCAAAAATCTTGAGAAAGAATTTCAAACGGCTCTTCTGAACAGGTCGCCAAAACACTTTACGACAACGCCTACAGGAGACATTTTATATCAAAGAGCAAAGCAAATGGTGTTTCTCTACGAACAAGCCAAGGCTGAAATCTATGCGCATCATCACTATGTGAAGGGTGAATTGAAAATCGCTGCAAGCTTTACAATCGGAGAGTATATTCTTCCGCCGCTATTGGCCCAGCTGCAAAAGCTGTATCCAGAGCTGAATCTCGATGTCATGATTGGCAATACAGAGGAGGTCAGCGAGCGTGTGCGGATGCTTCAGGCTGATATCGGGCTGATCGAAGGACATACAAACGAGAATGAGCTGGAAATTGAGCCGTTCATGGAGGATGAAATGTGCATTGCCGCTCCAAATCAGCACCCGCTGGCCGGACGGAGAGATATTTCGATCAGCGACTTGCAAAACGAAGCGTGGGTGACAAGAGAGAAAGGCTCCGGGACGAGAGAATATCTCGATCATGTGCTCAGTTCAAATGGACTTCGGCCGAAATCAATGTTCACCATCAGCAGCAACCAAGGTGTAAAGGAAGCGGTGATCAGCGGCATGGGACTCTCGGTTCTATCCAGAAGCGTGCTCCATAAGGATTTGATCCACCGCGACATTTCAATTCTGCATATTAAAGATTTCTCGTTAAAGCGCAAACTGTCTTACATCCATTCTCCTCTCATGGAGAATACCAAAAATAAAGAAATTTTTATTACGATGCTGAAAAGCAATTATCAATCGCAGCGACTGAAATGATATAATAGTTTTTGTTCATAAGCCTAACATGAAAGGGTTTTACATAGATGGCAAACCAACCGATTGATTTACTGATGCAGCCGAAATGGAGAGTCATTGACCAATCCAGTCTCGGCCCTTTATTTGATGCGAAGCAATCCTTCGCAATGGATGATACGCTGTGCATGTCTGTCGGAAAAGGCGTGTCGCCGGCGACAGCGCGCTCATGGGTGCACCACGATACGATTGTCCTTGGGATACAGGATACACGCCTCCCGTTTTTGCAGGATGGCATTTCCTTGCTGGAGAGCGAAGGATACCGTGTGATCGTACGCAATTCTGGCGGTCTTGCTGTCGTATTGGATGAAGGTGTTTTAAATATCTCTCTCATATTCGAGGACGAAAAGAAAGGCATCGATATAGACAAAGGATATGAAGCGATGGTCGAGCTGATGAGACGAATGCTGAGACCGTACAACGCAAAGATCGAAGCCTATGAAATTGAAGGGTCTTATTGTCCCGGCAGCTATGACCTCAGCATAAATGGCAAAAAGTTCGCCGGCATCTCCCAGAGACGCGTTCGCGGCGGAGTCGCTGTTCAAATTTATCTCTGTGCGGATAAAAGCGGCAGTGAAAGGGCCGACTTGATCAGACGATTCTACCTAGCGGCGCTGAAAGACAAACAAAATGATAAAAAAGGCGTCTATCCGGATATACGTCCGGAAACGATGGCGTCCTTAAGTGAGCTTCTGCAAACAGACATCTCCGTACAAGACTTAATGTTCGCTTTACTGACAGAACTAAAAGCGTTAAGCACCCATCTATACTCAGCGGGACTGTCCATTGATGAGGAAATGGAATTTGAGAAAAACCTCGTCCGGATGGCTGAACGGAATGCAAAGGTATTTGGGTGAACGTTCTTCGCATGCCGGCTGTATATGCCGGCATGCATTTTTTATCTCAAACGGCATTTTACCCCAATAATCTTATTTTCAGATAAATCCTTCTTACATACAGATAACCGTGACAAAAAGAAAAACGATAAAATGACATCAGCATCCATATTAAAGGGGAGAGGCAGATGAAAGGGAATATTTACAGCCTTTTTGTATTGATTGCGGCTTTTTTCTGGGGGACCACGGGAACCGTTCAGGCGTTGGCTCCAGAAAGCGCCACACCGCTGGCATTTGGAGCGTTCAGGTTATTAATAGGAGGAAGCGCCATGCTGCTTGCGGTTTGGATCAGCCGGGAGCTTCACGTGAGAAATTGGTCATGGCCGCTCGTATTATCGGCTGCTGTTTGTATGGCGTGTTACCAGCCGCTGTTTTTCACAGCTGTTAAAGAAACGGGAATTGCGGTGGGAACTGTGATTGCTATCGGCAGTGCGCCTATCATTGCCGGGAGCCTTGAGTGGGCCGTATTGAAGAAACGCCCGCGAAACTCCTGGTGGATTGCGACCGTGCTGGCTTTAGCGGGTTGCTGGCTTCTGTTTTCCGACAGTTCCAATGTTCGGATTGATGTGGCTGGTGTTCTTATGGCGCTTGGAGCGGGCGCTTCTTTTGCGGGCTATACGCTCATCAGTAAAGCGATGATGAAAACCCAGCCTCCGCGAGCGACCTCCGCCGTTGTTTTTATGATCAGCGCCATCTTGCTGACGCCGCTACTATGGCAGTCAGATATCTCGTGGATATTGACCCCTAGAGGACTGGGAACGAGCCTTTACATCGGGTTAATTGCAACATGTGCCGCATATTTTTTGTTTGCGAAAGGGCTTACCGGGGTTCCGGCCTCGGCGGCGGTCACGCTGTCTTTAGCTGAACCGCTGACGGCTTCATTGCTTGGCGTGTTTTTCATAGGGGAAATGCTTTCGCCTTCCTCGTGGCTGGGCATTGCGCTTATGATGCTGGGGCTTTTGGTCATTTCTGCTGCGCCTCGGAAACAAAAAACGGCCGAGGTAGCCCACATGTCTTAATAGATTCACATAAGCTTGGCCTCATTTTACAAGAATAGCTGATCCAACTGCAAAATGAGGAAATTCTCTTTTCTCAATAGAAAAGGGGATTTTGCACATGGCGAAAATCCCAAAACAGCTGCCCGTTTTGGGATTTCTCTATGTCATTCCGCTAATTTTTCTAAATTGCCGTTCCGGTCCATTTTGAAGGACGGAGAGGCATGTTCATCTTCTTCAAATAAAACTAGCTTTCTGGCTCTGTTCATAATTTTCACTAAGGTTTCATAATCTTCTTGGATCGTTTTTTGGTCTTTTTCAAGCTTTTGAACTTCTGCCTCAAGCTGCTCTGTTTTGTTTTGCAATTCCTGATTTTCTTTCTTTAAACGCTCGTTTTCCATTTTTAATGCTGATGATTGCTCGTTATTGCCTTCGTAATTCTGCAGGAAGCGGATCACATCATTCATCGTCATCTCAGGCGCAGCTGCAGGCGTTTGAGGAGACAATAAGTGTGATAGACTAGCTAACTCTTCCTTAAAGCTTTCATCAACAAAAGGCATATGTTCGCCAGACATTAAAGGCTGCTGCTCATTTTCGACAGATGGAGCATCCGTTTTGACCGGTTCCTCTGCAGCGGTTTCTTGAATGATTTCAGGATCAACGGCAGGAGGCTGATATAATAATCTTTTTTTCGCAGGCTGCCCGTTTCCGAGCGCTCTCATCCGCTGTTTTCGCTGTTTCTTCGCAAGCTGAAGCGCTTTTTCATATTGATGGCGGACCACCGCGTTCCATCTGAATCCGCAGGCTGCGGATGTCCGGTTTAATTTATCGCCGACTTCTTCAAAGGCATTCAATTGAGTGCTGCCCTCTCTCACATGCCGAAGCACTGTTTCGGCTAAAAGCAGATCGTTTTCTTCTGACCAAGCGTCTTGTCGTTGTTTTGTCATTTATCTCAACTCCCATTTTTCTTTTCATGGTATTAGAATGTCCAGGTTGGAAAATATTTATACAAATTGGCTGAAAGAATAGGAGATACGAAGGATGGAGCGGCTTGCAGGAACAGTCGAATCCTTGTAAAATGAAGAGTGATGTGATTTTTTTTTGAAACGTGATTTTAGGTTATTCACATAGATGAACATAGAAATGAAGGGAAGCGTACGTCATGGCTAATGAATTTCGAGTGTGTGATGATTGCCAAGCCACTAATATCAAAACATTGCTGCCGCGTTTAAAAGAAGTGGACCCGGACGCAAAGGTTGAGGTAGGATGCCAATCTTATTGCGGGCCCGGACGGAAAAAATCATTTGCTTTTGTGAACAATCGCCCGCTGTCAGCTCCGACAGAGGATGAGCTAATTGACAAAGTAAAAAAGAAAATAAAAAAGTAAAAACATATTTTTTCTTAGCCTCGGCCCTCAGGTCAGGCTTTTTTGCTTCACAAGATGTGTTTTTCATGGAGATGGAACAAATCGCCGGGCAAATTCAAGGATGTTTTCAAAGAATAGAGTCGATATAATAGAAACACGGCTAAAAAAAAGAGGGAATGACGATGGCGTATCCAAATGGAAAATTATCAGAAGAAAAAGTGTTTAAAGATCCGGTGCACCGCTATGTTCATGTTCGGGACAAGCTGATATGGGATTTAATCGGAACCCGTGAATTTCAGCGTCTCCGCAGAATTAAGCAGCTCGGCACGACCTATTTGACGTTCCATGGGGCTGAGCACAGCCGGTTCAACCATTCTCTCGGTGTCTATGAAATTGTCAGGAGAATGGTTGATGACGTCTTTAAAGGCCGCCCTGAATGGGATGACAGTGAGCGCGAACTCTGTTTGGCCGCGGCGCTGCTTCATGACCTCGGGCACGGGCCGTTCTCGCATTCATTTGAAAAGGTCTTTCACCTTGACCACGAGGATTTTACAAGAGGTATCATTTTGGGAGACACGGAGGTTAATCAGGTGCTCAGAAAGGTGAGCCCGGGTTTCCCTCAGGATGTTGCTGAAGTCATTGCCAAAACATATAAAAACAAGCAAGTGGTCAGCCTGATTTCGAGTCAAATTGACGCAGACCGCATGGATTACCTGCAGCGTGACGCATATTATACGGGCGTCAGCTACGGCCATTTTGATATGGAGCGGATTCTTCGGGTGATGCGGCCGCGTGAGGATCAGATCGTCATTAAAGAAAGCGGAATGCACGCTGTCGAAGACTATATCATGAGCCGTTACCAAATGTACTGGCAGGTCTACTTCCATCCTGTGACCAGAAGTGCAGAGGTCATTTTAACGAAGATTCTTCACAGGGCGAAGCAGCTGCACGATGAAGGCTATGTCTTCACTCACGCTCCGGTTCATTTCTATTCTATTTTTGAAGGGAAATTGACACTGGAGGATTATGTAAAGCTGGATGAATCTATTATTTTGTATTACTTCCAAGCCTGGGAGGATGAAGAAGACACGATTTTATCCGACTTGTGCCGCAGATTCATTAACCGCCAGCTGTTCCAATACGTTGAATTCAATCCGAATGAAGAAATGTCGGCTTATTTTGAGCTGACTTCATTGTTCAAAGAGGCGGGGATCGATCCGAGCTATTATTTGGTCGTTGATTCTTCTTCAGATCTGCCATACGATTTTTACCGGCCGGGAGAGGAAGAGGAGCGTCTGCCGATCCATCTCTTGACGCAAAACGGCCAAATTAAAGAGCTGTCCAGACAGTCGGCTATTGTGGAATCCATCTCAGGTAAACGGCGGACGGACCACAAGCTGTACTATCCAAAGGACTTGATTTGTGACGGCTCTGAACATCCGGAAGCGAAAATGAAAATCCGGCAGCTGCTGGGACTGACATAGAAATTGGAAAGAAGGAAAAAGGAGATGTCGGGAATTTGTTGAAAGAACATGCAAAACTGATGAAGGTGTTCTCGGATTCTGGAGAAATCATCGGGCGAAAGAAGCTGCAGAAAATGATTTATATCGCCAAGAAAATGCAGTTTCCTTTCTATGAGAAATATGATTTTCACTTTTACGGACCATATTCAGAGGAACTGACGCTCCAGATTGAAGAGCTGTGCAACCTTGGATTTCTGCATGAGGTGAAGGAAAAAAAGGGCGGCTACTTTCAATACCGGTATTCGCTTACTGAGACAGGCTCCGCATTTTTAGACCATGCTGATCTGGACATGCCGGATATGAAAGGCTATATCGACAGTGTAAACAGCCGTTCATCACGGTTTTTAGAGCTGGTTTCCACGATCCTTTACTTTGACGGGCTTGAGGATGAGGAAAAGAAAGAAAAAGTCTTTACAATCAAAAGCAAGCAAAAATATACAAATGAAGAATATGACGAAGCGCTTCAATACATAGAGGAACTGAAGCAGATTTGTTAACCATACCAAGCAAAAGAAATGAATCGTTTCTTTTGCTTTTTTTATTGACAAAAGCCGCTAAGGGATCTATTGTGGATAATAGTTATCCATAATGAATCAGGAGTGTGTATGATGAAAATGAAATCTGGAATGGAGCAGGCGGTTTCTGTGTTGCTTTTACTGTCACGGCTGCCTGTACAGGCTTCTTTGACGTCAGAGACAATAAGCCAGCGATTGCGCGTGTCTCCGTCTTATTTGAAGAAGCTGATGAGAACATTGGTTCAAGCTGGTTTGGCAGAATCCTTACCAGGGACGAAGGGCGGTTTTACCCTGACAAAGCCTTTGGCGGACATTACGCTTTATGATATTTATCAAGCGGTCGAAGGCAGAGGTTCGATGTATCAGGGAAAAGGTCTGCTGCAATCTGTATTCGAGGGTGAAAGTCACTGTGTGCTGGAGACAGTCATGGCGGAAATCGAGGATAAATGGGCTAATCTCATGAGAGAAGAGTCCTTGCAGCATGTCATGGACAGAGTCGGGGAATTGTATGATCTTGAAAAAATAGATGATTGGATAAACGAGCAAATGAAAGGGCAATTGCAATGAAAAGCAGCGGATCTTTACACAAAACAGATTCATCAACAGGAATATCTGTACTGATCGTGCTCGCTCTTGGTTTTCTCATGGCTACTCTTGATGTAACCGTTGTGAATGTGGCGATGGTGGATATGAAAAACGCTCTTTCAATGTCACTTTCAGGTGTAACGTGGGTTGTGGACGGGTACATTCTTACTTTTGCGTCGCTTCTGCTGGCGGGCGGAGCCTTGGCCGACCGTTTCGGATCGAAGACGATCTATATCTTGGGTTTAGCTGTTTTTGTTCTCGCCTCTTGTCTATGCGCTGCATCCTTTAATGGGCAGATGCTGATTGCCGGACGCCTTATACAGGGAATTGGCGCAGCTTTGTTTATGCCAAGCTCACTCAGCCTTTTGGCTGCCTCTTACCCTGATGATCGGGTGCGGGCGAGAATGTTTGGACTGTGGGCCGCGCTTGTTTCCGCCGCTTCAGCCCTTGGGCCTTTTATCGGGGGTGTGCTGGTACAGTTGGCGGGCTGGCAGAGTATTTTTCTGATCAATTTGCCGTTGGGGGCTGCTGCGCTCATTTCAGCTTACCGAATTCTCAGCCGCGTCCCGGGAAAAACCGGCCGCATGAACATCACCGGGCATCTGCTTGGCATGATGGCTCTCGGCTTTTTTTCCTATGCATTGATACAGGGCCCTTCAGCGGGCTGGCGCTCGCCTGTGATTCTTCTAGCATTTACTGCAGCGATTTTGGCATTTGTGCTGTTTTTGTTGCGGGAAGTTTCTGCGAAAACACCCATCCTGCCGGCGTCCTTATATAAAAACGGCCGTTTCTCAGCGGCCCAATTTATCGGGTTTTTGCTGAACTTTGCTCTTTTTGGCGGCATGTTTATGCTGAGTCTTTTTTTGCAGGAAGCAGGAGGCGCAAACTCCTTCATGGCCGGAGTTGAGCTGCTGCCGATGATGGCGGTCTTCGTGATCGGCAATCTGCTGTTTGCCCGTCTGGCGAATCGATTTGAAGCCGGACAGCTTATGTTTGTCTCAATGGCGGTGAGCTGTATCATTGCATTGCTGTTGTTTGTGCTGATTTCTCCGGATTTTCCTTATTGGCAGCTGGCGGTTTTGATGTCTGTCATGAACCTCTGTACCGGTATTACAGTTCCTGCCATGACAACTGTGATCATGCAGGCTGCCGGGCAAAGGAATGCGAATATTGCCGGTGCGGCGTTAAATGCAAACCGGCAAATCGGAGCTTTGGTCGGCGTAGCGATAACCGGGGTGATCATTCATCTGTCCGCCACTTGGTATGCCGGTGCCGGGTTTACGTTTTTGATGATGGGAGCGGCATACAGCCTCGCAGCATTGCTTGTATGGCTGTTTCTTGCTGCCCATAACGGGACTGCCGCGTCAGAAAAAAATGTAAATCACTGATTGCACTTTGTGGGAATATATAGTAAGATATAAAAAATTATTGAACCAACAGGCACTGACAAGGACACGAGATGCTTTTTACGGTTTCCAGAGAGGGAAGGACAGCTGAAATCTTCCTAACGCAGGGAAAGCAGCTTACCGCCTTTGAGCCGTATCGGGGAAAACAAGTATCTGATACCGTCATGCTGCGTTACAGCATCTTCAAGCCGATCACCATGTGTAATTGATCGGGAATTTGGGTGGAACCACGGATGATCAACACATTCGTCCCTTTTAGAGGGATGGGTGTGTTTTTTTATATGAATTGAATACATGCAATGAAAAGGACATGAATGATAGTTACGGTTTTCAGAGAGGGAAGGAAAGGTGAGAGCTTCCCAGCTTAGGAGTATCATTTACCGCCTTGGAGCAGCATTGGGGAACTGAAGTATCCAATGCCGTCTATGCTGCGTTACAGCACCGAGCCGACAGCATCGTGTTCGTCGGGAACTTGGGTGGAACCACGGGTTAATCACACACTCGTCCCTATCTGCGGGACGGGTGTGTTTTTTTATGAATTGAATATATGCGATGAAAAGGACATGAATGATAGTTACGGTTTTCAGAGAGGGAAGAAAAGGTGAGAGCTTCCCAGCTTAGGAATATCATTTACCGCCTTGGAGCAGCATTGGGGAACTGAAGTATCCAATGCCGTCTATGCTGCGTTACAGCACCGAGCCGACAACATCGCGTTTGTCGGGAACTTGGGTGGAACCACGGGTTAATTACACACTCGTCCCTATCTGCGGGACGGGTGTGTTTTTTTATATACAACAATGAATAAGGAGTGTTTTAAAATGAGTAAACATGTACACATTCAGCTTGCGGACGGACAGATCAAGGAATATCCGAAAGGCATCACAATCAAGGAAGCAGCTGGTTCGATCAGTTCCAGTCTGCAAAAGAAGGCGGCTGCAGGTCAGGTCAACGGCAAGCTTGTTGATCTCAGTTTCAAGCTGGAGGAGGATGCTGAGCTTTCGATTGTCACACTCGATTCAAAAGAAGGCTTGCAGGTGCTTCGCCACACATCAGCGCACGTGCTGGCCCAAGCAGTGAAACGGCTGTACGGCGAAGTGTCATTGGGGGTAGGGCCTGTGATTGAAGACGGCTTCTACTATGACATGAAGCTGGAGAAAAGCTTGGCATCAGGAGACTTAGAGGCCATCGAAAAAGAAATGAAACACATTATAAATGAGAACCTAGAAATCAAACGTATAGAGGTTTCTTACAAAGAAGCTGAAGAGCTGTTTGCACAAAAAGACGAGCGGCTTAAGCTTGAGATTTTAAAGGATATTCCGCGCGGGGAGGATATCACGCTGTACCAGCAAGGAGAATTCGTTGACCTGTGCCGCGGGCCGCATCTTCCTTCTACAGGAATGATCAAGGCGTTCAAACTGACAAGAGTATCAGGCGCTTATTGGCGCGGAGACAGCAAAAATGAAGTCCTGCAGCGGGTGTACGGGGTTGCGTTTCAAAAGAAAAAAGATTTGGATGCGCACCTGCATATGCTGGAAGAAGCGGCAAAACGAGACCATCGCAAGCTTGGCAAACAATTAGGGCTGTTTATGTTTTCTGAAGAAGCGCCGGGGATGCCATTTTATTTGCCGAAAGGGCAGATTGTCCGCAATGAGCTGGAACGCTTCTCGCGTGAGCTGCAAACAAAAGCCGGCTACGATGAGGTGCGTACGCCGTTTATGATGAATCAGCGGTTATGGGAGCAGTCAGGCCATTGGGATCATTATCGCGACAATATGTACTTCTCAGAAGTGGATGATACAAGGTTCGCAATGAAGCCGATGAATTGTCCCGGCCACATGCTCATCTTTAAAAACAGCTTGTATTCTTACCGGGATCTGCCGATTCGCATGGCGGAATTCGGACAGGTGCATCGCCATGAATACAGCGGCGCTTTAAACGGGATGCTTCGCGTTCGGACGTTCTGTCAGGATGACGCCCATATTTTCGTTCGGGAGGATCAGATTGAGAGTGAGATCAAAGAAGCGATTCGGCTGATTGATGAGGTATATCGGACATTTGGTTTCGAGTATTCAGTTGAGCTTTCGACACGCCCGGAGGATTCATTAGGCAATGACAGCCTTTGGGAAGCGTCGGAACGTGCCTTAGCACGCGTCCTTGAGGAGCTTGGCCTCTCTTATGAGATCAATGAAGGCGATGGGGCGTTTTACGGGCCGAAAATTGATTTCCACATAAAAGATGCCCTGAAACGGAGCCACCAATGCGCGACAATTCAGCTTGATTTTCAAATGCCGGAAAAATTTGATTTAACATATATCAACGAACTCAATGAAAAGGTTCGTCCCGTTGTCATCCACAGAGCGGTTTTCGGCTCGATAGACCGCTTCTTCGGCATTTTGATCGAGCATTACGGCGGTGCTTTTCCAGTTTGGCTCGCACCGCTCCAGGTTCAAATCATACCGGTTTCGCACGTTCGCTTAGACTATTGCAGAAAGGTACAGGCAGAGCTGAAGCAGGTGGGGATAAGAGCCGGCATTGATGAACGCAATGAGAAGCTGGGCTATAAAATCAGAGAATCGCAGGTGCAGAAAATCCCGTACGTGCTGGTGCTTGGAGATCATGAGGAGCAGGAGGATGCGGTAAACGTCCGCCGATTCGGACATCAGCAGAATGAACACGTTTCTTTTCAGACATTCAAAGATAAGCTTGTGAAACAGGTGGAAAATCGAGGCATGTAGGATAAAAGCTTTGAATTCACATTTTGCTTTTTTGACTTTCCCTATTCGGAATCAGTAAAATAATAAGTAAATCATATCGTTCGTATGTTATGAATGCATCTCGAAATGGGGAAATTGACATGGACCATGACAAACTGGAAGCAAATTTGCTGGATCACGCACTGACAAAATATTTGAAAAGCACGAAGCAATTAGATGAAGCCACCGTTCCGAAACACGTGAATAATGTAAGAGGATTTATTCTGCGGATCATATACAGACATGGGAGCTGCACCATAAAGGATATTTTGAAGGAGGTCACACTGTCTCCCTCTGCCACGACCACAGCTCTGAATCATTTAGAGCAGGAAGGGTTTATTGAGAGATCCAGAAATAACAATGACCGCCGCACTGTATGGATTACACTTTCTGAATCGGGCCGGGGAGCGGCTGAACAAATGATCGAAAACCGCCAGCAGCTGATTGACGGGATGTTTGAACGTTTAACAGCCGAAGAGAAGAAGACGTTCTTGGCGATTATTGCGAAGCTGGCTCAATAGAGGTAGAAAAAGCCGGTGCGCGAAGCGCCGGCTTTATAGAGATTATTCCATATCGCTCAGGCGTTTGCCTGCAACGGCATAATGGTCTTTTCTCATTTCTTCTATAAAGACAACAATTTTTTCTTCAGAAGCGCCGGTTGTTTCCTTCACGGCTTCTGTTACTTTCTCGACAAGATTGCGTTTTTGCTCGTCTGTACGGCCTTCGAGCATTTTGACAGTTACGTATGGCATGGGTGCTGAATCCTCCTTTATCTCGTTTCCTCTCTTTAGAAAAAGAGGCTTCTTATAGTATACTGAATAAAGTAAATTCTTGCATTTTGAGAAAGAGGGATATCTCACTTGGACCGTTTTTTATATTATCCGTTATCTTTAATGCCATACCTCGTCATCACGCTAATTGTGTCGTTTACGATGCATGAGCTTGCCCATGCTTATGTCGCATACAAATTTGGTGACGATACGGCAAAAAAACAAGGAAGACTGACGCTGAATCCTATTAAGCACCTTGATCCGTTCGGTACCATTTTGATTTTGGTGGCCGGCTTTGGATGGGCGCGTCCCATTCCTGTTAATCGCCGCTTCTTTAAGAAACCCCGGCTTGCCGGTGTGCTCGTATCTATAGCCGGGCCTGTCAGCAACCTGATTCTTGCCTTTATCGGTTTCTTTTTGTTAGTGTTGATGCATGCGTACGGAATGGAAATGCTTGCGGCATTCAGCACGGGATTGGATCAGTTTTTTTCTATTTGGATACAGCTGAATCTTGTCTTGTTTTTATTTAATCTGCTGCCGCTTCCTCCGCTCGATGGCTATCGAATTATAGAAGATCTCGTTCCGCCGGGCGTGCGTGCCAAAATGACGCAAGCGGAGAGCTACGGCTTTATCGTGTTTTTGGTGCTGTTTGTGACACCGCTCGGATCTTACGTGCTGTGGCCGATGCTCAATGCAGGAAGAGATTCGATTTTAAAGCTGTTTTCAGCGATATTTCAACCGCTTTTGTAGGAGGTAGAACTTCATGGAAGAAAAAAAGAAAAAATCAATCGGGTTTAATATTATCAAAAGTGATCCGACAGACGGACACGGCGGTTTTGGCGTAGGGGCACTCAGCCTTGATAACATTTCTCCCGTATTCGTTGATGTAGAGGAAAAAGAAGCGTTCGTAGACATCGGCGCCATGCATGCCCGCAGCACCGTCGAAAAAGGAATTAAATTTCTCCCGAATAAAGAAGAAGTTCCAAATGGAAAACCATACTGGCTTGTGTGGGTAACGATTGACAGAAAAGAAGAGGGGCCTTATTACGCTGGTGTGACAGCCTGTGAAATGACGGTCGACAGAAGCATTAGAAGAGGCTACAAGTCGCTGCCGGAGCATGTGAATTTGATGGATAAATCCATGAAACGGAAAATCATCGTTGATAAAATGGACGACAGCTCGAAGCGTGTACTAGGCGAATTTCTGAAAAAGCATGATCAGGGCCTATGGGACCGTTCCTCAGATGAGTTAAAAACGAGCCTGCTTCCGGAAGACAATTAATTTGTGAATTTTCTGTGAACTTTTAGAATATTTGAGATATTTTTCGTAAACATTGAGTAAACTGGTGATACAGAAATAGGACATGGAAAATCCCGAGCCGAAACAAGACTCGGGGTTTTTCATTTTTAGGGGGATATAATGTACGAAACCATTCGAGTCGGCGGCTGGGAGATAAAGCGGCGTCGGAGAAATGAGAAATTCACCACTTTATCCCAAAACTGATTGTTCAGCTCGATTATCTAACATTCTTCCATCGATTATGAAGGAACCATACGAATAACCCGGCCTCCGAGAAGCCGGGTTATTTTCAATGATGTCGCCCCAGCCATTTGTCCCACCATTTTTTCTCGGAAGCGGGCTTTTCTTTGGCTGGAAGCCGGTCTTTTGTTTGTTTAGCGGGTTCTGCCCCGTAACACACGTTTGATGGTTCTGTGCCTTTCACAAAATATGTGTAATGCTTAGCGGCGCAGCCGGGACCGGATGAGTAGCCTGTTTCCGGATCAATGTACACACCGGTTACGCCTTTTGGCGGCTTGAACGCGGTTTCCGGTTCGCCTTTGAGCGCGTCCTCCATGAAGTCCGCCCAAATGGTTTTAGCATAGCTTTTTTCTTCGACCGAGTCGATGGTGCTGTTTTTGTCATAGCCGGTCCAAACACCCGCGGCCAGCTTCGGATTGAAGCCGATCATCCAGCTGTCTGCGCTGGTGGTTCCTGATTTTCCGGCATACGTTCTTGTCAGGCGGTTGGCTATCGTTCGTCCTGTAACCGACGTATATCCATTTAAATCGGTATCAAACATGCCTGTCATCATACTCGCTGTGACAAAAGCGGCTTTTTCATCAAGCACTTGTTTATGCTTACTCGGGTTTTCGTACAGCACGTGGCCGGCTGCGTCCGTTACCCTTGAAATAAAAGTCGGTTCGATTTTCTTTCCGCCGTTTGCGAGCATGGCATAGGCGTTGACCATCTCAATCGGGCGCACGGGTTCGGTGCCGAGTGCCAGGGACGGCAGTGCTTGAAGATGGGCGGTAATGCCGAATTCCTTTGCGGCCTTTACGAGTTTGTTCGTGCCGAGAAAAAGATGCGTTTTCACAGCGTAAATATTGTCTGAAAGCGCCAGCGCCTGCAGAAGCGTAATCGGCTTGTTTGCGTAGTATCCGTTATAGTTGCTTGGAGAATAGGTTTCTCCCTTTGCATCAATTTGAAACTCGGTTTCTTCGCTTTTCATCAAAGTGACTGGCGTAAATCCGCTTTGAATCGCTTTATAGTACAGCAATGGCTTGATCGTCGAAGCCGGCTGGCGCTTTGCCTGTGTCGTTCTGTCAAACGGGCTTTTTTGATAATCCCTGCCGCCGACAAGGGCGAGAACGTTTCCGGTGCGGGGATCAATGGCTGAAAACCCGACTTGAATGTCAGAGCCCGCGTTAACCGTTTTAGTAATGGTCTCCTCGGCGATGCGCTGCATCCGTTTATCCACCGTTGTATAGACGTTTAACCCGCTTGTTTCAATTTGCTCCCGTGTCATGCCGAGCTTTTTCTCCAGCTCTCTCATCGCATTGTCATAGAAATAAGGGGCCTTTCTCTTGGAAACTTGTTTGTTCAAAGGCTGATAGGAAAGAGGTTCCTTGATCAGTTCATCCGCTTTCTTTTGGCTGATCATCTGCTGCTTTTCCATCATCCGCACAATCGTTTTCTGGCGTTCCTTGGCTTTCGTCTCATTGACATACGGTGAATAGCCGGAAGGGCCTTTCGGGATTCCTGCCAAAAGCGCCGCTTCAGCATCCGTCAGGTTTTTAGCATGTTTGCCGAAATACAGGCGGGAAGCGGCTTCAATGCCGTAGGCGCCGTGGCCGTAGTAAATCGTATTTAAATAGCCTTCTAATATCTCGTCCTTAGAATAGTTTTGTTCCAGACGGATCGTGTAGAACGCCTCATTCCATTTCCGTTTCCACGTTTTGTCGTGTTCAAGGTATAAGTTTCTCGCGTATTGCTGGGTGATGGTGCTTGCACCCTGAACCTTGGCAAATGCTTTCAGATCAGCAAGCGCCGCGCCTGCCATGCGTTTATAATCAAAGCCGTGATGATCGTAGAAATTCTGGTCTTCAATCGCCACTGTCGCTTTTACGATCGTCGGATTCATGTCCTTTAAGGGGACCCAATAGCGCTTTTCGCCGTAGTTCGTTTCCCCGAGCTTTGAGCCGTCACTCGCATACAAAATCGTGGATTGCGGCACTTGCACCGAGGGAGCGCCCTGGTATTTGGCTATTAAAATGACAGTCATAAACACGGCAGCTGCCGCCAAGGCCGCAAAAGCCCCTAAAAAGATAAAGGCGCGAACGGTTTTGAGCGTCAGTCTCAGCCGTTTATTTGTCATTGCATCCACAACGGGTTCCCCCCTTTTTTTATGTTTCTACTATTATGAGAAAAAAAGATCGTTTTTAAACATCGCAGAACAGGACGCATCTTTACTTTTTCCCCGCCATCCTCTATACTTTTTCCTTAGGTGAAAATGAGATTTCAACCGAGAATAAAAGCTGATTAGACGCTTACAATAAATGAATACAGCCTCGAAAGGGAGATGACAATTGAGCGAACTTTGGTACACAGAGAAGCAGACGAAAAACTTTGGCATTACGATGAAGGTTAACAAAACGTTACATACAGAACAAACGGAGTTTCAGCATTTAGAAATGGTGGAAACAGAAGAGTTCGGCAACATGCTGTTTTTGGACGGCATGGTGATGACATCTGAAAAAGACGAATTCGTTTATCACGAAATGGTGGCGCATGTGCCATTATTTACGCACCCAAATCCGGAGCACGTTCTTGTAGTCGGCGGCGGTGACGGCGGCGTTATCAGAGAAATCCTGAAGCACCCAAGCGTGAAAAAAGCGACACTTGTAGATATTGATGGCAAGGTGATCGAATACTCTAAAAAGTTCCTTCCTTCTATCGCAGGCAAACTGGATGATCCGCGCGTTGACGTGCAGGTAGATGACGGATTTATGCACATTGCAAAATCTGAAAATCAATACGACGTCATCATGGTAGATTCAACTGAACCAGTCGGACCGGCTGTAAACCTGTTTACAAAAGGATTCTACGCAGGAATCGCTAAAGCGCTGAAAGAAGACGGCATTTTTGTCGCACAGACGGACAACCCATGGTTTACACCGGAATTAATCACAAATGTACAGCGCGACGTGAAGGAAATTTTCCCGATTACGAAGCTGTATACGGCGAACATTCCGACATATCCAAGCGGTTTGTGGACATTTACAATTGGCTCGAAAAAATATGATCCGCTTGCAGTGGAAGACAGCCGTTTCTTCGATATTGAGACGAAATATTACACAAAAGATATTCATAAAGCGGCATTTGTTCTGCCGAAATTTGTGAGTGACCTGATTAAATAATGAAGGTATGGCGCAGGAGCGAATCTTGCGCTTTTTTACAGGAAAGCGAGGGTATTATAGATGAGATTTGATGAAGCTTATTCAGGAAAAGTATTTATCGCGAGCCGTCCAGAGTGGGAAGGGGCGGACGCCATCCTTTACGGCATGCCGATGGACTGGACGGTCAGCTATCGCCCGGGCTCACGCTTTGGCCCGAACAGAATTCGCGAGGTGTCAATCGGCCTTGAAGAATACAGCCCGTATTTAGACCGTGACCTGGCCGACCTGAACTTCTTTGACGCCGGCGACATTCCGCTGCCGTTCGGAAATCCGCAGAGAAGCCTTGATATGATTGAGGAATACGTGGACAGCATCCTGGAAAAAGGGAAATTCCCAATGGGCATGGGCGGGGAGCATCTCGTGTCATGGCCCGTCATTAAAGCGATGCACAAGAAATATCCAGACCTTGCGATTATCCATTTTGACGCGCATACAGATCTTCGCGTTGATTATGAGGGAGAACCGCTTTCTCACTCTACGCCGATCCGCAAAGCGGCAGAATTAATCGGACCACAAAATGTATATTCATTCGGAATTCGTTCCGGCATGAAGGAAGAGTTTGAATGGGCGAAGGAAAACGGCATGCACATCTCAAAATTTGAAGTGCTTGAACCGTTAAAAGAAGTGCTTCCGAAGCTAGCGGGCCGTCCGGTTTATGTCACAATCGACATTGACGTATTGGACCCTGCCCACGCACCAGGAACAGGAACGGTTGACGCCGGCGGCATCACGTCTAAAGAACTGCTTGCATCCGTCCATGAAATCGCGCGTTCAGAGGTAAACGTAAAGGGTGCTGATTTAGTGGAAGTCGCACCGGTGTATGACCACTCAGAGCAAACGGCAAACACAGCCAGCAAAATCATCCGTGAGATGCTGCTTGGGTTTGTGAAATAAGTAAACATCCAGACGATGTCTGGATGTTTTTTATTCCCAGTCTTTGCAAACATCAATCCACGCTTTTGGGAAAGAAAATTCGGATAATTCTTCCGGTGTTAATTCAATAGCGGAGTTTCTGCTGCCGCATGCGGGGAAAACAGTCTCAAACCGTTTCAGCGATACATCAAGATAAACCTCAAGATCATGAGCCAATCCAAACGGGCAAACTCCTCCA
Organism: Bacillus sp. FMQ74; assembly: GCF_001875785.1. Classification (NCBI taxonomy): domain Bacteria; kingdom Bacillati; phylum Bacillota; class Bacilli; order Caryophanales; family Bacillaceae; genus Bacillus; species Bacillus sp. FMQ74. The sequence continues at coordinate 182,599 of NZ_MOEO01000004.1, read as the reverse complement.
ATTTCATGGCCTGTCTGCTCCAGTACCTCATTAGGAGAGAGCATTTTTGCTTTAAAGCCAAATGTTTGCCTGAACGTTTTGTTGTCGATCTTGGCATCGCCGGCTGCCACAATCAGAATCGCCTGATCTCCTTCCCCTCTGAAGGACAGGGTCTTGGCGATTCTACCCGGGCTCACGCCAATCGTCTCAGCTGCTGTTCAACTGTCGCACTCGACGTTTCAAACTCCATCACATCATTTTGTCGATTCCACTGTTTAAAGTGGGTTCTCACACTTTCCAGAGACATGCTGCATGGCCACCCTCTTCAAGATTATTGAAAGAATCATAGGGATGGATTGGGAGGCATGGGTAAAGAGGGGACAAAAAAACCGCCGATGGACGGCGGTTTTTTTATTTTATATCATGGCTCGTTCAGCAATTTCAATATCGTTTATAAAGATGTATGTTACCTCATTCAAAAACAATGTTGCAGCACTTATTGTCAAACAAGCGATTAGTAACTTATACTTCAATTTCATACAAATTCACTCCCCCTTGAATGTGCTGTCTGATATCTTCAACCTTCAAAAAATAAGCTGAGGCTTTTTTAAAATCCTCTAACCTATAGTAGTATTTAGCTGCATCAAGGGCTAAATCCTCCATATCAGCGTACATCAATTTACTTTCAAGGAAAAGAAAACATTTATTAATTTGTTCATCATTTGGCCCAGATAAGTGTAAAGATTTTAAAAATTCAAACTTGTGGAGATAAACAGTATCCTCAGCTTTCAGAGAATGGGTTAATCCCTTATTATAATATTCTTCTGCTTTTTCCAGATTACCTAAATTAAAATATATTTGTGTAATCAAGAAGTATGGCTGAGGAAGGGAATTTATGATTTCTGCATTCTCAAATACAGTTATAGCTCTTACCAAGTGATCTACGGCATTTTGAAAGTCTTTTTGGTTATTATGACAAAGTGCAACATTATATAAAGTTCTTCCCATTAATTGAGGCTGTTGTTCAGCCTCAGCCATCGAAAAGGCTTTTTTGAAATGAGATATTGCTTGATCATATTGTTTTAAATCTAAGAAATTTGCCCCGAACAAGGAGTGGCACTGAGTAAGCCTTATGTCATATGAAGCCTGCGCTGTGTAAATTTCATACGCTTGTCTAGCGTAATCCATTGATACATAAGTTTGTTTCATGTAATAGTAAACTTCAGACATCTTAAAGAAAAACTCAGCTTTCTCTATCCGATCCTTAACAAATATCAGCTTGCTTTCGGCCTTCTTGAAAAATTTAATAGCCGACAGATATTCCCGCTGGTCCAGTTCATACATGCCCCTGAAGAAATTAAAGTAATAATCAAGGACTCCAGTTAAACGAGCCTGTTTTTTATCAATCTCAAGCAGCAGATCAGACAGTCTCGGCTGTTCCTCAATCCTCATTTTTTCTAACGGTTCAAGGTACTCAAGCATCAGGTTGTGCCGAAACTCCATCAGTGAGTAGTACAAATGAAGGTCTTGGTCTTCTTCCATTTGATCCAGCTCTTGCTTGATTTCTCGTCGCAAATATTCTGCATCGGGTATGCTGAATCGGCGTATGTACATATACCATTCGTTAATCTTTTCTCCGATGGAAGAAGAAGATATGACACCTGTCACGTTTGTAAATCCCTCCCTTCATAATTCTATATATGTCATATTTTATCATCAACATTCTTGTGAGAAGCGCAAAAAAACCGCAATTTTTTCTTTCGTTACCCCGCATGTTTGGAGATATTTTCAAAAAGAAGCTTTTATCCCCGGTAATGTGTACAAGCAAACATGCTACACTTCCATATTCTGTTGTATCTGCGTGAGCAGTGTATGTCTGAAAAGGGAGTGAAGGAATGAGAAAAAACAAGCTTTCCTTTAAAGAAAAAGCAGGAGCAGCACAAGAACCGTGCTTATGTTTTTGTGAGGAAGAAGCAAGCCGCGAGGCCATGTTTCAAGCACCGATTGAATTACCTGAAGGGTTTGTCGTTGATCCGGCTGAAGCTGTTGCAAGTGTCACGTGGAATGCAGACAGCCTTTCCTGTGTCAGTGAACGATGCTTAATTCAAACGGGGCCTGAGCCTGATGAGGTCGGTGTTCAATTTGCAGTGCGCCTGCAGGGAACCGTTACGCTTCTTGTCAGTGTCTCACCTGTGCGAAATCAATATGGACAAGGGGATGGGGCTGTTTCCGTCATTCACAATGCAGAGATCGATCAAGTCGTCTATTATTCCGATGAACCGGAAGATTGCCCGGATATCAGTGACATCACGATCGAAAACCTTGTTGTTGTTCCGCCCTTTTACGGCAGTCCTTTGTCGGTGACGGGGACGATTGTGCTTGTTCCTGAGCCGGAGCCTGTTTATGCGTTTACAGGGAATCCAAATGATCAATCAGTTTCTGTGATTGATACAAACACTCATACTGTTGTGACTACGATTGCTCTACCGTACCGGCCGACAGGTATTGAAATAACCCCGGATAAAAGCGCTGTGTTTGTCTTGCATTTTAACAATAATGTGATTTCTGTCATTGATTATGACACATTAACGGTGACAGCATCCATACTGCTGGATCAGCCGCCACAAGCGATCAAATTTATCCCTAATCATGAGTTTGCTTATGTTCTCGGCGATACTGCGATTTATGTGATTGGAATTGATGCGTTAACTGTGGATAGGTCGATTCCTGTGGAAGGGTTTGATTTTGCAATTGATCCCAATGGGTTATTCGCCTATGTTCTTAATTTTGGTTTAGTTCAAAAAGTGGACCTATCCACCGGTGAAGTCACAGGAACGATTGAACGAGAGCTTATCGTATCATCCATAGAAACAGATTCTCCGGAGCGGTATGCGTATGTCTTAGAACAAGAATTCTTATTCAATTATTTGACGGTTATTGACTTAAATACGTTTACGATCAGCAATACCCAAGAACTGGAGCCTGACGGCCAATATAGAATGTTTACGAGCGGAACAGGTGTGTATTTATATGACGACTTTACCGGCAATTTATATTCTGTCAGTCCGAATGGTGCAGGCGTTATAGGAAATCTTCCGCAATCGGCAAGAGACTTTGCGTTTACCCCGAATGGCGAATTTCTGTATGCAACTCATTTTTTAGAGCAGAACATCACTGTTTACAACACGGATGGCTATTCTGTGGAAACTGTGATATCTCTTGGGGTTTCACCGGGGCCTATTACGATTTAACCGCTGCATGTTGTGCATTTTTAAAAGGACGTGAATTCATGAAAAAGAATGATCTTTCTGCTTTACAGGAAAATTGTTTCTGTTTTTGTGATGAGGAAATCGGTCGGGAAGCGCCGTTTCAAGTGCCTATAGATATCCCTGAGGGCTTTAAGGTTGATTCGGCCGAAGCGTCAGCGGCTGTTACATGGAGTACAGACAATTTGTCCTGTGTCAGTGAGCCTTGCTTAATCAAGACTGGGCCGGAAACAGAAGATATCGGTGTTCGATATGCTGTGAGAGTACAAGGGACCATTACGCTTCTTGTCAGTGTGTCGCCTGTGCGAAATCAATATGGACAAGGCAATGGGGCGGTTTCTGTGATTCATACTGAAGAGATTGATCAAGTTGTTTATTATGCAGCACAGTCTGGCCGCTGTCCTGATTTCAGTCAAATAACAGTGGAAGACCTTCTCATTGTACCGCCTTTCTACGGCAGTCCGCTTACGGTGACCGGGACACTTGTTTTACCGCCATCACCAGACCCTCAATCGTATGTATTTACTGCCAATACTGGAGACAGCACGGTTTCGGTTATTGATGCAGATTTAAACACGGTTGTAAAAACAATCCCTTTTTCTGACGTGCCGACTAATCTAGGCGTTACTTTCGATAAAGCATTCACATATGTCCTCCATGGGAATACCAACCTTGTCTCAGTGATTGATAATAAAACATTGAGTATCATAAATACCATTACTGTTGGGGGAGGGCCGAGAAAGATCGAATTTGATCAAACAGATGAGTTCGCGTACGTGATGGCAGCCGGATCTATATATATGATTAACACGGCCAATCAATCAGTAATTGACGTAATCGCGACACCCGGCGCTTTAGACTTTGCTCTTGATCCGAATGGACAGTATGTCTATACCGCTAATGGAAGCAGTTGGTCGGTTGATAAATATGATGTAAATACTGGGCAGTTGGTAGAAAGTATCATAGATACATTTGAATTTCCCAGTTTAATTGCAACTCCTTACGCTGGAAACTTTGCGTACGTGTTGAATGGTGAGCTGTGGCCGAAAGGTGTAACGGAGATCAGTTTGTCACCATTAAGCAGGGGAGGGGACTTCAACCGTTTATTTGAAACTCTGAGGACGATTGTATTTTCTCTCGATAGCAATAGAGCTTATTTTCTAGAGCCATATAGTGAACCGTTTCTCGTTAATAACTTATACGTAGTTAATACGGCTAGACAGAGGATAATTGCAAACGTGTCTCTGCCCGGCGCCTTTGACCTTGCCGTAACGCCGGACAAACAGTATATCTATGCGGCACAGCCCAACGACAATGCCGTGACCGTGTACCGCACAAGTGATTATACAGCTGTGACGGTGATTCCGGTTGGCGCGGGTCCGTCTGCGATTGCGATGTAGCGATTTTATAGATCAAGAGAAGCGGTGCTGCGATAAGAGAATCGTTTATAAATAAATGATCCGATTTGCTGGATGGCAGCCAGGATAATCAGAAACAGCAGTTCACTTATAGTGAAACTGAGCATCCACCATATCCCGGCTGCTGCCAGCGCTCCCGCAAGCACTTTTCTGAACAGGCTGCCGTGCTGCAAAAGCTGCCGCAAATACGTTCGCATGCAAAACAATAAATACAAGATCAGTAACAGCGCAAGTCCCATTGAAACGGCAGGGGGCGTGTCCAGGCGGAAAGGAACGGCTTTAACGATTTCGAACATGCAGCCGAATATGACGACTTGGCACAACACGGCAGCCATTACGTATGTTTGACGGACGTTTTTATAGCTGTCACGCAGCGATTTGACGTCATCTGCATAGCGGCTGCACAAGTTGTGTTGCTGAAAGTCACAGCAGCTTTGATGAGACTGTGTGAGTTTCTGAAAGGCTGCTGTCATGTTTTTCACGGATTGGGTGACATAGTGAAGATAGAGAAAAGCAGGCAGCATCAGGATGGCGGCGGCACAAGCCAGCAGTCCGAGCCGCACGGCATCACTGTTGATCATCTGTACATATTGGGCGGCGGATTCGGCGGCGGCCTGAACCCAGCCAAAGGAATAAGCCGCCATACCGATAAGCAGCAATAACAAGGTAAAGACAGTGCTTTTTCTCATTGTTTGATCGCCTCTTTCTGGGAAACATGAATGATCGCTTTGTTAGAAGATGCCAATGCATCAATGAGAGACAAGAAAATCTGCGTATCCATATCTTGAATGATGTGGTACATGTCAAGAAACGAGCAATCGCTCCTGTCACACTCGGCAGCCCATTCGAAGCATTTACGCACATAATCACTGTCATAAATGATCGCGTCCGTCAAAGAGTCCTTGCCGTATTGAAGCCAGGACGCAACCTGTTCTTTCTGCTGCGTGACATAGTATGATGCGACATCAATATAAGCTGAAGAATGGGTCCCTTGACTGTGAAGGATCAAGAAACCGCCATCCTCATATATATGTGTCTCGGCTGACAAGCGATCAATTTCCAGGCGGTACGTTTGCTGAATCTCTTGAAAAAACGGTGAATCTAATTGAAATAGAATACGAGACGCGATATCCCAATAAAGCTTTACCGTCAACAGATCGTTTTGCCCGGGAAGTGCGCCGATCTGCAGTCCGGTCCATGTATCTTCCATCCGCTCCTCATCACCCAGCACCATTTTTTGTGAAAGGGGTGGAGGGCATGCCGGGATGATTTTCTTTTCAGCTTGATAATGCGGACGCTTTTGCAGCTGAAGGTGAGAAGGTAAAAGCATTTCCGTATCTTCTGAACCCCCAATCAAAAACAGCGTCATCCGTTGTGCTTGGTAGGCAGCCTTATAGGCTTTTTGTAAATCACCGATGTCCAGCGCCTCAATATCCTCGATTCTGCCTGCGGGGAAAACGGCAGCAGGTGAGGTGGGAGAAAGCATGCTGATCAGCTGATAATGATATGAGAGCTGGTGGTTAAGGTGTGCTGTTTGAATTTCGCTTGTAATCACAGCTTTTTCCTGAGCGACAATCTTTTTGTCAAATGAGTGGTTCCATAAAGCATCAAGCAGGATGGGGATCGTTTGTCTGAGCCGATCCGGTAATGAGGTAAACATGAAATTGGTATCGGTGTAGGTAGTGAATGCGTTTAAAAGCGCGCCATGCGCAAAAAAATCACTGTACAGATTGCGGCCGTTATGCCAGAAGAGAAGATGCTCTAAAAAATGCGCTGTGCCATACGGAAGCAGTGTATCATCGGATTCTGCCCGTATACATACATCCCGGCTTCCAAAATCGATTTTCACATTGCACAGCCGCAGGTGGGCGCGGGGGAATTTCAATCTGAATATTTTCAGTCCGCTGTCTGTGTATCTGATATCGATTTGTTCATCCAGCTGTTGAAAAAAGGCTTTCTTTTCCATCTCTTCATCCCCTTACTACATGAGCTCCGATATAATTGATAGTCGCTATGAATTGCAATACATCGCGGCATGTAACCGCTGAGATGCCACCCAGCAAGGCTTCTTTCGTGCAGGAGAAGCGGCGCAGGATCCCCATATAGGCCAATAGACCTTCTGGAGAATCGAATTGCAGCAGCATTTCATTCCGTAAAAATTGTTTTGCCTGTTCCAGTTCCCGCTCATTCGTTTGAAAAGCTGAAACAGCTTCCAAAACGCGCGGAGGAATGTCCTTCTCATGAAGCTGATCCGTACATATTGAAACAAGCAGCAAATTGTTCATGACATCGTAACGGGTGATGGCGTGATAGACTGCCAGATCCTTCTCTCGGAAGTGCTTGAATAAAGCGGAATGGCCGTACTTTCCAAGTAATCCGTCTATCAGCTGGATTTTGATATAATCGCTGGCATCTTTCATTTCTTCGCAATCAAATCCGAGTGTCAAGACGGAAGAACCTGCAGCGCTGCGTGTCTCTGTTTCAAAAACATGCCGGTTCACGGGTATTCTTCCGGCCGTCACGGCGGAGGTTCGCGGGGCATGTCCAAGAACATCACATGCTTGTACTTGTCCCAATATGTTCAGCTGTTTTTGCTGGGATACTAAATCAACGATAAAGTCCGTTGCGTCAAGAAACCGTTTAGGATGAATCGCCTTTATCCTGTCTTTCCGGCCAAACATGCCTGTGCCGTACATCGGGTTTCCGAAGACCTCCTCAGCCAAGCGTGCTGCCGAGTAGGAGAAGGGATCAGCGAATTTCTTTTCGATTTTCAGCAGCAGCTCATTCCGTGCTTTTTCAACGGCTTCGGGTGAAAGGGAAGAAGGGAAAGACATGTCTGCAAAAGTTTTCATTAGGGCGTCAACATGAAGATTCCCGTTATACATTGGGTGAATCAAACGGGTTCCGCAGGTTTTCAGCTGCTGATCAAAAAAGAGATTCGCCGAGTACATGAAACGGCTGCCGGCAGCATAACCGAAAGCGTCAATGATTTGCTCCTTCAGGTATGCAGCGGCGCCGTAAAAATAAATTGTTTCTTCCTCCGGTTCCGCCGCGCCTTCGATCGGTTTCAGAAAGCTCGCGGCGATTGATATAGTTGAAAATTGATGAGTCTTCAGCAGGTTAACTTCCAAGCCGTTCTCTCTTGCTTGTATCAAAGAAACCACCATCCTGTTTTTGCAGGTAATAGACTATGATCAGACCGGCTATCGGAACGACTGCCAAGGAGACAGCGGTGCCGGCTAATGTGGCTAAGAATAGGGGGAGACAAAACAGATAAGACCGATATTTTGAGAAACCGCTCCATAGCTGCTGCTCCGTCTGCCAGCTGAAGGACGGCCTTTTTTCATCCGCGGTTAACCTGATAAACGCTCCCGCCAGCAGCAATTCCATACACTGCATAAAAGTGAGAGCTGAAATCGGACGGCCGCTGATGAAACCCACAATGATAGCGACAAGGAGAAATCCGCCTGCCAATAGGCCGGCATAAAAACGATATTTCGCCCAAAACATCGTTTTCCGCTTGATCGGAAGCGTGATAAGCAGCATCCGGTCGTTTTTTTCAATCGAGTACAAAAGGGCGATCGGCGAGCAGATGAGCAAAAGCGCGGAAATCACGATATAAATCACTTGCTGATTGAAGATGCCGGTGTTCATCATCTGGAACGAAAAGAATCCGCTGAACGCCGCCATCACCGCGTAATTTAACAGCATCGCTTTAGAAGAGATAAATCGGTTCCATTCTCTTTTGTAAAACGAAAATTCAGATCGCCGCATAAATGAATGCATCTTGCTCTGCTGCGGAGGCGCCTGCAGAAAGACAGGAAAGTCAATGATCACCGCCCACAGCATATGAACCGCGCAAAGCGGAAGCGTGGCGGCCGGCATCAAAGCAGCGCTGAGACATACACAGGCGAATATCACCGCATGCAGCAGAAACATCCAGTTCTTCTTTTTGACGAAGTGGTTGCTTAGCACAACTCCGAAAATAATGGAGTAAACGGTAAAAAACGAAAACCTGCCGAGCCAAAACAATGTTTGCGCCCCTGACAGCGTTCCGTTTCCAAATAAGAACAGCGGTAAAATAAAAAAGAATAAAGTTCTTCTCAAACAGGTATCGACAAACAAAACGACACTCTGAGCAAGCCAAAAGCTCCGTGAAGAAATCGGCAGCAGGCAGCTCAGTTTCATATAAGATTCCTTCCATTGAGATGTCACAGAAAGAAACACCATATATGCGTTCATTAAAAGAAGCGCGAGTATGATATACGTTTTGCGCAACACCGATTCATCAATGCCGGCCTGGCGGATCAGCCCGATTTCAAACACGGCCAGAATGACAAGGCCTGCGGCAATGCGTATGGCGTCCTTTTTCCCTTGCCGGCTGTAAAGCTGTTTGAACAGCAAAGACATGATAGGGATTATGTTATTCATGGCCGATCACCTCGAAAAATTCCCGCCGCAGATCGGTCTCCTCTCCAATTGGAATGACCTTTTGGATCTGTTTGTTGTGAAGAATGGCCGCATAATCACAAAATCTTTGCACGACATCGAGCAGATGAGAAGAAAACAAAATGGTTCCGCCTGCCTCGCAGTACTCGCGCATTTTCTGATAAAAGACCTCTATCGATTCCACATCCAAACCGACGAGCGGCTCATCCAAAATAAACAGGGGAGCGCGCAGCAATAAGCCTGTCATCAACACAACCTTTTGCCTGTTCCCCAAGGACAGCTCTGAAATTCTCCTGTTGATGTATTTTGAAAAATGAAAGGCCTCGGCCAAACTGGCAAACTGCTGCTCTGAAAAATCCTTTTGGTAAAGCGAATGGACGAAAGACACATAGTCCTTCGCCGTAATTTCTGTAAACAGCAGCGGATAATCGGCGGCGAAGTAACGGTGAATCTTCAGCTGATCTGATGTTTTCTGGGGCATGCCGGCCTCCGCTTCAATTCCGCACAGCGTAAAGCGCCCGCTGAAATTGCGGTTCACGCCTGTCAGTGTATTAATCAGTGTCGTTTTTCCGGCGCCGTTTACCCCAAGCAGCCCGTAAACGGCGCCTTTTTCTAAATGTAAATCCACTTGTTCTAAGATGACGTTGTCCCGTTCATACCAAACGGATACATCGTGTATATCCAAAATGCTCATCGCGAGTCAGCCTTCCGCGCGCGCATCCCGAACAGAATGGCAATGGCAATGAAAATCAGCGTAAACAGATAATCGCTTTTGACAAAATAGACGACTGCGCCGATGACAAAGATAAATGAAAGGATATACAGTAAAATTCTTCTTTGTGCTGGTGACAAATCGTTTCCCTCCTAAATAAGCTGGACCACGTCTTCTAATTGTTCGTTTTTCGCCCAAGAGCAAATGTTTTTCCGGTGATATTTGTTAGAGTTCAGCCCTTTTAAGTAACAACCTCCGCAATAGCCGCTGAACGGGCATTTGTCTTTCATGCAATGCTCGCTGAACCGCGGCGCCTGCGCTTGCCACAGTTTATGGACGAGAGGGGAGTTAAAGATGCTTTCATAAGAATCATGAAAAATATTTCCCAATGAAAATTCCTTTGGAAAGAGGGCGCACGGACGTACTTCGCCGAACGGGCTGATCACAATGGACTTCCAGCCAGCGCCGCAATTGGCCGCGCGTTTTCTCTCATAGGGAATAATCGGAATCAGATCTTTAAACTCATCAATCACATTTTGCTCGTATTCCATAAACTTGCGGTGCTGCTCGGCGTCTTTCGTTGGATGGACAATATCCCTGCCTCTTCCGAAATCATCAACCCAATTGTAAGAGAACGCCTTCGCTCCAAGATCCCGAACCTTTTGGGCCATATCGTGGATTTCCCACATGTTTTTTTCGAAGACGGACATGGCGACTCTGACAAATATACCGTGGTCACTCAACAATTTTATCGTTTTACAAGTTTGGGCAAAAGAGCCTTTTCTCCCTCTAAAGGAGTCATGGACCTCGGAATTGACACTATCAAGAGAAATGCCGACGATGATTTTTTGCTTGTAAGTCTTCAAAAGCTCCAGGCTCTCTTTCCGCATGAGTGTTCCGTTCGTTAAGACAGCGACTTTTTTGAACTTTTTACACACATAGTCAAGAATCTCATTGGCGTTTGGATGGACAAAAATTTCCCCGCCCGTGATTTCGCATGTCAATACACCGTTATCAAACAGCATATCAGCCGTTTTTTTGAATTGCTCAATCGACACGGTGCCGAGCGCTTCAGGTGAGCTTTCCAAATAACAGTGGGCGCATTTCAAATTACAGCGGTGCGTCAGCTCAAAGGTGGCGTGGAGCGGCATCGGAAATTCATTGCTTCCGCTCGTGGTGATTGTATGGTGGCTGGCCCGGTTTCCAAGCTGGATAACCTGCTTGTTCTGGAGCATGTTGAGCATGTCGTAATACCAATCTTTATGGTCTTCCGGTGATTCATCATACACTGCACATTGCTCAGCTAAAATCTGCTCAGCTGTTTTTTGGCCGTCCATGCGCATGCAAAGCTCGTAAGCCGTTTTGTTGAGATCCAAATACTCAAAGTCAGAAATGGAGACATTATCGCGCAAGTAGTCGATTTCTAACACGCCGCCTTCAGGAAGCTGGTGAACTCTTACACTTTCATTAATAAATGGAAACATCTGCTCTATAAACAAAATACCATCCCCTATACATATGATTCAAATGAAAAACGATTGTGTATGTATATCCAAGAGGTAGATTTTAGTTAAAAATTGTAATTTACTTAAAAAGGGCATAGTAGAAAGACTATGCCCTTTTTGGAGAACCTTATCCCCATAGACCGAATAGACCTGTTGCACCGGCAATTTCAAAATCAGGGATAGGGCCGTCCACTAAACAAGCGGCTCCGATCGAGCATGTTGCACAACCTTTGTTTTCTACAATGACAGCTTTTTTCATAATTGAGTCCTCCCTTTTTTTGTTTTTCTAGCAGATCTATGTTGTACTTTTATCTTAAAACTATCAAATTACTAATTCAATACATATATTTTGAAAAAAATGTGAAATGAAAATGATAGATTTCGGAAAAATGTAACATTCCCTAAAGGTAATTAGTGATATGATTTTCTCTTCTATTAAAGAAATGCTTTTTATGAGGTTTATCTTCAAATCTGATGAGCAATGATGGTAAGATAGAAGCAGTTGAAGTTTACAAACCGAATGATTATACTATTCAAGTCAAAGTGGAATGATGAAAAGGACGTGTCAGAATGAAGCAAGAGACACCGATAACACTCCATGTGAAGTCTGTGATCGAGGATGACGGAAACCAAGAGGTCATCGAATTCCGCACCACCGGATTTTACTATGTAAAACAAAATAAAGTGTATCTATCTTATTATGAAGAACACGACTTAGGCAAAGTCAAAACGATTGTGAAAGTAAGCGAAGGCGAAGTTCTGGTCATGAGGTCAGGAGCTGTCAAAATGAATCAGCGTTTCGTAACGGGAGCTTCCACAATTGCTAAATATAAAATGTCATTTGGTGAGCTTGAGCTGAAAACAAGCACAAAATCGATTCAATCTGATCTCGGTGAAGAAAAAGGCCGTATCAGCATCGCATATGACATGCATGTCGGAGAAGAGCAGGAGCATTTACATAATATGACGATCACGTATGAGGGAGGAACTCACGCATGAACATTGCGGAACAAATGAAGGACGTGCTGAAAGAAGAAATCAAAGCGGCCGTTCTGAAAGCGGGACTGGCTGAAGAAAGCCAGCTTCCTAATGTCGTTTTAGAAACACCGAAAGATAAAACACACGGCGATTACTCAACAAATATGGCGATGCAGCTGGCGAGAGTCGCAAAAAAAGCGCCGCGCCAAATCGCTGAAGAGATTGTCGCTCATTTTGATAAAGGAAAGGCTTCGATTGAAAAACTGGATATCGCCGGCCCGGGTTTTATCAATTTCTATATGAACAATCAATATTTAACAAAGCTGATTCCGTCTGTACTGGAAGCAGGGGAAGCATACGGGGAAACGAACATCGGAAACGGTGAGCGAGTTCAGGTAGAATTTGTATCAGCGAATCCGACGGGAGACCTTCACCTCGGACATGCACGCGGTGCGGCTGTCGGTGACTCCTTGTGTAACGTGCTTTCAAAAGCGGGTTACGATGTAAGCCGCGAATACTACATTAACGATGCGGGAAACCAAATCAACAATCTGGCGCTTTCTGTTGAAGTCCGTTACTTTGAAGCGCTCGGCTTGGAAAAAACGATGCCGGAGGACGGCTACCGCGGCGAGGATATCATTGCGATCGGAAAGCGTCTCGCTGAGGAATACGGCGATCGTTTCGTTAATGAAGAGGAAAGTGAACGCCTCGCGTTTTTCCGTGAATACGGACTGAAATACGAGCTGGAAAAGCTGCGCAAGGACTTGGAAAACTTCCGTGTGCCATTTGATGTGTGGTATTCAGAAACGTCACTGTACCAAAACGGAAAAATCGACAAGGCGCTTGAAGCGCTCCGTGAAAAAGGCCATGTCTATGAAGAAGACGGCGCGACTTGGTTCCGTTCCACAACGTTCGGCGATGATAAAGATCGCGTATTGATCAAGAAGGATGGAACGTACACGTACCTGCTTCCTGATATCGCGTACCATAAGGACAAGCTTGACCGCGGCTTTGATAAGCTGGTCAACGTTTGGGGCGCCGATCACCACGGCTACATCCCGCGCATGAAAGCGGCAATCGAAGCGCTGGGCTATGAAAAAGGAACGCTTGAAGTAGAAATCATTCAGCTCGTTCACCTTTACAAAAACGGCGAGAAAATGAAAATGAGCAAGCGGACCGGTAAAGCCGTAACGATGCGTGACTTGATTGAAGAAGTCGGCTTGGATGCCGTGCGTTACTTCTTTGCGATGCGCAGTGCGGACACACATATGGATTTTGACTTAGATCTTGCTGTATCAACATCTAACGAAAACCCTGTGTATTATGCACAATATGCGCATGCCCGTATTTGCAGCATGCTTCGCCAAGGGGAGGAGCAGGGACTTACACCTGCGGCAGATCTTGATTTCAGCCATATCCAATCGGAAAAAGAATATGATCTGCTGAAAACGATCGGCGGCTTCCCAGAGGCAGTGGCGGAAGCAGCGGAAAAACGAATTCCGCACCGTGTCACAAACTATATTTATGACCTGGCTTCCGCTCTGCACAGCTTCTACAACGCAGAGAAAGTCATCGACCCTGAAAATGAAGAGAAAAGCCGTGCGCGCCTGGCTTTAATGAAGGCAACGCAAATTACGCTGAACAACGCGCTTCAGCTGATTGGCGTATCGGCTCCGGAAAAAATGTAATGATGATCAAAGGACAAAGTCTTCGGGCTTTGTCCTTTTTTTATGAGGAAAACGTGTGATGTAATTCACAATCCTGTTTGCCGAGTTTTTGTATGATAAGACTGATTATTGAATCATTGAAAGGGGCAAGCCAAATGATCAACCGTCAACACATTCAATTATCGTTACAGTCATTAAGCTTGGTGGCAGGGTTTATGGTTTGGGTGCTGATTTCATCACTCATTTCCCAAATCACATTAGATATTCATTTAAGCAAGGGCGAAATTTCTTTGGTGACGGCGATTCCAGTGATCCTCGGGTCGCTTCTCCGCATTCCTTTAGGTTATTTAACGAACAGGTTTGGCGCGCGGCTGATGTTTATGATCAGCTTCATCCTGCTTTTATTTCCTGTATTTTGGATCAGTATTGCGGATTCTTTGTTTGATTTAATCGCCGGAGGCTTTTTCTTAGGGATCGGGGGAGCGGTATTCTCCATTGGGGTGACCTCCCTCCCGAAATATTATCCGAAAGAAAAGCACGGTGTCGTCAATGGGATTTACGGTGCAGGAAATATCGGGACAGCCGTTACGACATTTGCAGCGCCGGTCATCTCTCAAGCCGTCGGGTGGAAAGCAACCGTGCAGATGTATCTGGTTTTGCTGGCTGTCTTTGCATTACTGCATGTTTTGTTCGGCGACAGGCATGAGAAGAAGGTCAAAGTTTCTGTAAAGACTCAAATTAAAGCCGTTTACCGAAATCATGTCCTGTGGTTTCTGAGCCTGTTTTATTTTATTACGTTTGGTGCCTTTGTCGCCTTCACCATCTATTTGCCGAACTTTCTGGTGGAGCACTTTGGGCTGAATCCTGCAGATGCCGGCTTGCGGACGGCTGGCTTTATTGCCGTCTCCACGCTGCTCAGGCCTGCGGGCGGATTCCTGGCTGATAAAATGAGTCCGCTTCGCATTTTGATGTTTGTTTTTGCGGGGCTTACATTATCAGGCATTATCCTATCGTTCTCGCCGACAATCGGCCTTTATACGTTTGGATCATTAACCGTGGCCGTCTGTTCAGGCATAGGAAACGGGACGGTTTTTAAACTGGTGCCTTTCTATTTTTCGAAGCAAGCGGGGATTGCAAATGGTATCGTGTCTGCCATGGGCGGACTAGGCGGTTTTTTTCCTCCGCTCATATTGGCGAGTGTATTTCAGGCAACAGGCCAGTACGCGATCGGGTTTATGGCGCTTTCAGAGGTGGCGTTAGCCAGTTTTGTCCTTGTCATATGGATGTATTGGCAGGAAAGAATGAAAACACACACGGAGAGAAACAGCCAGAGCATCAACTAACACTGGGGCATTCACAAGATTGTTAGTTTTTTCTCGATGGGTACAAATCAATTCACGTTACAATAAACACACAACGTGACTTTCTTCGAGGTGAGCTCATGAATTTTCTCTCTGTTCGACCATCTGATAGTGATCTTATATCCAGCGATCTCCATGAATTGCTGGAATCGATCAGCACGAAAAGAAAAATGGAAAAACACACGTATTTGTTTCGAGAAGGAATGGATGCAGAAGAGCTTTATCTGATTCAATCAGGACTCATTGAAATCGGCAAGCTGACATCTGACGGAAAAGACCTGACGCTTAGAATCTGCCAAAAGCATGATATCGTCGGTGAATTAACACTTTTCACTGAAGAACCGAGGTATATGCTCAGTGCAAAAGTGCTAGAGGATGGCGAGGTGCTCGTCATTAATAAAAATAAGCTGGAAAAAGAATTAATCCAAAATGGCGCTTTGACATTTGAGTTCATGAAATGGATGAGCACCCATCTCCGGAAAATACAGTCCAAAATCAGGGATCTGCTTCTTCACGGCAAAAAGGGGGCGCTCTATTCCACCCTTATCCGCTTATCAAACAGCTACGGAGTGGAACGAAGCGACGGCATTCTGATTAACATTGTCCTGACAAATCAGGATTTGGCAAAGTTTTGCGCGGCTGCAAGGGAAAGCGTCAATCGTATGCTTGGAGATCTCCGCAAACAAGGGGTTATTTCGATAGACGATTCCGGAAAAATTATTTTGCACAAGCGGGACTATTTGCGATGTGAAATTGAGTGTGAAAATTGTCCGCTGGAGATTTGCAATATTGACTGAAAAAACAAGGACAGCGGTGTCCTTGTTTTTTTACCTTGTCATAAAGAAGCACATGAAGGCAAAAAAGAAACAGGCATTCACGATTTCCAGAATGCCAATCGTTTTCGCGGGCCAATCCCTGCCATGAAAAAACCATGCCCGCAAGCTGCTTGGGATAAAAGCGAGAAACGCCCATCCTGCTCCGAAAAGAGCGGATAAAAAGGGGAGCAGCAGGTGATATCCCCATGACCAGTATGCAAATGCCATGTTTTTTCTCTCGCGGATCACCAATTTTACATAAAAAGAACTCCCGATAAAAAATAAAGCCGACTGCAAGAAAATAAACCAAGCCCAGCCGTCAAGGGTTCCCCTCCCCAGCCAGCAGCTCACAAGCCCGCCCGAACAAAAGAACAAGACACCTGCAACATCATTCAATAAGGCTCGTTCGTTTTTTCGGCAGGCAAAATACATATGTATGAAAAACAGCGGCAGTAAAGAAACGCCAACCCAGATGAGAGGCGGCTTATGAAAGACCGAGATCATCAAAAAGCAGCAGGCGGAAAAACCGTAATAACTCATCCACTTTTGATATGGTTTGATTTGTTTCTTTTTTAAGGCAAGCGTAACGGGATAAACCGCTAAGTATAGGAAAAGCCAGCCAAGGAAGAGCGGGATATGCCAGATAACGGGGCCTCCCTTGACCATGCCTAGTAAAAATGGGATCAGCAGCATCGCCCATGCGCCGTGCTGCTTCGGAATCAGCGCCTTCATCGAAATCCTCCTTTTTTCTTTCATTATAATTGCAGTCACTCTCCTGATAAGTGACATTCATCATACAGGCTGTGAAATACATCACTGCTGTACAGGCTCAGTCGAGCTACACTAAAGCTATCCTTAGCACAGGAGGCTTTCTTATGAATCAGTGTGACTATTTATTATTTCTGAAACAACTTCCTATGTTTAATGAAGTGCCTCTTTCCATTGTCGAAACCTTGCTGAAAAACGGCACGTTTATCAGCGGCTCATGTGATCAAACTCCATCCTTTCTTCATTCACAATCTGTTTATATTGTATTAAAAGGCAGTGTCCGTTTTATGGACAGCAGGCTCCCTGAAGGGTCGAAAACCGTTGCGCTGTGGGAAAAAGGCGATGTGTTTCCGATTGATGAAAAAGGCGGGCTTTATTTATCGCCTTTTATCTCAGTCAATGCCACTTCAGACATTCTGATTCTCAATATCCCTTATTACATATTTAAAAAAATGATGTCTTACAATCCGCAGCTGCAAATGAACTTTTTGGCCATGCTTCAGCAAAATGTTTTTTGTTCCTATCAATTATTTTTGCGGTATTTGCATACATCACAAGACGAAAATGCTGAGCCCGGTTCTTAAACAGAGCCGGGTTTTTTGATTTTTGATTGAAAGACGGCTAATGATCAGGCATCCTGCAAACGCGGCCTTCCTCACATCCCGTGAAAATCCTTCCTTCTCCTTTGTGTGAACATTTTGTGAAAAAAGCAAAGTGTGTGACATAGTTCACAAGGAAACACGCTGTCTCTGTTTATAGTGAACTTAGCATCACCTGACTCGGAAGGAGTGAACTCTCATGAAGAAAAAGAAAATGAGTCCGTTGTTTAGGAGATTGAATTATTTCTCTCCTATTGAACACCATTCAAATAAACATAGCCAAACCACCCGCGAAGATCGCGATTGGGAAAATGTATACAGAAACAGATGGCAGTACGACAAAGTCGTTCGCTCCACCCACGGCGTTAACTGCACGGGGTCTTGCAGCTGGAATATTTATGTGAAAAACGGAATTGTCACGTGGGAAGGACAAAATTTGAATTATCCATCAACAGGCCCGGATATGCCTGATTTCGAACCGAGAGGCTGTCCGCGGGGGGCCAGTTTTTCATGGTATATCTACAGCCCGCTCCGTGTGAAATATCCATACGTGCGCGGTGTGCTGATCAATTTGTGGCGGGAAGCATTGCAGACACATCAAAATCCGCTGGAAGCCTGGAAATCGATTGTCGAAAACCCTGAAAAAGCGAAGTCCTATAAACAGGCGAGAGGGAAAGGAGGTTTTGTTCGTGCTGAATGGCCGGAGGTGCTAAAGCTGATTTCAGCCTCTCTGCTGTATACAGTGATGAAATACGGGCCTGACCGGAACGTCGGCTTTTCTCCGATTCCGGCCATGTCCATGATCAGCCACGCGTCAGGCTCCCGGTTTATGTCGTTAATCGGCGGCCCTATGCTCAGTTTTTATGACTGGTATGCGGATCTTCCGCCGGCGTCCCCGCAAATTTGGGGTGACCAGACGGACGTTCCGGAAAGCAGTGATTGGTACAATTCAGGCTATATCATCACATGGGGCTCCAACATTCCGTTAACGAGAACCCCTGACGCACACTTTTTGGCGGAGGCCCGCTATAAAGGCGCTAAGGTCATTTCGATCAGTCCGGATTTTGCGGAATCCTCAAAGTTCGCGGATGACTGGCTGAGTATCCGCCAAGGGACTGACGGGGCGCTTGCGATGGCCATGGGTCACGTCATTCTGCAGGAATTTTACGTGAACCAAGAAACTGAACGTTTTATTGAGTACGCGAAGCAATACACTGATTTTCCATTTCTCGTCACCTTATCAAAAGAAAATGGCGTATACACAGCGGGGCGGTTTCTGCATGCGAAGGACATCGGGCGGCAGACAAAGCATGATCAGTGGAAGCCCGCGGTCTGGAATGAACAGAAAGGCGCATTTGCCATACCGCAGGGGACAATGGGCTCCCGCTGGGACGGGCAGCAGAAATGGAATCTGCATATGATCGATGAAGATACAGGGGAAGCGATTGAACCCCGTCTCTCTGTGCTCGGAATAGAGGATGAAATCGGCACGGTGCGCATCCCTTATTTTTCAAATGACGGAAACAAAGTGCTCGAGCGG
Organism: Bacillus sp. FMQ74; assembly: GCF_001875785.1. Classification (NCBI taxonomy): domain Bacteria; kingdom Bacillati; phylum Bacillota; class Bacilli; order Caryophanales; family Bacillaceae; genus Bacillus; species Bacillus sp. FMQ74. The sequence continues at coordinate 163,542 of NZ_MOEO01000004.1, read as the reverse complement.
GATCTTCCTATTAAAAAAATGAACCTGAACGGTGAAGAGACGTACGTCACGACCGTGTTTGACTTGATACTGGCTAACTACGGCGTAAATCGGGGCATCGGTGAACAACAAGCTGTCTCCTATGATGATCCTGAGCCGTTTACGCCTGCCTGGCAGGAACAGATGACAGGAATCAAAAAAGAAGCTGTCGTTAAGATTGCCAGAGAGTTTGCTCAAAATGCGATCGATACAGACGGCCGGTCCATGATTATCGTAGGAGCCGGCATTAACCACTGGTTCAACTCCGACACGATCTACCGAGCGGTGTTAAATCTTGTTTTGCTTGTAGGTGCCCAAGGCGTAAACGGCGGAGGCTGGGCCCATTACGTCGGGCAGGAAAAGCTCCGACCTGCTGAAGGGTGGCAGACGATAGCAACTGCAAAGGACTGGGAGGGCGTGCCCAAGCTGCAAAACGGCACTTCATTTTTCTACTTTGCGACAGATCAGTGGCGTTATGAGGACCAGCCGATCAGTGATTTGGCATCACCGATTGCTGGGTCATCCCGCTACAAGCACCACGCTGATTACAATGTGCTGGCGGCGCGGCTGGGGTGGCTTCCGTCTTACCCGACTTTCAATCAAAATGGCATCGATCTGTATAAAGAAGCTGAAAAAGCAGGGGCAGCAACACCTGAAGACGTAGGTGCGTACGTGGCCTCACAGCTCCAAGAGAAAAAACTGAAATTCGCGATTGAAGATCCTGACAATGAAGTGAATTTCCCAAGAAATCTCTTCGTATGGCGGGCAAATCTGATCTCAAGCTCAGGAAAAGGGCATGAATATTTTCTCAAGCATTTGCTGGGGACGACGAATGGTTTAATGAATGACGACAGCGACAGCATCCGCCCTGAAGAAATCAAATGGCGGGAGCAGGCGCCGGAAGGAAAGCTCGACTTATTAATCAATCTTGATTTTCGAATGGCGGGTACGGCGCTGTATTCCGATATCGTACTGCCGGCGGCGACATGGTATGAAAAACACGATCTCAGCAGCACGGATATGCATCCGTTCATTCATCCATTTGCTCCGGCGATCTCGGCTCCGTGGGAATCGAAGTCAGACTGGGATATTTTCAAGGCGCTGTCAAAAGCCGTTTCCGATCTGGCAGAAGAAGTCGATATGGAGCCGGTGAAGGAAGTGGTTGCGACGCCGCTCCTCCATGACACCATGCAGGAATTGGCCCAGCCATTCGGCAAAATCAATGACTGGAGCAAGGGCGAATGTGAAGCCATCCCGGGAAAAACAATGCCGAACATCCAAGTCGTTGAACGGGATTACAAACACATTTTTCATAAAATGACCGCACTCGGTCCTAATGCTGCTTTAAAGCCGAGCGGAACAAAAGGGATGAGCTGGTCAATAGCGGATGAATATGAATCACTCAAAAAGAGACTGGGAGAAATCACCTCGGACAGCGTGGCAAAGGGATGTCCAAATATAAGGGAAGCAAAGCAGGCGGCAGAAGCGATTTTAACCCTATCATCCACTTCGAATGGAAAGGTCGCCGTAAAAGCATGGGAATCACTTGAAAACATCACAAACCTGAAGCTGAAAGACCTGGCGGAAGAGCGCGAGGAAGAATGCTTTACGTTCGAACAAATTACAGCCCAGCCGAAAACAGTCATCACGTCTCCGGCATTTACCGGCTCTGAAAAAGGAGGGCGCAGGTATTCGCCGTTTACGACGAATGTTGAAAAATTAATCCCGTGGCGGACGCTGACAGGCAGACAATCCTATTATGTCGATCATGAACTGATGATGGAATTCGGTGAAACGATGGCGACATTTAAACCGATCCTCCAGCACCGCCCGTTTCTAAGCAAGCGGCCTGATCAAGAGGGAAAAGAAATCGTTCTTAATTATTTGACGCCGCATAATAAATGGTCCGTTCACAGCATGTATTTTGATTCCCTTCCGATGCTGACGCTTTTCCGCGGCGGGCCGACCGTATGGATGAATAAAGATGACGCAGAGGATACGGATATCAAAGACAACGATTGGATTGAATGCTTCAACCGAAACGGCGTTGTCGTCGCAAGAGCGGTTTTGTCTCATCGGATTCCTAAAGGAATGGCGTTTATGCACCATGCCCAGGACCGCCACATCAATGTGCCCGGAACAAAGCTGACGAATAACCGCGGAGGCACCCATAACAGCCCGACAAGAATCCACGTCAAGCCGACACAGATGATCGGGGGCTACGCCCAGCTCAGCTACGGCTTTAACTATTACGGTCCAACGGGGAATCAGCGCGATCTGAATGTCGTCATCCGCAAGCTGAAGGAGGTCGATTGGCTTGAAGATTAAAGCGCAAATCGGTATGGTCATGAACTTGGATAAATGCATCGGCTGCCACACGTGCAGCGTCACCTGTAAAAACACATGGACAAACCGTACCGGTGCGGAATATATGTACTTCAATAATGTAGAAACAAAGCCGGGCATCGGCTACCCGAAGCAATGGGAGGATCAGGACAAATATAAAGGCGGCTGGACATTGAAAAAAGGAAAGCTCGAGCTGAAATCAGGCTCGAAAACAAACCGGCTTGCGGGCCTTTTCTATAATCCGAATCAGCCGTCAATTGATGATTACTATGAACCTTGGAACTATGATTATGAAACATTAACGAACAGCCCGCAGAAAAAACACCAGCCAGTGGCACGCCCGAAATCGTCCTTGACAGGGGATTTCATGAATATCGAATGGGGACCGAATTGGGAGGACGATCTCGCAGGCGGCCACATTACGGGACTTGAAGATCCAAACGTGCAAAAGATGGAGGAATCGATCAAAACAGAATTCGATGAGGTCTTTATGATGTATCTGCCCCGTATTTGCGAGCACTGCATCAACCCGGCGTGCGTTTCATCCTGTCCGTCCGGAGCCATGTACAAACGCGAGGAGGACGGCATTGTGCTTGTGGATCAAAACGCATGCCGTTCATGGAGATATTGCGTCTCATCGTGTCCTTATAAAAAAGTCTATTTTAACTGGCAAACGAACAAAGCGGAAAAATGCACACTCTGCTTTCCGCGTTTGGAGGCGGGACTGCCGACCATCTGCTCCGAGACGTGTGTTGGCAGAATCCGCTACCTCGGCGTCATGCTGTATGACGCGGACAAAGTGGAGGAAGCGGCCTCTGTTGAAAATGAAAAGGATCTCTACCATTCCCAATTGGACGTTTTTCTTGATCCGAATGATCCTGAGGTTGCCAAACTGGCAAAAAAACAAGGCATTCCGGCTGAATGGATAGAGGCCGCGCAGCAATCGCCGATCTATAAAATGATCATTGACTGGAAGATAGCGCTGCCGCTTCATCCTGAGTACCGCACGCTGCCAATGGTGTGGTACATTCCGCCGCTCAGCCCGATTATGAATCTCTTTGAAGGAAAAGGAAGCCGGCAAACGGCGGAAGATATTTTTCCGGCTATCGACCAAATGAGAATCCCGATAGATTATTTGGCACAGCTGTTAACAGCCGGTGATACGGATCATATTCGGTCAACGTTAAAGAAAATGTCTGTCATGCGCCAGTATATGAGAGCGATCCAGACGAATAAATCAATCGATCCGGAACTGATCTCCAGTGTCGGCTTAACAGAACAGCAAATTGAAGACATGTATCGGCTGCTTGCGATTGCCAAATATGATGACCGCTTTGTGATCCCGAGCAGTCATCGAGAAGAAGTATCAGATTTATACGCTGAACAAGGAAGCTGCGGCTTATCATTTTCAGGCGGCCCCGGCTCCTGTTTCTAACTTTTGATAAATGAGGTGTAACAAGATGAACACCACAGACCGGCAAATTACGTTCTCCGCTCTTTCTTGTCTTCTTTCTTATCCGGATGAAGAGTGGAGAGCTGAGCTTCCCGATTGGAAGGCTCTTATCCATGAAATCGGCAACCGGCGAATTCGGGAGAAGCTGCTGCACTTTTTCGAGGCGTCAGCCAGCTTTTCTCCGGAAGCGCTGATTGAACACTATGTCTATACATTCGACTTTGGGAAAAAAACAAATATGTATGTCACCTACTTTAACTCGGGCGAGCAAAGGGAACGCGGCATTGAATTGCTGCATTTAAAAAACACATACCAGCAATCCGGTTTCCTGCCGACAGAGAAGGAGCTGCCTGATTATCTTCCGCTGATGCTGGAATTTGCCGCCGTTGCGGAAATTGAAGCAGCTAGAAGTGTGTTTGAGAAGTATCTGTCAAATGTAAGGGAGCTGGCATCCCGCCTCGAAAAAAATGACAGCATATACGCTGAGCTGCTGCACGTGCTGCTGGCCGCCCTGGAAAACCTCGGCGTACGTGAAAGCATTGAAGGGACTGTCCAGGCATGAACGGACAGATCCTCTGGGGCGTGATGCCATACATTGTATTGACGATCTTTATCGGCGGCCATATTTACCGCTACCAGCATGACCAATTTGGGTGGACTGCGAAATCAAGCGAAATGCTAGAAAAGAAAAAACTTGCGGCGGGCAGCACTCTTTTTCACTGGGGACTGCTGTGCGTTGTCGGCGGGCATGTCATGGGAATTCTGATCCCGGAAGGCGTGTATGGTGCAATTGGCATTTCAGAGCACATGTATCACAAAATGGCGATTGGTGCAGGCCTGCCGGCGGGGATTGTGGCATGTACTGGACTTGTCATCCTGACGTACAGACGGCTGTTTGACAAAAGAATCCGTAAAACCAGCTCGCCATCGGATATCCTTACGCTCATCCTGCTGCTTTTCATGATGCTGTCGGGTGTTGCGGCCACGTTTCTCAACATTGATTCGAAAGGTTTTGATTACCGGACAACAGTCGGACCGTGGTTCAGGGAGATCGTTTTGTTCCGGCCTGACCCATCGTTGATGGAGAGTGTCCCGCTATGGTTTAAGTTTCATATTGTGATAGGATACATCGTTTTTATCCTGTGGCCGTTTACAAGATTGGTACATGTGTTCAGTCTGCCGCTCAAGTATCTGACTCGAAGCTATGTCGTGTATCGGAAACGCTCGTAAAAATCCCCCCCTGCAAGAGGGGGATTTTTTATCTTGATGAAAACATAAGATATTTTCTGCCAAGGTAATGGCTGGGCGGCCGGCAGTCTTGTTATGTTTGTATTGCATCATCTGAAAAGGAGAGTGAAGAATGAAGCGGATTTTACTCATTTTAATGGCTTGTCTTATGACAAGCGCCGGGGTCCTGACACTCAGACATTCTCATGTATTAACCGGCGGCACGGCTGGACTGTCACTAAGCCTGACATACTTTTTTCATTCCTCGTTTGCCATCACCTTCTTTTTGATCAATATCCCGTTTTATGTGTTTTCTTTCATCAGAATGGGCATCAAATTCACTCTATCTACCGCATTTGCAGTCACAGCGCTGACTCTGTTCACAAGCGCGGATCACTGGCTGCCATCTCCCTCTTTTTCACCGCTTGCCGGGGCGATTTGCGGCGGGGCGCTGATCGGGTGCGGCCTGTCGCTCATGTTTTATCATAATGCTTCACTCGGCGGTGCCAATATTCTTGCTTTATTTCTGCAAAAACGATACGGATGGAACCCCGGGACAGTTAATTTTCTCTTCGATTTTGCCGTAGTGCTGGCCGGCATTTTCTCAGTCGGCTTGCTGAAAGGGCTCTGCTCCTTAGTGTCCATCGCGGTCACGGGCCTGATCGTCGGCTTCTTCAAAAATAAAATCAAAAGCAGTTACTCCCTCAAGCCGGTTTTGCTCAAGAACATGACACCCGGCCAATCTCAGGAAGCCTCATCATAAGCCTTTCCGCTTTTTGCGGTGAGGCTTTTTGCATAGAAGGTTTACATACTAGAAAAAAGAGGTAATACAGAGGTAATCGAATCAGATAGGAGAGAATCGGGATGCTGAAAAGGAGACTGGAATTTTTCTTTTTATATATGATGCTCATCGGGGCATATGTCATATGGTTTTTTCCGGTTTCCAGACTTGAGTTTTACGGAGGATTGCTTTGCTATATAAGCATTATTTTGTTCAGCATCTATTCATTAATTCTTGAAAACCGCACCTCGCAGCACACGCTGTTATGGATCCACATTCTTGTCTTTTTTCCAATCGCCGGCTACGTGTTTTATCTGTTTTCCGGACAGCTTTATGTTAAGGGAAAGCTGTTTAAGACAAAACGAATGTACAACAGGGAGAAGCTCAGGAAGCTGTTTGACAAGGAGGAAACGCCCGAAGTGACAGGGCTGAAGGACAATCAAGAGAGGTTCTTTACATATTCCATCAGGGCTGCCCATATGAATATCAATACGAAAAGCAAGATCAAAGTGCTGAAAAACGGCGAAGAAACCTTTCCGGAACTTTTCAAAGCGATGAGGAAAGCGGCGTCTTACATACATATTGAATACTACATGTTTAAATCAGACATGCTCGGGCGCGGCATGATGGACATTATGATGGAGAAAGCGCGCCAAGGTGTCGAGGTGAGGTTTTTATACGATGCGGCAGGGAGCATGAAGCTGGCAAAAAGAGACATTATGAGAATGAAACAAGCGGGAGTGAATATCGTTCCGTTCTCTCCGCTGAAATACGGGTTCTTCAACCAGAAGCTGAATTTCAGAAATCACCGGAAAATTGTGATCATCGATGGAAAAACCGGCTTTGTGGGCGGATTAAATGTCGGGAAGGAATATATCAGCCGGGATCCGCACATCGGGTTTTGGAGAGACACTCACCTTCGGCTGGAAGGAGAGATTGTGCAAACGCTTCATGCTATCTTTATGCTGGATTGGGAATACGTCTCCAATGAAGTGTTAATTGATCAAGAAGAGTACAATACCCCTGTGCCCGTGGAGGGAGGGGGCATTTATCAAATTGTCGCGACAGGCCCTGACATGAAGGAAAGCATGAGCGACCTATACTATGAAATGATTTCTTCAGCACAGAAGTCAATCTGGATCGCCACGCCCTATTTTGTCCCCAATGAATCCATTCGCACAGCGCTGAAAGCAGCAGCGACAAAAGGCGTCGAGGTAAGGGTTATGGTGCCGGAGAGGAACGACAGCTTTTTGACCCAATACGCGTCGAGGTCCTATTTCCCGGAGCTGCTTCTTGAGGGTATTGAAGTGTATTCCTACCAAAAAGGCTTCATGCATCAAAAAGTCATGATCATTGATGGCGATCTGGCCTCCGTCGGCACGGCGAATATGGATATGCGCAGCTTTCAGCTCAACTTTGAAGTGAATGTGTTCTTTACGGATGCCGAAGCGATCCGCACCCTCGAAGCCCATTTTGAAGAGGATATGCAGGAAAGTGAAAAGCTCAGTCCTGTCGGTTTTTATAAAAGAGGCGTGGCTGATCGGACAAAAGAGTCATTTGCCCGTTTGTTTTCAGGGGTTCTGTAAGAAAAAAGAAATCTGATCTTTCAAAACAGCCTGTGTATAGTATAATTGAGAAATATTATCAGTTATTTATACATTGGGGGAAGATAGGGTGCTGCGGCAATTTTTTTCATATTATAAACCATATAAAACGTTGTTCTTTCTCGACTTTTTCTCAGCGATCGCGGGAGGTTTAATGGAGCTTAGCTTTCCTTTGATCGTCAATTATTTTATTGATACCTTGCTGCCGGGCAGGGACTGGGGGCTGATCTTCGCGACCTCAATCGGCTTATTTGCGGTGTACGCGCTTAGCTCGGCTCTTCAGTATATTGTGACCTACTGGGGACACATGCTCGGAATTAATATCGAGACGGATATGAGAAAGTCGCTTTTTGACCATTTGCAAAAGCTTTCGTTTAAATTTTACGATAACAACAAGACGGGAACACTGATGTCGAAGCTGACGAACGATTTAATGTATATCGGTGAAGTTGCCCATCACGGTCCGGAAGACTTATTCATTGCTGTCATGACCATTCTCGGTGCGTTCGGAGTGATGCTGTTTATTAACTGGCAGCTGGCATTATTAACGTTTATCATTATGCCGATCGTCATTTGGCTGGCGCTTTATTTCAACAAAAAAATGACCAAAGCATTTACAACGCTGAACAAGGATATCGGGGACTTCAGCGCGCGGGTAGAAAATAATATCGGCGGCATCCGGCTGGTGCAGGCGTTCGGCAATGAAGCGTTTGAAAAAGAACGCTTCGCCGTCAACAACCAGCGTTTTCGGGTCACTAAGCTTTCTTCCTACAAAATCATGGCGAAAAACGGTTCAATCAGCTATATGCTGACCCGATTTGTCACACTGTTTGTCCTTTTGTGCGGGACGTGGTTTGTCATTCGCGGCTCCTTATCGTACGGGGAATTTGTGGCGTTTGTGCTCCTGACGAATGTGCTGTTCAGGCCTATTGACAAAATTAATGCCATTATTGAAATGTATCCGAGGGGGATCGCCGGTTTCAAAAGCTATATGGAACTCATGGAGACAGAGCCGGATATTCAGGACTTACCTGATGCGAGAGATGTTACTGGCCTGAAGGGCAATATCCGCTATGAACATGTTTCGTTTGGCTATGATGACCATCACAACGTCCTCAATGACATTAACCTATCCATTCAAGCGGGGGAAACGGTGGCGTTCGTCGGTCCGTCAGGTGCGGGGAAATCAACGCTTTGCAGTCTGCTGCCGCGCTTTTATGAAGCATCGGAGGGCGACATTACGATTGACGGCATCAGCATAAAAGACATGACGCTTTCTTCACTGCGCGGGCAAATTGGCGTCGTACAGCAGGACGTTTTCTTGTTCGCGGGCACGCTTAGAGAAAATATCGCCTACGGCCGATTAGGCGCATCAGAAGAAGACATTTGGCAGGCTGTGAAGCAGGCGCATCTGGAAGAGCTCGTCCATAACATGCCCGATGGGTTGGATACTATTATTGGCGAACGCGGCGTGAAGCTTTCCGGCGGGCAAAAACAGCGTTTGTCAATTGCGCGGATGTTCTTGAAAAATCCGTCGATCCTGATTCTCGATGAAGCCACCTCAGCCCTTGATACGGAAACGGAAGCGGCGATCCAAAAGGCGCTTCAAGAGTTGTCCGAGGGGCGCACGACGCTTGTCATCGCCCACAGGCTGGCAACAATCAAAGACGCGGACAGAATTGTGGTTGTTACAAACAACGGGATTGAAGAACAAGGCCGTCATCAAGACCTGATTGAAGCCGGAGGCCTATACAGCAGGCTGCATCAAGCACAATTTGGGCAAATGGTGCAGCGATAGGAGGAGAACATGGAAAGAAAAACTGTGCTGTACATTGCTGTTTCATTGGACGGGATGGTCGCAAGAGAAGATGGAAGCATCGATTGGCTGGATGAATTTGAAGGTGAAGGCGACAACGGCTACAGTGATTTTTATCAGACTGTTGATACAGTCATTTTAGGGCGAAGCACATATGAGCACATTAAAGTGCTAACCCCCGTTTTCCCATATCAGGATAAAACCTGCTATGTTTTTACTGGATCGCCCGACAGTTATGAGGATGAACATGTGACGTTTATCAATGAGGGAGCCAGAGTCTTCACTGGCCGTTTGAAACAGGAAAAGGGCTTAAACATCTGGATAGCTGGCGGGGCAGAGCTGGTGAATGCCTTTATGAGAGACGATGCCATCGACGAATTCATCATCACTATTATTCCCGTCGTTTTAGGAAGCGGCATCCCGCTGTTTCACGAACTAACAAATGAAACAAAACTGCGGTTAAAAGGGACAAAACAATTCGGGCAGGCGGTTCAGCTCCATTATGTAAGAGCATAAGAAAAAGGATAGACAGATGTCTATCCTTTTTTGTATGTAAGTTAGAGCGCTTCTCTCTCAGCAGGCTCGATGAGATTTTGGAATTTTTCAATGAGCTGTGATGCTTTTGTTCCTTCCACTACGATCAGATATTCCTTTTCATTATGAGCCATGCGGAATGTTTCAAGCTCAATTAAGCTTTTGATTTTGCACATCGTTTTCTTTGAGTAAATATAAACCTCGTGGCTTCCGGAATGGCACATTTTATAAAGATGAATCAAATTTCTTAAAGTAAAGGCCTGTGCGGCTACTTTCAGAGACTTGATATTTTTCATGATCTTTCTCCTCCATCGATTGTTGTCTTATATAGTCTAAGTTCCCAAAGCGGACAAGCCGTAAACCTGTTTTTGCACATTTATGACTTCCATTGCAGCGCACCGCCCCCGATGCGTTTGACACCGCGGATGGAGCTTAATTCATCCATCAAGCGGAGAAGCGCCTTGTCTTTCTGCTTTGCTTCAATCATGAAATCAATATTAGTTTCCCATTGCCTAAAGCGTTCCAACAGCGGCAGCAAAAAGTTGGCGTCAACATAATCGGCATGGCTGCGTATCGCTTGCTCCGATTTTGGGGAAGACAAGTGAACCTTTGGCTGAAGGCCGATCCGCTCCCACGTTTTGATCATGCGGGGCAGTGTTTCATTCAGGTCGGCGTGATCGTCTGGATTGGCGTAAAAATGATGAAAGTCAAAGACGAACGGAACATCCTCCTGCTCACAGACCTGAAGCGTTTCTTCCGTCGTATATGTTTTATCATCATTTTCAAGTGTCATCCGCTCTTTGATCTCCTGCGGAAGCTGTTGTATATTTTGATGAAATTGTGCAGTGGCGGTGTCTTTATTTCCGTAAGCGCCGCCAATATGAATGTTGATAACGGAGCGATCAGCAATGCCCATGGCTTCAAGCATGCGGTAGTGATACGCCATATCGGTTACCGCATTTTTTGTGACGGATTCCTTCGTGCTCGTAAACAGAGTGAATTGATTTGGATGAAAGCTTGTTCTCAGTTGATGTGTTTTAACAAGCTCTCCAATCTCCCGAAACTCTTTTTGAAACGGTGTTACAAAATCCCACATCACTTCGGGATGCGTAGCCAGCGGCACAATCGAACTGGAAAAACGGTACAAAGGAATGCCGTGTCCGATGATATAGTGAAGGGTTCTCATCGTATTGCGTAAATTGGCTTTTGTCACAGTCAGAAGCGCTTCTTTTCTTTCAGTCTTTGAAAGCTTTGAATAACGCGCGAATGTCAATGTTTTAGCGGGAGATGCATCCCAAAGGCTCATTGCATTTGAAACGAACCCGAATCTGAAAATCATAGGAACTCTCCTTTATAAGAAATAAGATAACGCCTTGCCGAGCCATTCCGCCGGGCGCTGCCTGAATGTGCGCTTGCTGAAATCCTCCATCGTCAGCAGCTCCGACTTTTTCATATCCTCCTCAATTGTGGCATAGACTTCACTTGTAAACGCTTCGTCATCAATTTCAACATTCACCTCTTCATTTAAAAACAGGCTTCGTTTATCGAAGTTGGCTGTTCCGATAATGCTGAGATGGTCGTCTATGATGACGGCTTTTACATGATAAAACCCTTGATAATAACGATAAATAAGACAGCCGGCATCCAAGAGCTCCGAATAATACGTAAAAGCCGCTTCTCTCACCAGCGGATGGTCTGATTTCATCGGTACAATGATTCTCACAGATACGCCGTTTTTTCTTGCGTTGATGAGGGCCTCTTGAAGCGGCTTTGATGGAATGTAATAAGGCGTGCAAACCGTAAGGCGATTCTTCGCTTGGGCAATATTGGCCAAGTATATGTTTTCAAGGGAATAACCGTCGGTCGCATAGATCTTGTGAGAAATAGTCCCTTGCTGAAGCTTTGGCCAAACATCCGAACCCAGTTCGATTCCGGTATTTCGTTTTAGGTCAGAAGCAAAAAGCGTTTGAAGATCATGTACGCCTTCTCCCATCATGCGCAGATGATAATCCTCCCAATTGCCGAACTTCGCTTTCTTTCCAAGATATTCTTCGGCGATGTTAAACCCGCCGATATAACCGATTTTTCCGTCTATAACTGTAATCTTCCGGTGATTCCGTTTTTGCATGTGAAAAAAGAAAAAAGGAAAACGGGGACGATTCATCACATGGACATGTACGCCGGCATTTTTCATCGTCTGAAGCGCCGTTTTTTTAATTGCTCGGCAGCCCGCCCAATCCAGAAGCAAATAAACGGAGACGCCAGCCTGGGCTTTTGTTTTCAGCAGGGTATACATATTGTGGCTGACCTCATCATTTTTCATAATAAAAAACATCATGTGAACAGAAGAGGCGGCCTGGCGAATATCCTTCATCATCCGCTCAACGAGATCAGCGCCGCAGTGGATCAATTCGATGTCACTCTTCTTTTTTGAAAAAACAGGCTCGTACGCCTTCTTTCTGTATCCGGCACGGCCCATGAAGATATCAAGCAGAATCAAAGCAAAAAAAATAACGACAATGATCATAATCACGATAAATACCTTCATACCGGCACTCCTTTCCGTAGTAAAGGTAGTGTGCCCGAACAGCGGGAATTTAATTATTGACTGAACACTCATTCATTATTTATCATAAAGATAATCTTATACAGATTCGGGGGTAGGGGATCGCGGTCTTTATCCAGTAAAAAGGGGGAATTGGAATGAGCGGCTTTCTCATCGCAAATGCGTTATTATTTCTGATTGTAACCGCTTACGCTGTCTATTTGTTTGTGTACTTGGTCAAAACGAGACTGGCCTACATCAAGCTCGGCCAGAAAGAACAATTTGATCAACGGTTCAAGGAACGGCTTCGCGCCATATGGGTGAATGTATTCGGACAGAAAAAACTGCTCAAGGACAAGAAAAGCGGAATCATTCACGTCATGTTTTTCTACGGATTTATATTGGTTCAGTTCGGAGCGATTGACTTTATCATCAAAGGACTGGCTCCCGGCCGGAATCTGCCGCTTGGCCCGGTCTATCCCGCTTTCACTTTTTTTCAGGAAATCGTTACGTTTCTCATTTTAATTGCTGTGGGATGGGCATTCTACAGACGTTATATCGAAAAGCTCGTGAGGCTGAAACGCGGTTTTAAAGCCGGGCTCGTTCTGATTTTCATCGGAGGGTTAATGCTGACCGTTCTGCTTGGAAACGGGATGAATCTGATTTGGCATGATCATGGGCTTTCTTGGAGCGAGCCAATTGCTTCAGGTATTGCGTTTTTGCTTAGCGGAGTCGGGAAAACAGGTGCGGCGGTGATTTTCTATATCGCATGGTGGATCCATCTCCTGTTCTTGCTTAGCTTTATAGTGTACGTGCCTCAGTCGAAGCATGCCCATTTAATCGCCGGCCCGGCAAATGTCTTTTTCAATCGAATGGAATCTGCCGGAAAACTTGAAAAAATAGATTTTACCGACGAAACGAAAGAAAGCTACGGAGCGGGTAAAATTGAAGATTTCAGGCAGTCCCAGCTGCTTGATTTGTACGCATGTGTCGAGTGCGGCCGCTGCACCAATATGTGCCCGGCAACAGGCACCGGAAAAATGCTGTCTCCGATGGACCTGATTTTGCGTCTCAGAGACCATCTCACGGAAAAAGGCGCCGCCGTCACCTCGCGCTCGCCATGGGTGCCCGCGGCAGCGTTCCAGCATACGAGAGGCAATCAGCTGGCCGCAGCGTCAGCGGGCAGCGGATCGCAGGAAGCCGCAGCAGCGCTGGATTACAATCCAAGCTTGATCGGCGACGTCATCACAGAGGAAGAAATTTGGGCGTGCACCACTTGCCGAAACTGTGAGGATCAATGCCCGGTCATGAATGAGCACGTGGATAAAATCGTCGACCTCCGCCGCTACCTCGTACTGACTGAAGGAAAAATGGACAGTGACGCCCAGCGCGCGATGACTAGTATCGAGCGGCAGGGAAATCCGTGGGGACTCAACCGCAAAGAACGCGAAAACTGGCGTGACGCGGCGCCGGATGCTGAGATTCCGACCGTAAAAGAAATGAAAAAAGAAGGAAAAGAATTTGAGTACCTTTTCTGGGTTGGTTCCATGGGGTCCTACGACAACAGAAGCCAGAAAATCGCGATTTCCTTTGCCAAGCTGCTCAATCACGCAGGCGTGTCCTTCGCGATCCTCGGCAATAAAGAAAAAAATTCAGGAGATACACCGCGCCGCCTCGGAAATGAATTTTTGTTCCAAGAGCTGGCTGAGAAGAATATTTCTGAATTTGAAAAAAATGATGTCAAAAAAATCGTTACAATCGACCCCCATGCATACAATTTATTTAAAAACGAATATCCGGATTTCGGATTTGAAGGCGAGGTTTATCATCATACAGAGGTGCTGGCCGAGCTTGTGAAAAACGGAAAATTAAAGCCGCAGCACCCGCTTCATGAGACGATTACCTTCCATGATTCGTGCTATTTGGGCCGGTACAATGAAGTCTATGATCCGCCGAGAGAGATTTTGAAAGCCATTCCGGGCGTGCAGCTGATTGAAATGGAGAGAAACCGGGAAACCGGCATGTGCTGCGGAGCCGGCGGGGGATTAATGTGGATGGAGGAGGAAACGGGCAACAGGATTAACGTCGCCAGGACTGAGCAAGCGCTCGCGGTCAACCCATCGGTGATCAGTTCCGGCTGTCCGTACTGTCTCACGATGATTGGGGACGGCACAAAGGCGAAGGAAGCTGAAGACCAAGTCAAAACGTACGACGTCGTCGAACTTCTGGCTCAATCCGTTTTAGGCGCTGATCTGAAAATGGGGGATAAGCAATGAACTTTTCATTATCAGAAGAACATGAGATGATACGAAAATTGGTGCGCGATTTTGCGAAACATGAGGTGGCCCCGACAGCGGCAGAACGAGACGAACAAGAACGCTTCGATCGCGAGCTGTTTCGGGAAATGGCAAATCTGGGGCTGACGGGAATTCCGTGGCCTGAAGATTACGGTGGAATCGGAAGTGACTATTTGGCCTATGTCATCGCAGTGGAGGAGCTTTCAAAAGTGTGCGCCTCCACCGGTGTGACGCTTTCCGCCCATATCTCTCTTTGCAGCTGGCCGCTGTTTGCCTTTGGGACGGAGGAACAGAAGACAGAGTACTTAACACAGCTGGCCCTCGGAGAGAAAATCGGCGCATTCGCTTTGACCGAAGCAGGGTCTGGCTCTGACGCCGGCGGCATGAAAACAACTGCTGAACGAATCGGCGATGACTACGTGTTAAATGGTTCAAAGGTGTTTATCACAAACGGCGGTGTTGCTGATATTTACATTGTTTTTGCAGTCACCGATCCCGAGAAAAAGAAAAAAGGGATTACCGCTTTTATAGTAGAAAAGGATTTTGAAGGATTTTTTACAGGCAAGAAAGAAAAGAAGCTGGGCATCCGTTCTTCACCGACAACGGAAATCATGTTCGAAGATTGTGTAGTGCCTGCATCAAACCGTCTCGGAGAAGAAGGAGAAGGCTTCAAAATCGCGATGAAGACGCTTGACGGAGGCAGAAACGGCATCGCCGCACAAGCCGTGGGCATCGCTCAAGGGGCGCTTGATGCGGCGCTTCAATATGCAAAAGAGCGAAAGCAATTCGGAAAATCGATCGCTGAGCAGCAGGGTATCGCTTTTAAACTCGCGGATATGGCTACAATGATAGAAGCTTCAAGGCTACTGACCTATCAGGCTGCATGGTTAGAATCATCAGGCCTTCCATATGGAAAAGCTTCCGCCATGTCCAAACTGATGGCTGGGGATACGGCGATGAAGGTGACGACCGAAGCCGTGCAGATTTTCGGCGGCTACGGCTATACAAAAGATTACCCAGTAGAACGCTATATGCGTGATGCGAAAATCACGCAAATCTATGAAGGCACTCAAGAAATTCAAAGACTTGTCATCTCCAGAATGCTCGCGGATTAACGCAAAACATCTATCAGTCGGATCACTCTTGTAAAATTATTTAAATTAACGCTGTTAAGGGTAGCATATTCTGTTTTATTTTGTTTATAATGAGAGGTATGGTTTGTATAAGAACGATACAAAATCGCTTTCATTATTGATAAAACAGATACATATAAGTAATAGAAAGGGAGTGTCCGACCTTGGGTATCAAACAATATTCACAGGAAGAGCTAAAGGAAATGGCTTTAGTTGAAATCGCTCATGAATTATTTGAAGAACATAAAAAACCAGTTCCTTTTCAGGAGCTTTTAAATGAAATTGCATCTTTGCTCGGCGTGAAAAAAGAAGAGCTTGGAGACCGCATCGCTCAATTTTATACAGATTTAAACATTGACGGCCGCTTCCTGGCGCTTTCTGACCAGACGTGGGGGCTTCGCAGCTGGTATCCGTATGATCAGCTTGATGAAGAAACTCAGCCGACAGTCAAGGCGAAAAAGAAAAAAGCGAAGAAAGCAGTCGAAGAAGATCTTGATCTTGACGAGTTTGAAGAGATCGACGAAGACGACCTTGATTTGGATGAAGTTGAGGAAGAACTCGATCTTGAAGCCGACGATTTTGACGATGAAGATCTTGATGAAGACGACGATGATCTTGAGATCGAAGAAGATATTATTGATGAAGATGATGAAGACTATGATGATGAAGAAGAGGAAATTAAATAGTATAAGATTTCATCTTCAAAACGATCTTGACTTTCATAGTCGAACTAGGTAGTATGTATTTTGGGCTCTTCAAAAACGAAGAGAGAACATAGTACGTTATGCTCCCTTTCAAGAAATTGAAAGGGAGCTTTCTTATTTTCACCCCTCATTTTTCTTATAAATCATTTAAAAGGCTAAATGATTTTTTATAAAATAGTACATTTTAAAAATGTAGCTAAGAGCGAAGAGAGGAGCAAACGAAATGACGAAATATATTTTTGTAACCGGGGGAGTTGTATCCTCACTTGGAAAGGGTATTGTAGCAGCTTCATTAGGACGTTTGCTGAAAAACCGCGGACTGAACGTGACGATTCAAAAATTCGATCCATACATCAACGTTGACCCGGGAACAATGAGCCCGTACCAGCACGGTGAAGTATTCGTAACGGATGACGGCGCTGAAACAGACTTGGACCTTGGTCACTATGAGCGTTTTATCGACATTAACCTGAATAAATTCAGCAACGTGACAACAGGTAAAATCTATTCAACAGTTCTTAAAAAAGAACGCCGCGGAGATTACCTTGGCGGAACCGTACAGGTCATCCCGCACATCACAAACGAATTGAAAGACCGTGTTTACCGCGCAGGGAAAGAGACAAACGCAGATGTCGTTATTACAGAAATCGGCGGTACTGTCGGAGACATTGAATCACTGCCATTCCTTGAAGCAATCCGCCAAATGAAGAGCGACATCGGCCGTGAAAATGTAATGTACATCCACTGTACGCTTGTACCTTACATTAAAGCTGCTGGGGAATTAAAAACAAAACCGACACAGCACAGCGTAAAAGAATTGCGCAGCTTGGGCATTCAGCCAAACATCATCGTCGTTCGTACAGAAATGCCGATTTCTCAAGATATGAAAGATAAAATCGCGCTATTCTGCGACATCGATACAAAAGCGGTTATTGAATGTGAAGATGCGGACAACCTCTACTCCATTCCGCTTGAGCTTCAAAAACAAGGGCTTGATAAGCTTGTTTGCGAGCACATGAAATTGGCATGCAAAGAAGCGGAAATGTCCGAGTGGAAAGAGCTTGTTAACAAAGTCAGCAACCTGTCTCAAACGATTACAATCGGCCTTGTCGGCAAATATGTTGAGCTTCCTGACGCATACATTTCTGTTGTCGAGTCCCTCCGTCATGCGGGCTATGCGTTTGACACAGATGTAAAAGTGAAATGGATCAACGCGGAAGAAGTGACAGAAAACAATATCGCAGAACTCACAAGCGGAACAGACGGCATTATTGTGCCGGGCGGATTTGGAGACCGCGGTGTTGAAGGCAAAATCGTTGCAACAAAATACGCGCGTGAAAACAAGATTCCGTTCTTGGGCATTTGCTTGGGCATGCAGGTGGCGTCTATTGAATACGCACGAAACGTATTGGGCTTAAAAGGCGCTCACTCAGCGGAAATTGATCCGTCAACTCAATACCCGATCATTGACCTTCTTCCTGAACAGAAGGATGTTGAGGATCTAGGAGGAACGCTTCGTCTCGGCCTTTACCCTTGTAAGCTTGAAGAAGGCACGAAAGCCTTTGAAGTGTATCAGGATGAAGTGGTGTACGAGCGCCACCGCCATCGCTATGAGTTTAACAATGAATTCAGACAGCAAATGGAAGAGCAAGGCTTCGTATTCTCAGGCACAAGCCCTGACGGCCGCCTTGTTGAAATCATCGAGCTGAAAGACCACCCTTGGTTCGTGGCTTCTCAGTTCCACCCAGAGTTCAAGTCAAGACCGACAAGACCTCAGCCTCTATTCAAAGGCTTTATCGGAGCGTCTGTCGAAGCTGCAAATCAGAAGTAACAAAAAAAGACTTGCCGTTTGTCAAAAGCGGGCAAGTCTTTTTTATTTGTTTCCGGCAAGATCCAGCATGTACAATAAGATATTATGCATATTCTTGCAGAATTTCTTTTAGTGTAAACGATAAAGCGTGATAGACATACAGTGCTGTCATTAAAGAGGGAAATCCATAACGGGTGCCGTCTTCATCGGGAACAAGCGGCATTTTTAATTTAGAATCAATATGCACATCACAATACTGTTCTATTCCTGCGCTATCTTTGGCTGAGGGCGATACGCATACGATTCCCGCGCCTTTTTCATACAGCTCTTTTGCGAGCGCCTGTTCTTCGGTTGTTCCCGTCCCTGAGCAAAACATCAGCACCCTGTCGCTTTCTGTCACTTCCTCAGCGCTTTCTGGAAAGGCTTTGACAGATGGAAAGGGTTCTTTGCTTTCAGTGGCCTCAAAAAAGACGCCCTGAAGCTCGTTCGCTCCGTATAAATAAATGGAATGCCCGCTGATCACCGCTTGAGCAAGCAGCCGCGCCCCATCTTCAATCGCGTCAGATTCCTTATCCTGAATGCGGGAAAAAATACCTGTTAACTGCGTCGTGAATATTTTCAACATAAGTGAATCCTCCTTTATAACGTACAATATCAGTATACAACAAAAGAGAAAATGCTCAGAAAATGTCGTAAAGTAGACTATTATAATTAAAGGAAATAGGAAAATCAAACAGAATACATACACTACTGCTTACTTTTGACGAAAATCATAATATTGGGGTGTAAAATGATGAATGAAAAAATTTTAATCGTTGATGATCAATACGGCATTCGTATTTTGCTTAATGAAGTGTTCAATAAAGAAGGCTACCAGACGTTTCAGGCTGCGAACGGCCTGCAGGCGCTTGACATTGTGACAAAAGAACGGCCTGACCTTGTGCTTTTAGACATGAAAATTCCCGGCATGGACGGAATCGAAATCCTAAAACGGATGAAGGTCATTGACGAAAACATCCGGGTCATTATCATGACGGCATACGGAGAGCTCGACATGATCCAGGAATCAAAGGAATTGGGCGCTCTGACGCACTTTGCAAAGCCGTTTGACATCGACGAAATCAGAGACGCCGTCAAAAAATATCTGCCCCTGAAGTCTAACTGACAAAAAGAAGAAACAAATGAATGATGTCATTGTGTTGCCGATTTGTCGAAAAGTTGGTATCCTAGTTATGGAGAAAAAGCGATCTGAGTATTTACATATGACAGCAATATATGGGTCATGCTAGGGTGGAAAGCTTTTTTCGCTAGAAGACAATCAGGCTACATAAGGAGGACATTCGACATGCCTTTAGTTTCTATGACGGAAATGTTGAATACAGCTAAAGAAAAAGGGTACGCTGTAGGACAATTTAACTTAAACAACCTTGAGTTTACTCAAGCGATTTTACAAGCAGCTGAAGAAGAAAAATCTCCAGTGATCCTTGGTGTTTCCGAAGGTGCGGGACGCTACATGGGCGGCTTCAAAACAGTCGTTGCTATGGTAAAAGCACTTATGGAAGAGTACAAAGTGACAGTTCCTGTTGCGATTCACTTAGACCACGGTTCAAGCTTTGAATCTTGTGCGAAAGCGATTCATGCAGGTTTCACATCTGTAATGATCGACGCTTCTCACCATCCATTTGAAGAAAACGTTGAAACAACTTCTAAAGTTGTTGAGCTTGCTCATTTCCACGGAGTATCTGTAGAAGCTGAGCTTGGAACAGTCGGCGGACAAGAAGATGACGTTATCGCTGAAGGCGTAATCTACGCTGACCCTAAAGAGTGCCAAGAGCTTGTTGAGCGCACTGGCATCGACTGCCTTGCACCTGCATTAGGTTCTGTTCACGGTCCTTACAAAGGCGAACCAAACCTTGGTTTCAAAGAAATGGAAGAGATCGGCAAAACAACTGGCCTTCCATTAGTTCTTCACGGCGGTACTGGAATTCCGACTGCTGACATCAAAAAAGCAATTTCACTTGGTACAGCTAAAATCAACGTGAATACTGAAAACCAAATTTCTTCTGCAAAAGCTGTTCGCGAAACATTGGCAGCTAAGCCTGACGAGTACGATCCACGTAAATACCTTGGACCAGCTCGTGAAGCAATCAAAGAAACAGTTATCGGTAAAATGCGTGAATTTGGTTCTTCAAACCAAGCTTAATTCAATTGGAACTTTTTATAGCCGCCTGACAGCTTGACAGGCGGTTTTCCGTCTATCTATAGAAAGCGCAATCATATTTCACAGTTCAGAAAATTTCTTAATTAGGGAGGCTTTTTGAAAATGTTATTCTTTGTTGATACAGCCAATATCGATGAAATTAAAGAAGCGAATGAATTAGGAATTCTCGCAGGTGTAACGACGAACCCTAGTTTAGTAGCGAAGGAAGCTAACGTATCATTCCACGACCGTCTTCGCGAGATCACAGACGTCGTGAAAGGGTCTGTAAGCGCAGAGGTTATTTCTTTGAAAGCTGAGGAAATGATCGAGGAAGGAAAAGAACTGGCGAAAATCGCTCCGAACATTACGGTCAAAATTCCAATGACGTCTGACGGTTTAAAAGCCGTAAGAGCACTTACTGACTTAGGCATCAAAACAAACGTTACATTGATCTTCAATGCCAACCAGGCGCTTCTTGCTGCCAGAGCGGGGGCAACGTATGTATCTCCATTCCTGGGACGTTTAGATGACATCGGCCACAACGGGCTTGACCTGATTTCAGATGTTAAACAGATTTTTGACATTCACGGACTTGACACGCAAATCATTGCAGCGTCTATCCGCCATCCGCAGCACGTGACAGAAGCCGCTTTAAGAGGGGCTCACATCGGCACAATGCCGCTGAAAGTCATTCATGCGCTCACTAAACACCCGTTAACAGACAAAGGAATCGAACAATTCCTGGCAGACTGGAACAAATAATGAAAGGGGCGGCAAACAGCTTTATGCCTGTTTGCCGCGGCCTTTATTTTTCACCGACCTGATACAGCGGACCTTCAGATGCTGACGCCGCTTTACAGAGAAGGAATCATTGGGCTGCAGAAGCTGATATCGGAATGAAGGGTTTGCGTACTGCTTTTGCCGGATGAAGACGATGTCTCTTGAGCCGGCGGGTCTCTGTGCAACTTTTGAAACCTGTGCCCCGCAAAGCTTCGCTATTTTCTTCCTGATATTTTACAATGTGTTGTATTCTTTCTCTTCGAATTGGCTAGATTTTGGACATGAGCTTTATTTGCAGAGACAGAATAAAATGACATTTTATTTAGCTCCGCAGCTATCTTCTTATGGAAGGAGACTATCATGGAAAAGTTGAATATTGCCGGCGGTGACTCGTTAAACGGTACAGTACATATCAGTGGCGCTAAAAACAGCGCTGTTGCGTTAATACCTGCAACCATTTTGGCAAATTCCGAGGTGACAATTGAAGGGCTTCCAGAGATTTCAGATATTGAAACGCTGCGTGACCTGTTGAAGGAAATCGGCGGCAACGTGCATTTTGAGAATGGGGAAATGGTTGTTGACCCTACGTCGATGATCAGCATGCCGCTTCCTAACGGGAAAGTAAAAAAGCTTCGCGCGTCGTATTATTTAATGGGGGCGATGCTGGGCCGCTTCAAGCAGGCAGTCATTGGATTGCCTGGCGGCTGTCACTTAGGGCCCCGCCCGATTGATCAGCATATCAAAGGCTTTGAGGCGCTCGGAGCTGAAGTAACCAATGAACAAGGCGCCATTTATTTGCGAGCTGAAAGGCTGAGAGGCGCACGGATTTATTTAGATGTCGTAAGCGTAGGAGCAACGATTAACATTATGCTCGCCGCTGTTTTGGCAGAAGGGAAAACGATCATCGAAAACGCTGCCAAAGAGCCTGAGATCATTGACGTCGCGACATTGCTTACCAGCATGGGCGCCAAAATCAAAGGTGCGGGCACCAATGTGATCCGAATCGACGGCGTTCAGGAACTGCACGGCTGCAAGCATACGATTATACCGGACAGAATTGAGGCCGGGACATTTATGATTGCGGGTGCTGCAATGGGCAAGGAAGTCATTATCGATAACGTCATTCCCACTCATCTTGAGTCGTTAACGGCAAAGCTGAGAGAAATGGGCTATCATATCGAAACAAGCGACGACCAGCTTCTTATTGTCGGCGGGCAGAAGAACTTAAAGCCGGTTGACGTCAAAACCCTCGTATATCCAGGGTTTCCGACTGATTTACAGCAGCCGATGACGGCGCTTCTGACAAGGGCAAAAGGGACAAGCGTCGTTACAGACACCATCTACTCGGCAAGATTCAAGCACATTGATGAGCTGAGACGGATGGGTGCCAATATGAAAGTGGAAGGCAGATCCGCCATCATCACAGGTCCTGTCGAGCTTCAAGGCGCAAAAGTGAAGGCGAGCGATCTTCGTGCCGGAGCCTGCTTGGTGGTAGCCGGACTGATGGCTGACGGCGTTACGGAAATTACGGGACTGGAGCATATTGACCGCGGCTACAGCAGCCTTGAGAAGAAGCTTGAGGGGCTTGGAGCGACAATTTGGCGTGAAAGAATGACAGACGAAGAAATAGAACAGCTTCAAAATTCATAATGGTTTCTTGTGAGAGGAGATCGTGTTGAAATGGAAAGAAGTTTATCAATGGAATTGGTACGTGTAACCGAAGCTGCCGCATTAGCATCTGCGAGATGGATGGGCCGGGGAAAAAAGGACGAGGCTGATGAAGCGGCAACAAGTGCAATGAGAGACGTTTTTGATACAGTGCCGATGAAAGGGACCGTTGTAATCGGTGAGGGAGAAATGGACGAAGCGCCAATGCTGTATATCGGGGAAAAACTCGGAAATGGGTACGGCCCGCGCGTTGATGTCGCAGTTGACCCTCTTGAAGGCACAAACATCTTAGCAAGCGGCGGCTGGAACGCGCTGACGGTTATCGCGGTCGCAGACCATGGCACGCTTTTGAATGCCCCTGACATGTATATGCAAAAAATTGCAGTCGGTCCGGAGGCGGTGGGCTGCATTGACATCGAAGCACCTGTCATTGACAACCTTAAAGCGGTGGCAAAAGCGAAAAACAAGGACGTTGAGGACGTCGTTGCCACCATTTTAAACCGTGAAAGACACGCAAAAATCATTTCCGAGCTTCGTGAGGCCGGCGCCAGAATCAAATTGATCAATGACGGCGATGTCGCAGGCGCCATCAACACGGCTTTCGACCACACGGGCGTTGACATCCTGTTCGGATCAGGCGGCGCTCCTGAGGGTGTGCTATCCGCTGTCGCGTTAAAAGCGCTCGGCGGAGAAATTATTGGTAAACTTCTTCCGCAAAACGAAGAAGAAATCACACGCTGTCACAAAATGGGCCTTGATTTAAGCAAAGTCCTTCGCATGGAAGACCTTGTGAAGGGTGATGACGCGATTTTTGCAGCTACAGGGGTTACTGACGGCGAGCTGTTAAAAGGAGTTCAATTTAAAGGCTCTGTCGGTACAACTGAAAGCTTAGTTATCCGTGCAAAATCAGGCACTGTCCGTTTCGTTGACGGCAGACACAGCTTGAAAAAGAAACCAAATCTTGTAATCCGTCCATAATAAACAGAAAAAGCGGGTGTAAGCCCGCTTTTCTTTTGCAGAAAAGCGTCAACTCTATCAATTCCGTGTCAAAACCTTGTTTCAGTTGAATAATTTTTTGAAATAAGGTAAAAATAAAGAGTGCTGCGAATTTTACTGCGTAATACCTTCTTTTAAGCACTAGGAAAGTTTCAATTTCTACCGCATACAGACGATATAAGTATTGATCTTCTCATGTTTTTGTCCTCGCTTCCTTCAAAACTCATTAAGACAATCCTTTTAACAAAAGCGCCGATCATGGGTGGAAGTGTTACCGATAGAAGTTCCTTTATGTTAAAAAAAGAATGTGCTTTGGCGGATGTTGTGCAAAAGCAGCAGATGACATGTTCAGAGTAAGATATTGACTATGAAAAGCGTGGTGTTTTTATGAAAGACGTATCTATTTCCTCTTTGGAAAATATGAAATTGAAAGAGCTTTATGAACTTGCAAGACATTATAAAATCTCCTATTACAGTAAACTGACAAAAAAAGAACTCATTTTCGCCATTCTGAAAGCGAATGCAGAACAGGAAGATCTGCTGTTTATGGAAGGCGTTCTTGAGATCATCCAGTCTGAAGGTTTCGGCTTCCTGAGACCGATCAACTACTCTCCAAGCTCAGAAGATATTTACATCTCAGCTTCACAAATCCGCCGTTTCGATTTGCGGAACGGAGACAAAGTATCCGGCAAAGTTCGCCCGCCAAAAGAAAATGAGCGTTATTATGGACTTTTGCACGTTGAAGCAGTGAACGGGGATGATCCCGAATCAGCAAAAGAGCGTGTGCATTTCCCTGCTCTTACGCCACTTTATCCAGATCGCCAAATGGTGCTTGAAACAAAGCCGAACTTCTTGTCTACAAGAATTATGGACATGATGGCGCCGGTCGGATTTGGACAGCGTGGATTGATTGTTGCGCCGCCGAAAGCCGGAAAAACGATGCTGCTGAAGGAAATTGCCAACAGCATTACAGCGAACCAGCCTGAAGCAGAGCTGATCGTGCTTTTAATTGACGAAAGACCTGAGGAAGTAACCGATATCGAGCGTTCTGTAGCTGGGGATGTCGTCAGCTCAACGTTTGATGAAGTGCCGGAAAACCATATCAAAGTGGCCGAGCTTGTGCTTGAACGCGCGATGCGTCTCGTGGAACACAAAAAAGACGTCATTATCCTGATGGATAGTATCACTCGGCTTGCCCGCGCCTACAACTTAGTGATTCCGCCGAGCGGAAGAACGCTCTCCGGGGGGATTGACCCAGCTGCGTTCCACCGCCCGAAACGCTTTTTCGGGGCTGCGAGAAATATCGAAGAGGGCGGCAGCTTAACCATCCTTGCTACGGCTCTGGTCGATACAGGTTCACGTATGGATGATGTCATTTATGAAGAATTCAAGGGAACGGGAAACATGGAGCTTCACCTTGACCGCTCTCTGGCCGAGCGCCGCATCTTCCCTGCCATCGATATCCGCCGTTCAGGAACGCGCAAAGAAGAGCTGCTTGTGCCTAAAGAGCATCTTGATCGTCTATGGTCGATCCGCAAAACGATGTCTGATTCACCTGATTTCGCAGAAAAGTTCATGAGAAAAATGAAAAAAACCAAAACAAACCAGGAATTTTTCGATATTCTCAATCAAGAATGGAAACAAGCAAATCTATCATCTGCAAGAAGGTAAATTGTATTTGCAAAAGGAGTAAATCACTGATATAATTTTCTCATATGCGTTTCGGACAACGCTCCGAAATAATAACTCTGTTTCCACACGGGATTCAGGGCGGAAGGAGATGGATACAATGAAAGCAGGAATTCATCCTAATTTCAAAAAAGCAACAGTTAAATGCGCTTGCGGAAATGAATTTGAAACAGGCTCAGTAAAAGAAGAGGTACGCGTTGAGATTTGCTCTGAATGCCACCCATTCTACACTGGCCGTCAAAAATTCGCTTCTGCTGATGGTCGTGTTGATCGCTTTAACAAAAAATACGGTCTTAAGTAATAATAGATTTCTCAACAGGCAAGAAGCAATCTTGCCTGTTTTTTATATTGTCTAAAGCACAGCTGGCAGAGAGAGGGGAGCGAAGCCTATGTACATAATGAAACAAAGCGGGTGGCTTGAGCTGATTTGCGGCAGCATGTTCTCGGGGAAATCTGAAGAGCTGATCAGAAGAGTGAAGAGAGCGACTTACGCCAAGCAGGAAGTCAGGGTATTTAAGCCTGTGATTGATAATCGATACAGCGAAGCTGCTGTTGTCTCCCATAATGGAACATCAATGACGAGCTACGCCATTTCGTCTGCTGCTGACATTTGGGATCACATCAGTGAAAGTACAGATGTGATTGCGGTAGATGAAGTGCAGTTTTTTGATCAGGAAATTGTTGAGGTTTTATCATCTCTTGCCGATAAAGGCTACCGTGTGATAGCAGCGGGCCTCGATATGGATTTTAGGGGAGAGCCGTTCGGCGTCGTCCCGAATATCATGGCGATTGCAGAAAGTGTGACAAAGCTGCAAGCCGTTTGTTCTGTCTGCGGATCACCGGCGAGCAGAACACAGCGCCTCATTGACGGCAAACCAGCTTCTTACGATGATCCGGTCATTTTGGTAGGTGCATCTGAATCGTATGAAGCCAGATGCAGACATCATCACGAAGTCCCAGGAAAGTCTAAAAAATAGTCCAAAACATGGGTATAAAGATAGTAAGCACCGGCTGAAAAAACCGGTGTTTTTTTTATATTCTGATAATATTCAATTAAAAAATTTAATTAAGTATATTAAAAAATTAAGTAATTTTCTTCCCTTGAATTTTGATTTTGACAGGCATACAATAGCTTACGTAATGTAAATAGTTTTGAGACATTGTTCGAATAATTGTCACAAAGTCGCATAAAGATCATGATCGGTCATATTTTAGATGGGTTATTACTTAACTTGGTTAACTATTTCAAGAAAGAAGGAGATTTGCTTGAATAACATAAAAAAAACCAAAGAAGGCCACTTAGAAACAACTCTTAGAGGAAAAGAAGTTTTATCTATTCCTACTTTAAATAAAGGCGTTGCTTTTTCACTAGAAGAAAGACAAGAACTTGGCTTAGAAGGGCTTCTCCCGCCAACTGTACTTTCTCTTGATCAACAAGCACAACGCGCGTACGAGCAGTTCCAAGCGCAGCCTGACCGCCTTCGTCAAAATGTTTACTTAAGTGATCTTGCAAACCGCAATGAAGTTCTTTTCTATAAATTGCTGAAAAACCATCTTCGCGAAATGCTTCCTGTTGTGTACACACCAACAGTTGGTGAAGCGATTCAGGAGTACAGCCATGAATATAGAAGACCTCAAGGAATCTACTTGTCAATCGACAACATTGACGGTATTGAAAAAGCGTTTGAAAACCTTCACGCGACAGCAGGCGATATTGATCTTATCGTTGCTACTGACTCTGAAAGCATTCTCGGTATCGGTGACTGGGGTGTAGGCGGTATTAACATCGCAATCGGTAAATTAGCTGTTTACACTGCTGCAGCTGGTATTGACCCTAGCCGTGTTATCCCGGTTGTGCTTGATGTCGGTACGAACAACGAAAAGCTTCTAAACGATCCTTTATATATTGGTAACAAGCATGAACGTGTTCAAGGTGAACGCTATGAAGCTTTCATTGAGGCCTATGTAAAAGCTGCATTGAAATTCTTCCCTAAAGCGCTTCTTCACTGGGAAGACCTTGGCAACAAAAATGCACGCAACATCATGAAGAAATACAATCATGAAATCCTGACATTTAATGATGATATTCAAGGTACCGGCGCGATTACACTTGCTGGTGTGCTTGCCGCTATGAAGAAAACAGGCGCTTCTATTAAAGATCAGCGTGTTGTTATTTTCGGTGCTGGTTCTGCTGGTATCGGTATTGCTGACCAAATCCGTGACACAATGGTGCTTGCCGGATTGTCTGAAGAAGAAGCTAACAAACGTTTCTACACACTTGATTACAGAGGCTTGCTGACTGAAGACATCGAAGGCATCCTTGATTTCCAAAAACCTTACCTTCGCAATGCGGATGAAGTGAAAGACTGGAAGCGCGATGAAAAAGGTCAAATTCCATTCGATGAAGTGGTTCGC
This sequence comes from Bacillus sp. FMQ74, assembly GCF_001875785.1. NCBI lineage: Bacteria > Bacillati > Bacillota > Bacilli > Caryophanales > Bacillaceae > Bacillus > Bacillus sp. FMQ74. The sequence goes on along the minus strand of NZ_MOEO01000004.1, from coordinate 135,526 downwards.
CAAGCGAAACCAACGATCTTGATTGGTACTTCAGGGGTTTCAGGTGCGTTCACAGAGGAAATTGTAAAAGAAATGGCATCTCACGTAGACCGTCCGGTTATCATGCCGATGTCTAACCCGACTCACCTTGCTGAAGCAGTTCCTGAAGATCTGTTCAAATGGACTGACGGAAAAGTGCTTATTGCAACAGGAAGCCCATTTGACAATGTAGAATACAACGGTGTTTCTTATGAAATCGGACAATCTAACAACGCATTCGCGTTCCCTGGTCTTGGACTTGGTTCAATTGTAGCTGAAGCGCGTATCATTACACCTGCTATGTTTGCTGCAACTGCTGATGCGATTGCTGAAATGGTTGATCTCGAAACACCTGGAGCAGGGCTGCTTCCAAGCATTGATAAGCTTCAAGAGGTTTCTATTCAAGTTGCGATTGCCGTTGCTGAAGCAGCAATTAAAGACGGCGTGGCAAATCGTCAGCCTGAAGATGTGAAACAAGCGGTACTTGATGCAATGTGGACACCGGAATACAAAAAAATCATCGCGAAATAATTAGCGAGTAAATTTTTCGTCCGAGGGAAAGCTTTTTGTAAAGCTAAAGTATACGGACATAGGATTTGGAGGAGAATATTTTGAGCATCTTAGATATCTTAATCCTCCTGGCGCCGATCTTCTTTGTTATCGTGCTGGGTTGGTTTGCAGGACATTTTGGAAGTTATGATGCCAAGTCGGCAAAAGGGGTAAGTACGTTAGTAACGAAATACGCACTTCCAGCTCACTTTATCGCTGGTATTTTGACAACTTCCAGAAGTGAATTTTTATCACAAGTTCCATTAATGATTTCCTTAATTCTTGGGATTGTTGGTTTCTATATCATCATTCTTTTGGTTTGCAGATTTATTTTCAAGTATGATTTAACGAACTCATCTGTATTTTCTTTGAACTCTGCACAACCGACATTCGCATTTATGGGTATTCCAGTATTGGGAAGCTTATTCGGAGCGAATGAAGTTGCGATTCCGATCGCGGTCACAGGTATCGTGGTAAACGCGATTCTTGATCCGCTCGCGATCATTATCGCTACTGTCGGTGAGACTTCTAAGAAAAACGAAGAGGGCGGCGACAGCTTCTGGAAGATGACAGGAAAATCAATCCTGCATGGTCTTTGTGAGCCGCTTGCAGCTGCTCCGTTAATCAGTATGATCTTAGTGTTGGTGTTCAACTTCACTCTTCCTGAGCTGGGTGTTAAAATGCTCGATCAGCTTGGAAGCACAACATCTGGTGTTGCTCTCTTTGCTGTCGGTGTTACCGTTGGTATTCGTAAAATTAAACTCAGTATGCCGGCTATCGGTATTGCGTTACTAAAAGTTGCGGTTCAGCCTGCGTTAATGTTCCTGATTGCTCTTGCAGTCGGACTTCCAGCTGACCAAATGACAAAAGCGATCCTTCTTGTTGCATTCCCTGGTTCTGCCGTTGCAGCCATGATTGCGACTCGTTTCGAGAAACAAGAAGAAGAAACTGCGACTGCGTTTGTGGTCAGTGCGATTCTGTCTTTGATTTCACTTCCAATCATTATCGCGCTTACTGCGTAACAACAAAAAGCTCCCTTTACGGGGAGCTTTTTGCTTTAGGTTTGAAATTTGAAAAGTGACAGCAACGGTTTTTTTCTTGTTTTGGTTTTTTCAGAAGCAGCAGCAGTCTCGGGGATCGGCTGAGCGGTGAATTCTTTCATTTGTGAGGCCATTGATTGCAGGTCTGCAAGAATATCATCGATTTCTCTGCGGTGCTGAAGCAGCTGGTAAGATACTCCTTCATCGGCTTTTTGTTTCAGCTGGCGTTCCAGCTCCGAAATCCTTGCTATCAGTTCGTTTTCGTCCTGCCTTTGCTGTAAAAGGGTGTCCAGCTTTTGCTCAAGCTGCTCGATTCTTCGTTCTGTGTCGCCATTTGTTTTTTGGACAAGGAAGCCTGTGCGCTTTTTAGCGCTTTTCGGCAGATGAATATCCTGAATCGCCGTGCCTTCAGAGATTTGTTTTTGTACAGATTTGAGAACCTTCACGTCTTCTGCCGTGAACGAATAATGTCCGAGCTCATTGCGTTCGGCCGGGAGATTCAGCTGCTTCACCCACCGCTGCACCGTTTTTGCGGAGACGCCGAGCTCACTTGCTACCATATTTGTATTCATGATCCCATACCTCCTTTTTAGCTAGGTATTCGACCATAGAGTGCGGTTCCCTTCCCGTTAGACAAAACAAGAAAAGATTCGGCAAAGAAAGTGGGTATCTCCTTTTTTTCTTCAAAAAATATTATTGTTCATACAGTTCTAATGGAAGCTGGTCAGGATCAAAAAAGAAGGTGAAACGCTTGCCGGTCAGCGGATCTGTTCTGATTGGCTCTGTTTCGATCCCTTTTTCATGAAGCGCCTGAACCGCCTCATCCAAGCTGCTGACTGTAAAGGCGAGGTGGCGCAGGCCTGCCGCTTCAGGCCGGGTTTGACGTTTGGGCGGATCGGGAAACGAGAACAGCTCAATGGCATACGAGCCGTTAAGCGACAAATCAAGCTTATAGGAGCCGCGCTCTTCGCGGTACGTTTCTTGAATCACCTGAAAACCAAGCTTATGTACGTAGAAAGCTTTCGATTTTTCGTAATCTGAACATATGATTGCAATATGATGTATGGATTTCAGCAACAATATCCCTCCTCGATTCCCAGTATAGCAGAGGAGGCTTTTAAAGCTGGGATTGAAATGCTTTTGACTGGGGTTAATCACTATACTATAATGAGAATGTTACGCACAGGAAAACAGAGGTGAAGACCGTGTTAGACCGTTTAAAATCAATCGAAGAACGATACGAAAAATTAAATGAGCTTTTAAGCGATCCAGAAGTAGTCAACGATCCGAAAAAGCTGAGAGAATATTCAAAAGAGCAATCTGATATACAAGAAACAGTTGACGTATATAGACAATACAGAGATGCGTCAGAACAGCTGGCTGATGCAAAAGCGATGCTTGAAGAGAAGCTGGACGCTGAGATGCGCGATATGGTGAAGGAAGAGATTTCTGAACTTCAGAAGGAAACGGAAACACTGTCAGAACGGCTGAAAGTGCTCTTGATCCCGAAAGATCCTAATGATGATAAAAACGTTATTATGGAGATCCGCGGAGCCGCGGGAGGAGAAGAAGCCGCTTTATTCGCTGGCAACCTGTACAGAATGTATTCCCGTTATGCCGAGCTTCAGGGCTGGAAGACAGAGGTCATGGAAGCGAATGTAACCGGAACAGGCGGCTACAAAGAGATCATCTTTATGATTACGGGAAGCGGCGCATATTCTAAACTCAAATATGAAAACGGCGCCCACCGCGTACAGCGTGTTCCGGAAACAGAATCAGGCGGACGCATCCATACATCCACTGCAACAGTAGCATGTCTTCCTGAGGCAGAAGAGGTAGAGGTTGACATCCATGAGAAGGATATTCGTGTCGATACGTTTGCTTCAAGCGGACCGGGCGGACAAAGCGTTAACACAACAATGTCTGCGGTTCGTCTGACTCACTTGCCGACAGGTGTTGTTGTATCATGCCAGGATGAAAAATCTCAAATTAAGAACAAAGAAAAAGCAATGAAGGTTCTCCGTGCCAGAATCTATGATAAATTTCAGCAGGAAGCCCAGGCTGAATATGATCAAACACGGAAATCAGCAGTCGGATCTGGTGACCGCTCTGAACGTATCCGCACATACAACTTCCCGCAAAACCGTGTGACGGATCACAGAATCGGTTTGACGATTCAAAAGCTTGATCAGATTCTTGAAGGAAAACTTGACGAAGTGGTTGAAGCGCTGATTGTTGAAGATCAGGCAAGCAAGCTTCAGCAGTCGGAAGGTTAAGATGAAGACGATATTCGAAGCCCTGAAATGGGCTTCTTCTTATTTAACCGAAGCGGGAAGAGAAGAAAATGCTGCCGAGCTGCTATTGCTTTATGATACTGGAATGGAGAGAAGCAAACTGCTCGCAAGCTTACAGGAACCGATTGGCGAAGACGAACTGTATCGCTTTACGCGTCACGTTGAGATGCATAAAGAGGGCGTGCCGGTTCAATACATTATCGGAAAAGAGTTTTTTTACGGGCGGGAATTTATGGTGAATGATGATGTGCTGATCCCGCGGCCGGAAACAGAAGAGGTTGTCCTTCACTTGCTTGAAAAATATCGTAATGTCTTTTCTGAAGATGACCGGCTCGAAGTCGTTGACGTTGGTACAGGGAGCGGCGCGATAGCCGTCACGCTTGCGCTTGAAAACCAAAACTTTTCTGTGTCAGCAGTCGATATTTCGAAAGAGGCGCTGCAAGTCGCCTCTGCCAATGCAGAAAAACTTGGAGCGAATGTGGGCTTTTACCAGGGCGATCTGCTTGAGCCTTTTATTAAGGCGGGAAAAAAAGCAGATATCATTGTCTCGAACCCGCCATATATTTCAGAGGAAGAAATGGCTGAGCTATCAGAAATTGTCCGTTTTCATGAGCCGCTGCACGCGCTCACTGACGGCGGAGACGGGCTGAAATTTTATAAGCGGTTTATGGAAGACATCCCGCTTGCCATGAAGGAGAAAGTATTTGTCGTTTTTGAAATCGGCTGGAAACAGGGGGCGGCGGTCAAAGACCTGATCCTCAAGGCGTTTAAGGAAGCGGAAGTGGAAGTGCTGAAAGATATTAATGGAAAAGACAGAACCATATGCGCTCTGATTCATAGAAATAAATAAGCAGCTTGCCGGCGAGTGAATGGATCAGGCTGTTGAACACCAGCAAAGGGGATGTAAACATGAAAAAGGCCCTGACAGCAGGAATCCTGCTCATCGCGATTGAGAGCATGATTGGCACCATTTTTCCGCAGGCTCCTTCATATGAAGCGATTTTTGGCGCTGCGTCTCTCGTTTTAGTTGGACTCGCGATCATCACATCGGGTTTGGCTGTAAGCGGAAGCGATCTGCGGGCAAACTACCATTCAGAAACCAAAGAAGGCCGTATATCCCGCATGAAAATGGCGGCCGCTTTCTTTGTTGCGGCGATACCTTCCATTCTATGTTATTTGCTGACGGTTTTGTTTTAATAAAAAAGGAAGCCTCTTAGGCTTCCTTTTTTTGCAGTAAAACAGAGTCCCATATCCAATAGACAAGAGCTGTTAATACAGCGAAAAGATAGAAGGCTGTATTTTGAAACAGAGATTGTCCCGAAGGCTGAAGCACGCCGAAAATGATCGCGTTGGCAGTAAAAGCAGCGGCAAGGTAATACAGCAGGTACAAAGGGCTGAACCGTTTCGGCTTTTTATTCATCATGATTTGAAGCGGCAGTGCGAAGATCAAATAAGGAAACAGAAAATAAAATGCCATTGTGATGAGAGCGGCAATAATAAATGAATGAATATAAATAACCGAATAAAGAACCGACATCGTGAATGCTGATAAGAGCACTGTATAATTGTATTTCATCTTAAACCTCCTAAAACACTATCGTACCATAAATAAGATTAACAGCTTGCTAGATTTTTTTCACCCTGCACGTTTACCCCAGGCTCTCCTTGTCCATAATAGGGCTAGAAATAAAGCACGGAGAGGAACGGTGGGGACCGATGAAAAAAACAGTAATCATTTGTATATATATCTTTCTTTTATTATCCGGAGCGCTCGTAGGGCTGGCGAAAGAAGAGACGGCACAGCAATCAGAAAATCAGCCGGTGGTCATACCGGATCAGGCGATTCGTTTGAGAATATTGGCAAACAGTGATAGTGATCAAGACCAGCAATTAAAACGTCATATAAGAGACGCGGTGAATAAAGAAATCACAACTTGGGTAAAGGATATTACTTCTATTGAAGAAGCGCGTCGTGTAATTCGTTCAAAGCTGCCTGAAATCAAAGCGATTGCAAAGGAAACGATGGAGAAAGAAGGAGCGAATCAGTCGATATCCGTTGATTTTGACAAAATCTCGTTTCCGACAAAGCTTTACGGCAACATGGTTTATCCAGCCGGTGAGTATGAAGCGATTTTGATCACGCTTGGAAACGGCGACGGCGCCAACTGGTGGTGTGTGCTGTTCCCGCCCCTCTGCTTTCTCGATTTTTCTAACGGGGAAGCCGTCAAAGAACAAGAAGATAAAGAAGCCTCAAAAAAGCAGACAGAAAAAGTCCTTGAGGACGTAACCGCTAAAGCAGAAAAAGCAAAAAAAGAAGAGAAGGAAGACGGCACGGAAGTGAAATTCTTCTTAGTCGAATGGATTTCCGACCTTTTTTCCTAATCATCTGGTCTAAAAATAGATTTGCCTCATAGATTTGAAGAAAGAACGCAAAAACGGGGTGAACGGATGTTTTATCAACTGCGGGTGGCAAGGGAAAAAGATGGAGATGTTCTTGAGGAATTTTTAAAACAGGCGAAAACCAGCTATGAAGGCGTGAAAGAAGGCTTCACTCAATTTCTTATGCTGGAGGACAATGAGAAAAACATTGCCGGCTGCCTCGGTATTGAAAAAATAAGCTGTGACCAAGGGCTGCTGCGGTCACTGGTCATATCGGACAAGCTTCATCAAGGCCATATTGTCACGCTTTTTCAAAGCATGGAGGTGCTATGCGAAAAGCATCAGATCAAAACCGTATATCTAGTAGCGAATCAGCATTCCTCTGCGGACTTTCTGACGGCCATGGGATTTGAAAGAGCTGAAAGTGTACCGGAAGAACTGTTTTCTTCTGATCATTTCTGTGAATCGCGGCAAACAGAAGGGGCCGTTTTGATGAAAAAAGCGTCTGGATAAATGAAGTTTATACACATACTTATCCACTTCTTTATTAGCGTTGTCCACAATTTGTGGATAACGCTTGTTTTATTACAGGACATCTTTTATACTTTCAAAAGGATTACACGCGTAAAACAATCGTTTTATTGTTGTGAATAAGGAGTTTGGTCAGAAATGAAAACGAAAAGATGGTTTGTGGATGTAACTGACGAGTTATCCACAAATGATCCACAAATTGCACAAGCAGCCGCTTTGCTCCGAGAAAATGAGGTCGTTGCCTTTCCGACAGAAACGGTATATGGCCTAGGCGCAAACGCGAAAAATACGGATGCCGTCAAAAAAATATATGAGGCAAAAGGGCGGCCGAGCGATAATCCCTTGATTGTCCACATTGCAGATATCAGCCAGCTTGAGGATTTAACGGGCCCAGCGCCGGAAAAGGCGAAAACATTGATGAAGCGGTTTTGGCCGGGAGCACTTACGCTCATTCTGCCTTGCAAACCCGGTGCGCTTTCACCTCGTGTAACGGCAGGTCTTGAAACGGTTGCTATTAGAATGCCGGATCATCCGCTTGCCCTTGCATTGATTCGTGAATCGGGACTGCCGATTGCAGCACCGAGCGCCAATCTATCAGGCAAGCCCAGTCCCACAAAAGCGGAGCATGTGGCTCACGACTTGGATGGCCGCATAGCCGGTATTTTGGATGGAGGCCCTACCGGAATCGGAGTCGAATCAACCGTGCTTTCATGTGCGGGCGACATCCCTGTTCTCCTGCGCCCGGGTGGCATTACAAAAGAACAAATTGAAGCGGAGATCGGGCCGATCCTTGTGGATAAAGGACTCAGCGATCAAAATGAGAAGCCGATTTCTCCAGGGATGAAATATACACATTATGCGCCGACAGCGCCGCTTGCTATTTGCGAAGGCGGCCCAGAGCGCATTCAGCATCTCATTCAAGAATATCAACAGGGCGGAAGACGTGTCGGTGTCCTGACGACAGAAGAAAACGCGGGCATTTATTCCGCTGATTTTGTGAAGAGCTGCGGAAGAAGGGTTCAGCTTGAGACTGTTGCGGCAGGGCTGTATGATGCTTTACGCAGCTTTGATGAGAATAAGGTAGATTTTATTATCTCGGAATCCTTTCCGGACACAGGTGTCGGTCTTGCTATTATGAACAGGCTGATGAAAGCCGCCGGAGGAAGAGTGATTCGCTGAAAGCAGTCAGATGTTCTAACCCTTTTTGGACACGCATAGGCTAAAAAAGCGGGGCGTGTCCAAGGGGGTTATTTATGTATGTCGGATTTGTTTATAGGCGAACTGATGACATTAAGCATCATGGCGTTTGCTTTAGGGATGGATGCTTTTTCTGTCGGCCTTGGAATGGGCATGGTCAAACTTAGAAAGAAGCAGATATTCTATATCGGCTTTATCATCGGCCTTTTTCACGTTATCATGCCTCTCGCAGGGATGGCGGCCGGTAACATGCTGTCAGGGCTTCTCGGTGTGTTAGCGGTTTATATCGGAGGGGCGCTGCTTTTTGTACTTGGGGTTCAAATGCTTATGGCTTCTTTTAAACAGTCAGAAGAACGATTCATGTCGCCGGCAGGTCCGGGCTTATTGCTGTTTGCCATCGGCGTCAGCCTTGACAGCTTTTCCGTCGGCTTGAGCTTAGGGATATACGGCTCGCATCCGCTCCTCACAATTACCCTGTTTGGGCTGTTCAGCATGATGTTGACATGGCTTGGCCTTTTGGTCGGAAAACAAGTGCAGTCATGGCTTGGCACATACAGCGAAGCGCTCGGGGGCATCATATTAATCGTATTCGGCCTAAAGCTGCTATTGCCAATTTAATATACCAATAAAAGAAACGAAGTCGCCGTTTCTTTTTTCTTCATATATAATAGAGAAAAATAAGGGGTGACTGACTTGGATATTATTTTTGTCTGTACTGGAAATACGTGCCGCAGCCCAATGGCTGAGGCGCTTTTTAAATCAATTGCAGAAACGGAAGGGCTGAATGTCAGTGTCCGCTCGGCAGGCGTGTTTGCTTCGCCTAATGGGAGAGCGACGCCTCATGCAGTCGAAGCGCTGTTTGAAAAACACATTGCCCTTAATCATGTGTCTTCTCCATTAACTGAAGAACATATGGAATCGGCAGATTTGGTTCTGGCTATGACCCATCAGCACAAACAGATCATTGCCAGCCAATTTGGACGTTATCGTGATAAAGTGTTTACATTAAAAGAATATGTCACAGGCAGCCATGGAGATGTTATCGATCCGTTCGGCGGCTCAATTGACATCTATAAACAAACGCGAGATGAGCTTGAAGAGCTTCTTCGGCAGCTGGCAAAACAGCTGAAAAATGAAGGCAGGTAAGTTGTTAGAATATCTGCAAACAGGTCATTTGCAAATCCTGCGTGAAGGAGTAGAATATAGTGAAAAGCACATCATATGGTGTGAATCAAAGAGCGGACAGGCTGCGCGGTCAATAAAGCGGGCGGGCCGCATCACACACGCTGGGAGGAAAAGCAGATGAAAGTAGCCATTGCATCGGATCATGGCGGCGTTCACATTCGAAATGAAATCAAAGATTTAATGGACGAATTGCAAATTGAATATATTGATATGGGCTGTGACTGCGGCAGCGGCTCTGTCGATTATCCGGATTATGCTTTTCCGGTGGCCGAAAAAGTGGTTAGCGGCGAAGTTGACAGAGGGATTTTAATTTGCGGGACAGGCATCGGCATGAGCATTTCCGCAAATAAAGTAAAAGGGATTCGCTGCGCGCTGGCGCACGATACCTTCAGCGCGAAGGCGACGAGGGAGCATAATGACACAAACATCCTTGCGATGGGTGAACGGGTGATCGGCCCTGGTTTGGCTCGGGAAATCGCAAAAATCTGGCTGACCACTGAGTTTACCGGGGGAAGACACCAAACGCGTATTGGAAAAATCTCAGATTATGAAGAGAAAAACCTGTAGGGGTGCTGTTTAATGAATGAGATGAAACAAACGTGGAAGGCGATGCTGTCTGAGTTTCAGGAACAGGCTGAATTGAAACAAGATCAGCTCTTCGTCCTTGGATGCAGCACGAGCGAAGTGGCCGGCAGCCGGATTGGCACATCAGGCAGTGTAGATATTGCTGAAAGCATCTACAGCGGACTTGCCGAGCTTCGGGAAAAAACGGGAATCCATCTGGCGTTTCAATGCTGCGAGCATTTGAACAGGGCGCTTGTTGTCGAAGCAGAAACGGCCCGGCTGTTCAGGCTTCCAACCGTTTCTGCCGTGCCCGTTCCAAAAGCGGGAGGCGCGATGGCGTCTTATGCGTTTAAGCAGATGAAGTCTCCTGTTCTTGTTGAAACCATTCAGGCTGACGCCGGAATTGATATAGGCGATACGTTTATCGGCATGCATCTGAAGCCGGTGGCTGTCCCTGTGCGTGTCTCTCAAAACAGCCTCGGTTCAGCTCATGTGACATTAGCGCGTACACGGCCGAAACTAATCGGCGGAGTGCGGGCGGTTTATGAGTGCGAATGAAAGGACTGCATGGCCAGTCTTTTCTTTTATTTTAAGTCAGTAATATAAATTCCGAACTTTAAATTAAATTTAAGTTATCATTATTCGTTTTTACCAATAAAAATTTAGATTTTTTAAAAATAATCTTTTACATCGGCCTTAAAAACCATGTACAATAGTGATGGTAAAAACAAAGAACAGGATACGGATAGGAGAGGATCTCGCTGATGAAACATTTACCTGCGCAAGACGAACAAGTGTTTAACGCCATTAAAAATGAGCGTGAACGCCAACAGACTAAGATCGAATTGATTGCTTCTGAGAACTTTGTAAGCGAAGCGGTTATGGAAGCACAAGGATCTGTTTTGACAAATAAATACGCAGAAGGATATCCGGGCAAACGCTACTACGGCGGATGCGAGCACGTCGATGTCGTTGAAGATATCGCTCGTGATCGCGCGAAGGAAATCTTTGGAGCGGAGCATGTAAACGTTCAGCCGCATTCAGGCGCACAAGCAAACATGGCAGTGTACTTCACGATTTTGGAGCAAGGCGATACTGTACTTGGGATGAACCTCTCCCACGGCGGCCATTTAACACACGGAAGCCCAGTCAACTTCAGCGGTGTTCAATATAACTTTGTTGAGTACGGCGTAGATAAAGAAACTCAACATATTGATTACGATGACGTGCGTGAAAAAGCCCTCGCTCATAAACCGAAGCTTATTGTAGCAGGAGCAAGTGCGTATCCTCGTACAATCGACTTTAAGAAATTCCGTGAAATTGCTGATGAAGTCGGCGCTTACTTCATGGTGGATATGGCGCATATCGCAGGACTTGTTGCGGCAGGTCTTCATCCAAACCCGGTTCCTTATGCTGATTTCGTTACAACAACAACACATAAAACACTTCGCGGTCCTCGCGGCGGTATGATCCTTTGCCGTGAAGAGTTTGGCAAGAAAATTGATAAATCAATCTTCCCTGGCATTCAAGGCGGCCCGCTGATGCACGTTATTGCCGCAAAAGCTGTTTCATTCGGCGAAGTATTGCAGGACGATTTCAAAACATATGCAAAAAACGTCATTTCAAACGCGAAACGTTTGGCTGAAGCGTTAACGAAAGAGGGCATCCAGCTCGTTTCAGGCGGAACTGACAACCACCTTATCCTTGTTGACCTTCGTTCTCTCGGACTGACTGGTAAGGTTGCGGAGCACGTACTTGATGAGATCGGTATTACATCTAACAAAAACGCAATTCCATACGATCCTGAAAAACCTTTCGTTACAAGCGGCATCCGTCTTGGTACAGCTGCTGTAACCAGCCGAGGTTTTGACGGAGACGCATTGGAAGAAGTCGGTGCTATCATTGCGCTTGCATTGAAAAACCACGAAGATGAAGGAAAGCTTGAAGAAGCAAGACAGCGTGTAGCTGCTCTGACTGATAAATTTCCTTTATATAAAGAATTAGATTATTAAGATCCAAAAAAACCCGCTTGGGCTTATGCCCGGCGGGTTTTTTGACGATGTTCTTGAAACTCAATGTCTTTTTTTGTAGAATCAATAGAAGTGTGTAATTGTTGATGGGACAATAAAAAAGGAGCTGAAACACAGTATGGGAAAGGTTTATGTATTTGATCATCCTTTAATTCAGCACAAGCTGACATATATACGGAATGAAAATACAGGTACGAAGGATTTTAGAGAGTTAGTAGATGAAGTAGCCACACTTATGGCATTTGAAATTACCCGCGATCTTCCTTTGGAAGAAGTGGACATCAATACACCGGTTCAGGCTGCGAAATCGAAAGTCATCTCAGGGAAAAAACTCGGAGTGGTTCCGATCCTAAGAGCAGGATTGGGAATGGTTGACGGCATTTTAAAGCTGATTCCTGCGGCAAAAGTGGGGCATGTCGGCCTTTACCGTGATCCTGAAACCTTAAAACCCGTGGAATACTATGTCAAGCTTCCTTCTGATGTGGAAGAGCGTGAATTCATTGTGGTTGACCCGATGCTCGCTACAGGCGGTTCCGCAGTTGAAGCCATTCATAGCCTCAAAAAACGCGGTGCGAAAAATATCCGTTTCATGTGTCTTGTAGCAGCGCCGGAGGGTGTGGAAGAATTGCAGAAGCATCATTCGGACGTTGATATTTACATCGCGGCGCTTGATGAAAAATTAAACGAAAAAGGCTATATTGTTCCAGGTCTCGGAGACGCGGGAGACCGCATGTTTGGAACAAAATAAAAAAAGAAAACCCCCAGAAAAGGGGGTTCTTTTTTTATCCAGTTTTTTGATATTCGGTCAATTTGTATACAATTATAGGTGAAAATGTGAACATTCTGTGGAGACGTAAAGTATAAAAAGTTTTTTAACTTTAAACAGATTGACACATGTTAGGGGCTATTGTATGCTAAACGAGGGTATTATGAGAAGGTTTTCATAGCTTTCATTATAGTCCTCATCCCCAATGTAAATCCTCTCAGCAAACCCGTATTATGAGGATTTATTCAAGCGAATGAAACAGCATCCCTGCAAGGCTTGCGGATGAATGATTTTTTCGAACAGGCCCGTTTTTTGCCGGTCAAAAAAGGTCTTCTACTAAGGGTTAACCGCTGATTTTTGCCGTATCCAAGCTATACATTATTTTTTCATCAGGAGACAGATAATTGATGGACGATCCCAAGCTTACATTTAGCAGACAACGCAAATATTTATTGTTCATTTTGGCAGTGTATGTACTGGGTTATGGTTTAACAGCGTATAAAACCGTTTTTTTAGGCCTTATTCTGGGAACTGTTTTCAGTTTGTTTAATTTTTTACTGCTCGTCAGGAGAATGAATGCTTTTGACAGAGCTGTTGAGAAAGGAAAGTCCATACGATCTCTCGGGAGCGCAGCGCGGTGGTGCAATGCGATTCTTGCTGTGGCTGTTGCCTATAAAAATCCCGAATATTTTCATATGGCAAGTACAGTTATTGGATTAATGACAATATACCCTGTCATTATGATAGATTCCTTTATCCAGCTTAAACGTTCATCAATGGAAGAGAGGTGAAAACCCTTTGAATCATGGTTACAGAACTATAGAATTTCTAGGTCTTACTTTTAATCTGACAAACATTCTGATGATTACTGTGGCGAGTGTGATTGTTTTATTGATTGCTATATTAACGACAAGAACGCTTTCGATCCGTCCTGGAAAAGCCCAGAACTTTATGGAATGGATTGTTGATTTCGTCCGCAATATTATTGGCAGTACAATGGATTTAAAAACAGGGGCTAACTTCTTGGCACTTGGTGTCACATTGCTGATGTACATATTTGTGTCGAATATGCTGGGGCTGCCGTTCTCTATTACAATCGGACATGAGCTCTGGTGGAAGTCTCCGACAGCGGATCCTGCCATTACATTAACGCTAGCCGTGATGGTTGTTGCTTTAACCCATTACTATGGTGTGAAGATGAAAGGGCTCAAGGAATATTCCAAAGACTATTTGAGACCTGTGCCATTCATGCTCCCGATGAAAATCATCGAAGAGTTTGCGAATACGCTGACTCTCGGTTTGCGGCTTTATGGTAACATCTTCGCCGGAGAGATTCTTCTCGGCCTGCTTGCAGGATTAGCGACAAGCCACTATTCGCAAAGCGTGGCTCTCGGTCTTGTCGGTACAATCGGCGCCATTCTGCCGATGCTGGCATGGCAAGCATTCAGTTTATTTATTGGTGCCATCCAGGCATTTATCTTTACAATGCTGACGATGGTGTACATGTCTCATAAAATCAGTCATGATCATTAAAACATTATATCCAAATGGATAACATTTTAAAGGAGGAACTTTTTCATGAATTTAATAGCAGCTGCGATCGCAATTGGTTTAGGCGCACTTGGTGCAGGTATTGGTAACGGTTTGATTGTTTCACGTACGGTAGAGGGGATTGCCCGTCAACCGGAAGCAGGTAAAGAACTAAGAACTCTTATGTTCATGGGTATCGCACTAGTTGAAGCCCTTCCTATTATCGCTGTCGTTATCGCATTCTTAGCGTTCTTTGGCTAAGCATAAAAGCCTTATATGAACTAAAAATGGCGAAGATCATTCCAAGAGAACCTTCGCCATTGCTTTATGTCTGATAAGCATCCCGCCTTGCCGGCTGAAAAGAGACAAGTGCGGCTGCTGGATCAGCAAAGAAAAACCTGCAGAAGGGAGTTGCCGTAGTAGATGTCTCAATTACCACTTGAACTAGGATTGTCGTTTAACGGCGGAGATATCCTGTTCCAACTGTTAGCTATGTTAATCTTATTAGCGCTTCTGAAGAAATACGCTTTAGGGCCGCTATTAAACATAATGAAACAGCGTGAAGACCACATCGCTGGAGAAATTACGTCTGCTGAAGAAAAAAATAAAGAAGCGCAGCAGCTGATTGAAGAGCAGCGCGTTCTTTTAAAAGAAGCAAGACAGGAATCCCAAACTCTTATCGAAAACGCAAAGAAACTGGGAGAGAAGCAAAAAGAAGAGATTATTCAGGCTGCACGTGCAGAATCTGAACGTCTGAAAGAAGCAGCAAGAACTGAAATCGTGAAGGAAAAAGAACAGGCGGTTTCTGCTCTCCGTGAGCAAGTAGCGTCTCTTTCTGTCATGATTGCGTCGAAAGTGATCGAAAAAGAACTGGATGAACAAGCTCAAGAGAAATTGATCCAGGACTATCTTAAAGAGGTAGGAGAAAGCCGATGAGTGGATCAGCTGTCTCTAAACGATATGCATCAGCTCTTTTTGATATAGCCAATGAGTCCGCTCAGCTGAATCAAGTAGAAGAAGAGCTAATTGTTGTAAAACAAGTATTTCAAAATGAAAAAGCGCTTAATGATGTGTTAAACCATCCGAAGGTGCCGGCTGCGAAGAAAAAAGAGCTGATTCAAAATGCATTTGGCTCTTTGTCACAGTCCGTACTCAATACGATTTTTCTTTTGATTGACCGCCATCGTGCCGCGATTGTCCCTGAGCTCACAGATGAGTTTATCAAACTCGCAAATGTGGCCCGTCAAACAGAAGACGCAATCGTATATTCAGTGAAACCGCTGACGGATGCAGAAATGTTACCATTATCACAAGTGTTTGCAAAAAAAGCCGGAGTCGCTTCACTGAGAATCAGAAATGAAGTGCAGACGGATTTAATAGGCGGCATTAAAGTCCGCATTGGAAACCGGATTTATGACGGCAGCGTAAGCGGGAAGCTTCAGCGCATTGAACGTCAATTAGCCGGGGAAAATCGATAGAAGGGGTGAAACCTAAGTGAGCATCAAAGCTGAAGAGATTAGCACGCTGATAAAACAGCAAATACAAAATTATCAATCTGATATTGAAGTTCAAGACGTAGGTACAGTCATCCAAGTCGGTGACGGTATTGCTCGTGTGCACGGCCTTGACAACTGTATGGCCGGTGAACTTGTCGAATTTTCAAACGGTGTATTGGGTATGGCTCAAAACCTTGAAGAATCAAACGTAGGTATCGTCATCTTAGGACCTTTCAGTGAGATCCGTGAGGGAGACGAAGTAAAAAGAACAGGCCGCATCATGGAGGTCCCTGTTGGTGAAGAGTTAATCGGCCGTATCGTAAATCCGCTAGGCCAGCCGGTAGACGGACTTGGCCCGATCCTGACAAGCAAAACTCGTCCGATCGAAAGCCCTGCACCAGGCGTTATGGACCGTAAATCCGTTCATGAACCGCTTCAAACCGGTATCAAAGCGATCGATGCACTGATTCCAATCGGCCGCGGCCAGCGTGAGCTGATCATCGGTGACCGTCAAACAGGTAAAACATCTGTTGCGATCGATGCGATCCTGAACCAAAAAGACCAAGACATGATCTGCGTATATGTTGCGATCGGTCAAAAAGAATCAACAGTTCGCGGCGTAGTAGAAACATTGCGTAAACACGGCGCGCTTGATTATACAATTGTTGTAACGGCGTCTGCGTCACAGCCGGCACCCCTTCTGTACCTGGCACCGTATGCTGGGGTTACAATGGCAGAAGAATTTATGTACAGCGGCAAGCACGTTCTTGTTGTATATGATGATCTTTCTAAACAAGCAGCTGCTTACCGTGAGCTGTCCTTGCTTCTTCGCCGTCCGCCGGGCCGTGAAGCGTTCCCTGGGGATGTATTCTATCTTCATTCCCGTCTGCTTGAGCGTGCAGCAAAGCTTAGCGACGCGAAAGGCGCAGGATCAATTACAGCTCTGCCGTTCGTAGAAACACAAGCCGGAGATATCTCTGCTTATATTCCGACGAACGTCATTTCCATCACCGACGGACAGATCTTCCTGCAATCTGATTTGTTCTTCTCAGGCGTACGTCCAGCAATCAACGCCGGATTGTCTGTATCCCGTGTCGGCGGCTCAGCGCAAATCAAAGCGATGAAAAAAGTATCAGGTACTTTGCGTCTTGACCTTGCGTCATACCGTGAGCTGGAAGCCTTTGCTCAATTCGGTTCTGACCTCGACCAAGCGACTCAGGCAAAACTGAACCGCGGTGCGCGTACAGTTGAAGTGCTGAAGCAGGATCTGAACAAGCCGCTTCCGGTTGAAAAGCAAGTAGCCATTCTTTATGCGCTGACAAAAGGATATCTTGATGATATTCCTGTGGCGGATATCAGACGTTTTGAAGAAGAGTACTACATGTACCTTGACCAAAACCATAGAGACCTGCTTGACGGAATTGCGAAAACAGGAAACCTTCCTGCTGATGAAGACTTCAAAGCTGCAATCGAAGGCTTCAAACGCACATTTGCACCAAGCAACTAACTCGAATGCTGATGAGAGAAAAAGGTTCTCTTTTTCTCTCTTTTTACGCAGATGAAGAGAAAAGGTGGTGAAATCTTTGGCCTCATTACGCGATATTAAGTCAAGGATCACGTCAACGAAAAAAACGAGTCAGATTACAAAAGCCATGCAGATGGTATCTGCGGCTAAGCTGAATCGTGCTGAAAACAATGCAAAATCATTTGTGCCATATATGGATAAAATCCAAGAGGTTGTGTCAAACGTCGGGAGAGTTTCCGGCAACGTGAAGCATCCGATGCTTCTCAGCAGAGAAGTGAAAAAAACGGCATACCTTGTCATTACGTCTGACCGCGGTCTTGCCGGCGCTTTTAACAGTTCGGTTTTACGAAGTGCTTATCAGGCCATGCAGGAACGTCATCAGTCTAAGGATGAGTATGCGGTGATTGCCATCGGAAGAGTGGGCCGTGATTTCTTTAAGAAACGTGAGATTCCGATCATTTCCGAGTTAACAGGACTTGGAGATGAAGTAACGTTTACAGAAATTAAGGATCTTGCCCGTCAAACGATCCAAATGTTTATAGACGGTGCGTTTGATGAACTGCACCTTGTCTATAACCATTTTGTCAGCGCCATTTCTCAAGAAGTAACGGAGAAAAAACTTCTGCCGTTATCTGATTTGGGCAGCAGCGGCGGAAAAAGAACGGCGTCTTATGAATTTGAACCGTCTGAAGAGGAGGTTCTGGAGGTTTTGCTTCCTCAATATGCAGAAAGCTTAATCTTCGGTGCGCTTCTTGACAGTAAAGCAAGTGAGCACGCTGCAAGAATGACGGCGATGAAAAATGCGACAGACAACGCGAAGGAACTTATCGATTCACTTTCGCTTTCATACAACCGCGCTCGCCAAGCAGCCATCACACAAGAAATTACGGAAATTGTCGGCGGAGCAGCCGCTTTAGAATAGAAAGATTTTGTCAGGAGGGATAGCGATGAAGAAAGGACGCGTTAGCCAGGTATTAGGACCAGTCGTCGACGTGCGTTTTGAAGACGGTCACTTGCCTGAAATTTATAATGCGATTAAAATTTCACAGCCAGCTGCAAGTGAAAACGAAGTAGGTATTGATTTAACGCTTGAGGTCGCTCTTCATTTAGGCGATGATACAGTCCGTACGATCGCAATGGCATCTACGGATGGTGTTCAGCGCGGTATGGAAGCTGTAGATACAGGAGCGCCAATCTCAGTACCGGTTGGTGATGTAACACTCGGACGTGTATTTAACGTTCTCGGAGAAAATATTGATTTGAATGAGCCGGTTCCTGCGGATGCGAAAAAGGATCCGATTCACAGACAGGCGCCTTCATTCGATCAGCTTTCAACAGAAGTTGAAATTCTTGAAACAGGCATTAAAGTTGTTGACTTGCTTGCTCCTTACATCAAGGGCGGTAAAATCGGATTGTTCGGCGGTGCCGGTGTAGGTAAAACCGTATTAATCCAGGAATTAATCAACAACATCGCGCAAGAGCACGGCGGTATCTCTGTATTCGCCGGCGTAGGAGAGCGTACTCGTGAAGGGAACGACCTTTTCTATGAAATGAGTGACTCTGGCGTAATCAACAAAACAGCCATGGTATTCGGACAAATGAACGAGCCGCCGGGCGCACGTATGCGTGTTGCTTTGACAGGCCTTACAATGGCTGAGCACTTCCGTGATGTACAAGGACAGGACGTACTGTTCTTCATCGATAACATTTTCCGTTTCACACAAGCGGGTTCCGAGGTTTCAGCCCTTCTTGGTCGTATGCCTTCAGCGGTTGGTTATCAGCCGACGCTTGCAACTGAAATGGGTCAGCTCCAAGAGCGTATCACGTCTACGAACGTTGGATCAGTTACATCTATCCAGGCGATCTACGTGCCTGCCGATGACTACACTGACCCGGCGCCGGCAACAACGTTCGCTCACTTGGACGCGACAACAAACCTTGAGCGTAAGTTAACTGAAATGGGTATTTACCCTGCGGTTGATCCGTTGGCGTCTACATCACGCGCCCTTGCTCCTGAAATTGTCGGAGAAGAGCATTATGCTGTTGCACGTGAAGTACAGTCAACGCTTCAGCGTTACAAAGAGCTTCAAGATATCATTGCGATTCTCGGTATGGATGAATTAGGCGAGGAAGACAAGCTTGTCGTTCACCGCGCACGCCGTATCCAGTTCTTCCTTTCTCAGAACTTCCACGTGGCTGAACAGTTCACTGGACAAAAAGGTTCTTACGTGCCTGTAAAAGAAACGGTTAAAGGCTTCAAAGAAATCTTAGCCGGCAAATACGACCATCTTCCAGAAGATGCGTTCCGTCTTGTAGGCCGTATCGAAGAAGTTGTTGAGAAAGCTAAAGAAATGGGTGTAGAAGTTTAATCTGGTCCTAGGAGGGTAAAAGCATGAAGACCGTTAAAGTCAATATCGTTACTCCCGACGGCCCAGTATACGATGCGGATATCGAAATGGTGAGTGTGAGAGCCGAAAGCGGCGATCTCGGTATTTTGCCAGGTCATATTCCAACCGTGGCTCCTCTTAAAATCGGCGCTGTCCGTCTGAAAAAAGACGGACATACTGAAATGGTTGCCGTCAGCGGCGGATTTGTAGAAGTCCGTCCTGATCAGGTCACCATCCTTGCCCAGGCTGCCGAGACAGCGGAAGGCATCGACAAAGAGCGCGCTGAAGCTGCACGTCAGCGGGCGCAGGAGCGTTTGAATTCTCAATCAGATGATACTGACATTCGTCGGGCTGAGCTTGCGTTACAGCGGGCTTTGAACAGATTGGATGTAGCAGGGAAATAAGAAAAGATCCTTCTCTTTAAGAGAAGGATTTTTTTTATGAACGCACAAGAGAATCAAACAGCGACAGCAGCGGGCGATCCTCTTTTTGGCGCAAGTATAAACCATCACAGGTATTCATTGTATGCCACGATTTGCGATGTCTTCTAAAGCCCAATGTATAAGCGCCGTCTGTATACGGATAAGGTTTTACAACCCATTCAGCATCTTCATGGTGGGCAATCACGCAATCTATAAGATAAACACTGATCATTTTCTCGAATTCTTCAATAGGAAGATTCCAATCAGCAAGCAAAAGCTCTTGTATACTTTGAAAATAGAGGTTTTCAAGCTCTTCAAGGCTTTCTCTCGTATAGGTAAGAGAAATGTTAAAAAACTGACACAATTCATTCAGTTCTTCAATCTGTGACTGTCTATAATCATAATAGAATGCAATTGCTTCCCATTCCTGTTTGAAAATTGGCAGGTCCTCACCATATTGCTTTTCAGGCTGAAAAAAAGAATGATTCACATTTGCCAGCTCCTTTCCAATAAAGTATATCATGTAAAAGAATCACACTTTAAGCGGGGATTAGCCCTAGTTTTGGCTGATTATTCCGTTCTGTATAAAATGTATCATCTTTATCTGTGCTTCTTATATAATAAGAAAGGGTATGAGCGCAGAGAAAGGAGTGTAATAGATGAGTGTATTGGGACAGCAGGCTGCAATCGGCATTGTCGTTCACCTGATTTTTATAGCAGTGACTTGGTGGGCGCTGCAAGCCGTCAATATAGATCCATTAATCAAAAAAGGCAAAGTCGTTCAGGCAAGACTCCTGATGATTTTGCTGACAATCGCAATTGGAACGGCGGTTGCGAATTTCTTTTTAGATTACCTCAATTATTCACAGCAGCTTCCCTATCTATTTTAATAGGTTTTGACCATCGTCATCATGGGAATGGTTGCAGGAAGCGGGTTGAAGCAATAGCTCGAGTTTTGACGAAGATTTTTACGTATGGCGCCTCTTGCCTCCGGTAAAACTGGGGATAAGGGGGAGAGATGGAACATGAAGAAAAAACAAGTAAGCCACGCCATTATGATTTCTGTCATGCTAAGCTTCGTCATTGCTGTTTTCCATACCATTCATGCGAGTGAATTAACGCCGTTGGCACAAATAGCAGAGGGGATGGAACGGCAAGATGTGTCAATAGATAAGTGGACATTGCATGCAAAACAAAACATGTCACTGACCGAAAAAGAATTTTATCAAAAAGTGCAACGTTTAAAATCAGAGTATCGTCAATATAATTGGACGATTGCGCAGGAAGATAAAGTCGTAAAGGCAATTGGCACATATACTGACAAAAAAAATCGCACTTCTTTTAGACTGCAGCTTGTCACAACCCTCAAAAAACACAATCCAACTTCGTATTTATTATATGAGCAAATGAGTCTTGAGACACCGGATAGCTGGAATGATACATATGAACAGTTTGAACGGGAGACACTTGGGATATTCCAAGAAAAAGTAGTTATTTTTACTTGTCTAAATGGTCATTTAGATGATAATATGAATATTGTTTTGCAAAAAAAAGCAAATCAGTTATTAAATGAATTTCAAGCAAGATCAGTAGAACATGTAGTTGAGCCAAATTTCGTTTCTATTTCTGCGTTTACAAATGAGTGGGAAGAGTACATTATGACCTCGAAACATAAGATGAATTTGCAAATTGCACTTAGAAGTGCAGGAATGGGCGGAAAACATACCGTTACGGTTGGCACACCAATCGTTACGACTGAATATTAATATAGAGAATTTAGGGACGCGGAGGGGAATACCTTGGAAAAAATCATCGTCCGCGGCGGTCAGAAGTTAAACGGCACAGTCAAAGTTGAAGGCGCTAAAAATGCCGTTTTACCTGTTATCGCTGCATCTTTATTAGCAAGTGAAGAAAAAAGCGTAATTTGTGATGTACCTACGCTCTCCGATGTATATACAATTAACGAAGTGTTGCGTCATTTAGGAGCAGATGTGCATTTTGAGAATAATGAAGTGACTGTGAATGCTTCATACGCTTTGCAAACTGAAGCACCTTTTGAATATGTTCGTAAAATGCGTGCGTCTGTGCTTGTCATGGGGCCGCTTCTTGCGCGTACAGGTCATGCAAGAGTTGCGCTTCCGGGCGGATGCGCAATTGGTTCCAGACCGATTGATCAGCATTTAAAAGGTTTTGAAGCAATGGGCGCAGAAATCAAAGTCGGTAATGGCTTCATTGAAGCTGAAGTAAAAGGCCGACTGCAAGGCGCAAAAATTTATCTGGACTTCCCAAGTGTAGGAGCTACAGAGAACCTGATTATGGCAGCCGCTTTAGCTGAAGGAACAACAACGCTGGAAAACGTGGCAAAAGAACCCGAAATCGTTGATTTAGCAAACTATATCAACGGCATGGGCGGAAAAATCCGCGGAGCTGGCACCGGCACCATCAAAATTGAAGGAGTCGAAAAGCTTCACGGCGTAAAACACCATATTATTCCTGACCGCATCGAAGCGGGCACATTTATGGTTGCTGCTGCAATCACTGAAGGAAACGTATTAGTAAAAGGAGCGGTTCCTGAGCACCTCACCTCTTTAATTGCAAAAATGGAAGAGATGGGTGTAACAATTAAGGATGAAGGTGAAGGCCTGCGTGTCATCGGCCCGAAAGAACTTAAACCGATTGACATCAAAACAATGCCTCATCCGGGCTTCCCGACTGATATGCAGTCACAAATGATGGCGCTTCTGCTTCGTGCAAGCGGCACAAGCATGATTACAGAAACCGTTTTTGAAAACCGTTTTATGCATGCAGAAGAATTCCGCCGTATGAATGGTGATATCAAGATTGAAGGACGTTCTGTCATCATTAACGGTCCTGTACAGCTTCAGGGAGCTGAAGTTGCAGCGACTGATTTGCGTGCAGGTGCAGCGCTGATTCTTGCGGGGTTAGTGGCTGAAGGTCACACACGTGTTACTGAACTGAAGCACTTAGACCGCGGTTACGTTGATTTCCATAAGAAGCTTGCCGCTCTGGGCGCAGACATCGAACGTGTAAATGATGAGTCTGCTTCTGAGCAAGAGAATAAAGAAGTCGTTTCTGACTTAAATGCATAAACTTACTTGAAAATCAGTATGTCACTCTGGCATACTGGTTTTTTATTTTTTGTGTATTATCATCATTATGCGCAAAATAGCAAAAAAGAATACGTAAATGACAAATAAAGTTTCTGTCCAAAACGAGAGTCATATTAGCTTGTCCCTGCCCATAGACTAGACTAGAGTCGAATCCCGAGCAGGAGGCAGCTGAATATGAAACAATTCGCAATCACACTATCCGTACTATGTGCATTGATTCTCTTGGTTCCCACCCTTTTGGTTATACCGTTCCAGCATAATAAGGAAACGGGGGCCAGTGTAGAATCAGAAAAGACAGCAGTCAGCACGAAACCAGCATCGAAAGGAGCAGAAACATTGAAGACATCACCTGTTTCTATTCCCGTCTATCGAACCGCAAATCAATCCGTAGAAGACATTCCGCTTGAAGAGTATGTAATTGGAGTCGTCGCCTCCGAAATGCCGGCAACCTTTAAACCTGAAGCGCTGAAAGCCCAGGCTCTCGCCGCCAGAACGTTTATTGTCAGACTGATGGTATCAAATTCAGCGGTAGAGGCTCCTAAAGGCTCACTGGTGGATGATACACAAATGTTCCAGGTGTATAAAAGCAAAGCGGAGCTGAAAAAACAGTGGGGCACAAGCTATGAAGAAAAACTGAAGAAAATCACAGATGCGGTAGCCAGTACGCAAGGCAAAATCTTAACGTACAACAACCAGCCTATTGAAGCCTCCTTTTTCTCCACAAGCAATGGCTATACAGAGAATGCAGAAGCTTATTGGACAAGTGCTATCCCTTATTTAAAAAGCGTCAAAAGCCCATGGGATAAAAAGTCTCCGAAATATAAGTCAACAAAAACTTTTACAGCGGCAGAGTTTGAGCAAAAGCTCGGCGTCAAGCTGGATGGGTCTAGCGCAGTAGGAAGGATTACCGGAGAGACACCGGGCCACCAGGTCGCAACAGCCGTTATTAACGGCAAGACGCTGAAAGGAAGAGACATACGTGAAAAGCTGGGCCTCAACTCCGCCGATTTTGATTGGAAGCGAAATGGAGACACAATTACAGTCACGACGAGAGGATTTGGCCACGGTGTAGGAATGAGCCAATATGGAGCGAATTTTATGGCGAAAGAAGGAAAAACGGTTGATGACATCGTGAAGTACTATTATCAGGGCACACAAATTTCTGAGGCCGATTCGTTTTTGAATAAATATATGG
This sequence comes from Bacillus sp. FMQ74, assembly GCF_001875785.1. NCBI lineage: Bacteria > Bacillati > Bacillota > Bacilli > Caryophanales > Bacillaceae > Bacillus > Bacillus sp. FMQ74. Next base: position 111,287 of record NZ_MOEO01000004.1, on the reverse strand, counting down.
CGAAAAAGTAAAAAAAGACGCTCATTGAGCGTCTTTTTCTATTCCTGAATATCTTTTATCTAAGGGCGGTTGAAACGGTTTAGAGAAGCTTCTGACAGTCTTTAAGGATCAGTCCTTTTTTCCTGATTGCAGGTTTTAAGATTGTGGTAAAGTCATCCACATTTGTCGACAGACTTCGACAGACTCATATAACGAAAGCCGAAAGGCGGACAATCTTCTTTTTTCATAGGAACGTTAGGTGGAAATCACTAATAAAAACATAGGTTTCTATGCAAAAGTAAACAACAGCAATGGGGAAGCCCGCCCTATTTATTTCTCGGTTTTTGTCGATTACGATAGGTTATGTTCAGCGTTGAACATCTGCACGCAGAAACAAATTGGTAAAGGGGTACGAACATGAAGAAAAGATTTTCACTGATCATGATGACGGGATTGTTATTTGGATTAACTTCACCTGCTTTTGCAGCTGAAAAGACAGAAACGGAGGCTAAAGCTCCTGCGAACGTGGCAGTCTTGCTTGATGCCAGCGGAAGTATGGCGAAAAGAATAGACGGTGTCTCTAAATTTAATTCAGCCAAAAAAGAAATTTCAAAGTTTGCAAGCTCACTGCCAGAAGGAACTCAGGTGAAAATGAGTGTGTTTGGCTCTGAAGGAAACAATAAAAATTCCGGAAAAGTTCAATCATGTGAAGCCATTCGCAACGTATACGGCTTCCAAAGCTTTAACGAGCAAAGCTTCCTTAATTCTCTTAATGCCATTGGACCGACTGGCTGGACGCCAATTGCCAAAGCGCTGAATGAGGCGAAATCTTCTTTTGACCAGCTTGACGCAAAAGGGGAAAAAGTGGTGTATTTGTTGACAGACGGTGAGGAAACGTGCGGAGGAAATCCGATTAAAACAGCAAAGGAACTGCAAAAAGACAATATCACTGTTAATGTGATCGGTTTTGATTATAAAGAGGGATACAAAGGCCAGCTGAACGCGATTGCGAAAGTAGGCGGCGGTGAATACTTCCCTGCTTATACCCAAAAAGATGTTGAGAAAATCTTCACTCAGCAATCATTGATGTTATCTAAATAAGAAAAAAGAGGCTGATAGCGGTCAGCCTCTTTTTTGTATGTAACATAATGTTCAAAAGTAATCAGGTATCAGCCTGTAGCATAGTAGCAGATTTCCGTTTTTCTGTGATGATCAAGGCGAAAAAAGAATGAATCATGTCACAATCTGTATATGCTTTTTGGGCGAAAAAGGCTACATATCATCGGCATTTCAAGCGATTTTGAACAGAAAGTGAAAGCAGCACAAAAGGCAGCTTGCCCTATATCATTTTGCATTTTCATATTCTAGCATAAAGAAGAATCCAACTATAGTTGGAAAATATGATAAAGAAAGGAAGGAAAACATGAAAAAACTGCTGGCTGCCGGTATCATTGGATTGCTGACTGTCTCCTTTGCCTCCCCGTCTTTTGCCGCTGAGAAACAGACTGACACAAATGTAGCTGTTTTGTTTGATGGAAGCGGAAGCATGATTCAAAAAACAGGGGGAGAGCGCAAAATAGACATTGCCAAAAAATCAGTAAAGTCTTTTGCCGAGCTGCTTCCGAAGGATACAAATCTCATGCTTCGCGTTTTCGGACATGCTGGAAACAATAAATTGTCCGGCAAAGCTCTTTCATGCAGCACGACGGAAACCATTTACGGCCTTCATCCATATGAAGGATCGCTGTTTGACAATTCATTGAGTGAGATCAAGCCGACTGGCTGGACACCGATTGCCAAAGCACTTTCAGATACAAGAAAAGAATTTGAAGCTTTTGGCGCGGACGGAAAAAATGTGGTGTACTTAATCACTGACGGTGAAGAAACATGCGGCGGAGACCCTGCGGCGGAAATCGAAAAGCTTCGTGCATCGAATGTGGACACGATCGTAAACATTATTGGATTCAACTTTGATGTTAAAGGTAATGAAGAGATGAAACAAGCGGCTGTAGCTGGAGGCGGAGAATACATTTCAGCGAACAGTGCGGATGAGTTTGAACAGGCTTGGGAAAAAGAAGCACAAAAATTTACTGAGTAAGGAACCTAATGATTAGGCGCTCCCCCAGGCGCCTTTTTTTATGGTTTAAAAACAGTTTGGGCGGGAATGATACCCTTAAAAGGGGTTGAACATATGAAATTATTAGGAATGATTTTTCTTATAGCCACCGTGGCATTCATATTGATTGGTGTTCTTCTAAAACTGGCAGCCTTCTTTTTTGTCAGCATTCTCACCTTGATCGCAGCTATCGTGCTGTTTACGGTCCTGAGAAAGAATCAGCATAGGCAAACATAGAGTCCTTTGTCTTTGTACAGAGGGCTCTTTTTTATGTCTCAGAATTCGACAAAATCCGAGGAGTGTGAAAAAATATAAAGGCAGGAACATTGCGGAGGGGAAGAGACATTGAACGATAAAGCAACTGCGGTCAGGGATGTATGGCGCTATGAACAAGGGGAAATAAGCAAAATAAAAGACCGGATGGTGACGGAATACCCTTTGACAGTGATACTGAATGGCAGTGAATTTGTGACGCTCGTTTGCACGCCTGAGCATATCAAAGAGCTTGTCATCGGATTTCTCGCATCAGAGGGTGTTATACGATTTCAAAAAGAGATTAAAAGGTTTACAATAGATGAAAGTCTCGGTTTTGTTTATGTCGACCTCGTTCATCCTGAGACATTGGATCAAAAGGATTATACGAAACGGGTAATCGGCTCATGCTGCGGAAAGGGCCGTCATTTTTATTTTCAGCAGGATGTCAAAACAGCCAAGACGGCTGTCAGCCAAATCAAGATATCGCCTGAAGCATGTCTGGCGCTTATGAAAGACATGCAGCAAAGGAGCGGGACGTTTCAGGAGACGGGAGGCGTCCATAATGCGGCACTATGCGACACAGAGAAACTGCTGTTGATGCGCACAGATATCGGCCGGCACAACGCACTTGATAAATTATACGGACATTGCCTTCTAAATGGGATGTCCGTCCGTGACAAACTGATTGTGTTCAGCGGCAGAATCTCATCAGAAGTTCTGTTAAAGGCGGCAAAAATCGGCGTGTCGATTGTCATTTCCAAATCGGCCCCGACGGAGCTTGCGATTCAAATGGCGGAAGAATTGAATATCACAGCGATCGGATTTGTCAGAAACGAATCATTTAATGTATATACACACCCTGAGAGAATCGGGGGATAGGAAGGGGCTGTAGCTATGATTACAGAGTCGCGTCAGATGTTGGATAAGAGAAACAGACCGCTGAGAGACCTTCGCATTTCTGTTACAGACCGCTGCAACTTCCGATGCACGTACTGTATGCCCGCCGAATTATTCGGTCCGGACTATCCTTTTTTAAAGAAAGAGGAGCTGCTTTCATTTGAGGAGCTGGAACGGCTTGCGACACTTTTTGTCACAAGATTTGGCGTTGAAAAAATCCGCTTGACCGGCGGAGAGCCCCTCATGAGAAAGGATATGCCGGAACTAATCAAAAAACTGGCCCGCATTCCGGGTGTCCGTGATATTGCGATGACGACAAACGGTTCACTGCTGCCTGTTTATGCGGAGAGGCTCAAGGAAGCCGGGCTGAAACGGGTTACGATCAGCCTTGATTCTTTAGAGGATGAACGTTTTAAAAAGATAAACGGGCGCGGCGTTTCTGTCAGCAAGGTGCTGGAAGGCATTGAAGCGGCGAAGCAAGCGGGACTCGGTGTTAAAATCAATATGGTCGTCCAAAAGGGCGTCAATGAAAAAGATATACTGCCGATGGCCCGTTATTTTAAAGAAAAAGGCCATATCCTGAGATTTATTGAATTTATGGACGTAGGCAATACCAACCAATGGGAAAAGAAAGACGTTATGACAAAGGCGGAAATCATAGATTTGATCAATGAACACATGCCGGTTGAGCCGATAGCGCCTAATTATACAGGCGAAGTGGCTTCCAGATTCCGCTACTTGGACGGCTCCGGAGAAATCGGCGTCATCTCATCTGTATCTGATGCGTTCTGCGGATCTTGTAACAGGGCCCGTCTTTCTGCGAGGGGAGAGCTGTTTACCTGCTTATTTGCTTCAAGCGGATTTGACCTCAGAGCTCCGGTTCGGCAGGACTTAAGTGATGACGAACTGTCAGAAATGATCGGCACAGTATGGAAAAATCGGATCGATCAGTATTCAGTCGATCGCACGCTATCAAAAGCATCAGGCAAAAAGAAAGTGGAAATGTCTTATATTGGCGGTTAATATGAAGTCAAAAGCTTATCGGCGCTGTCCGGTAAGCTTTTTTTATCAATATCAGAGTGCAAAAAATACGTATAAAAACCGAAATATATAAGGATAGGCATAAAGAAGGAATCATTGTAAGAAAATTTAATTCCAAAGCCATACATTATGATAAAATATAACCAATTAGAAAATAGAAAGGGTTGGAGGGGCATGGCCGCGTACGAGATCCCGTCATCTCAAGTAGGAGTGAAAATCAATAAGTGGTATAAGCACATTTTAGCATTTCAAGTGGCTGATGCCGTAAAGCTGAAGGAAGAAATTGATCAAGACATAGAACAGATGGAAGAGGATCAGCTGCTTCTCTTGTATTATCAGCTGATCAGCTACCGGCACCAGATTATGCTGGATTATGTAAAGCCAGACCTGCACGAGGAATCTCAGCTTCAATATCGTGAATTGATCAAAACACTGGAAAGCAACCAGGACAGCATCTCCGGATTATCTGAGTATTATTTTCACTTGTTTAGAGGAATGTACGAATTTGAACAGAACAATTACATCTCGGCTATATCCTTTTATCGGAAAGCTGAGAAGATGCTTGCGTTTGTAGAAGATGAAATTGAAAGAGCGGAATTTCATTTTAAAGTGGCGGAAGTCTTTTATATTATGAAGCAGACGCACTTTTCCATGAACCACGCCGTACAGGCGCTGGAGACGTATAAGGCTAATGATTTTTACAGAGTCAGAAGAATTCAATGCCATTTCGTCATATCAGGAAACTACATAGACTACAGAAATTATGAAAAAGCGCTTGAGCATTTGGATGACGCATATCGTCTTGCTTTATTGGAAGGACAACCCCGTTTGATCGGATCAGCCCTTTATAATATCGGAAATTGCTATGATGACAAGGGAGAGCTGGATCAAGCCGCCGAATACTTTGAAAAAGCGCTTCCTGTCTTCGAGGATTATCAGCTGGAACAGCTTCCAAAAGCGCTCTTCAGCCTGACCCGCGTTCTTTTCAAAAAACAAGATAGCGAAGCCGCGATGCGGTACTATGAAAAAGGGATTGCCATTGCCAAAAAACGTAACGACTTCTTCAGCCTTGCAAAATATAAATTTCTGCAGGCCTTATATGTGGAATCTGTCAATTTGGATATGATTCAAGAAGTATTTGATTATATGGAAGAAAAAGGCCTGTACGTATATATTGAAGAATTTGCTTTAGATGCTGCCTCCTATTTCAGTCATCGCGAACAATATAAAGAAGCGGTGTATTTTTATGAAAAAGCGGTCAGCATGAGAGAGATGATTCAAAGGAACGATTGTTTATATAAAGTATGAGACAAAACCATCTGCCGGCAGATGGTTTTTTTATATGCAAAAAAAGGGGAGCATCGAAACGTTTATTTCCGGGGAGAACAGGAAAAATCGCTACAGCACTGTTTTTTGAACAAAAGCCGTTTTGGGATGCAGATATACATGATTGATTGAGGGGGAATTCGATGTTTGGTTTCAATGATATGGTGAAGTTTCTATGGTCTTTCCTCATTGTTCTGCCGCTTGTACAGATCATACATGTTTCAGGGCACAGCTTTATGGCTTTTATTTTTGGCGGAAAAGGCTCATTGGATATTGGAATGGGAAAAACACTGCTTAAGATTGGGCCAATACGGTTCAGAACGATTTATTTTATCGATTCTTTTTGCCGATACGGGGATTTGAAGATTGACAATCGATTCTCAAATGCACTCGTGTATGCCGGGGGATGCCTGTTTAATCTGATCACGATTTTTGCAGTCAATCTGCTGATTATACACAGTGTATTAAAGCCGAATGTGTTTTTCTATCAGTTTGTCTATTTTTCTACGTATTACGTGTTTTTTGCCCTGCTGCCGGTTCGGTATTCAGAGAAGAAGTCATCAGACGGGCTGGCGATATACAAAGTGCTCCGTTACGGAGAGCGCTACGAAATCGATAAATAACATTCGAATGTTTATTGCTTCTCAGATCGGGAAGGTAACAAGTACACACATAAATGAGGGGAGAGAATCAACATGGGTAACGATAGTGTAAAAGACAAAATGAAAGGCGGCTTTAATAAAGCCAAAGGAGAAGCGAAGGATAAAGCCGGAGATATGACTGACAGAACGGACATGAAGGCTGAAGGCAAAAAAGATAAGGCGAAAGGCGAAATCCAAAAGGATATCGGGGAAGCGAAGGATAAATTCTCAGATAAAGATTAATCATACGGAAGAGGCAGGAAACGATATGTTTCTTGTCTTTTTTTGTTCACTTTTTCTGATGTGAATAAATATAACAAAAAAAACAGCTGATTTGGTCAAGGTATCTAAATTTTTCAAATATTATATGAATTGATGAACCTCTTCTATATAATGATGACATAAGTTGTAAACTTTTATAACGTCAGTTAGCGAAATCAAAAAGGCAGAGTTCTCAACAAAAAGCTTGAACTCATCGTGGAAGACGGCGCCCTAGATTGATATGCGCAAAAAATGAGAAAACTTCTTCAGCAGGATAAAGAAGCTGATGTTTTCGGAGGATGCCCATCTGTAAGCTGTTCTGGTTGCGGACAGGAAAGTAACGACTGGTTACAATCAATCGATGATACTTCCATAGCCTCAGCATGGAGGTTCGCCCGGGATAGATTGTCGCAGTATGGAGTGGGTAAATCAACTTTGCTGAAAACAATGATACGGCTGCTTCCACCTAATCAGGGGGCTATTTGTTTTCATCAAACGTTTGTTCAAAACGAAAAGGCGGAAACACGGGCAGGAGCGGGGATTGCGTATGTTCCGCAGGGTTCCTCCTTAACTGGAAGAAGCGGGCGGGACAGGTCAAGGGAGAAATTTTTCCGTGGTTTCCCGTTTTAAAGGAGATGCTCGACCGAAAAGGCGGCGATTTAAGCGGAGGCCAGCAGCAGCTTGCAATTGCCAGAGCGTTGATGGGACATCCAAAAATTATTTTACTTGATGAACCAATGGAAGGAATTCAGCCGTCAATTGTCGAACTAATCAGACAAGTTATCGCAGAAATTTCCAAAAAAAGAGATTTCCGTGATCTTAGTCGAGCACAGTTTGGAAAACGCGTTTTAACCTGCGCCGACTATCTTTATGTAATCGACAGGGGAACGGTTGTTGATCATGGAAAGGCCGATGAAGAAACGGCACGCCGCTTTGAAAGGCATCTCACCGTATAACCCCCATTCTCGAAGAAAGGGAGGTGATGTCCCGCCTGCATGCCCCACAAATTCGTAGTAACCGCATCCGCTTTATAAGACAAAAGAAGGAGGATTACAGATGAAACTGACACCGGTTGAACAAGAAAAATTGCTCATTTTTGCAGCGGGGGAATTAGCCAAACAGCGAAAGGCGCGGGGCGTTCTGCTGAACTATCCTGAGGCTGCTGCTTATATCACCTGCTTTATTATGGAAGGCGCGCGTGATGGGAAGGGAGTAGCAGAACTGATGGAAGCCGGCCGCCATGTGTTAACGGAAAAAGATGTGATGGAGGGTGTGCCTGAGATGCTGGACAGCATTCAGGTGGAGGCCACATTTCCGGATGGAGTAAAGCTTGTTACGGTACATCAGCCAATTTCTGCGGAGGTGAAGTCATGAAGCCAGGGGCATTTCAAATTGCTGAGGGAACCATTACGATTAATGAAGGCCGTGAGACACGGGCGATTACGGTAAAAAACACCGGGACACGCTCCATTCAAGTCGGCTCGCATTTTCACTTTGCGGAAGCAAACGGGTCTTTATTATTTGACCGTGAGCTGGCGATCGGCATGCGCCTTGATGTTCCATCAGGCACGTCGGTCCGTTTTGAGCCTGGAGAGCAGAAAACGGTCACGCTTGTGGAAATTGGAGGACGAAAGACAATTAAAGGCCTGAACGGAATGGCCGACACGTTTATCGATGAACGCGGCAAAGAAAAAACATTGGCCAACTTAAAACAAGCCGGCTGGATGGAGGGTGTAATCCGATGAAAATGTCACGGGAGGAATATGCGGAGCTGTTTGGCCCGACCACGGGCGATAAAATCAGATTGGGCGACACGGATTTATGGATCGAAGTCGAAAAGGATTTCACAGTATACGGTGAAGAAATGATCTTTGGCGGCGGAAAAACGATCCGCGACGGCATGGGCCAAAACGGCAGAATTACAGGGAAGGATGGCGCTTTGGATTTGGTTATCACCAACGTCGTGCTATTGGATTACACTGGCATTGTCAAAGCGGATGTCGGTGTGAAGGATGGCCGGATTGTCGGTGTCGGAAAAAGCGGAAATCCTGATATCATGGATGGTGTCGATCCGCATATGGTCATCGGAGCGGGTACAGAGGTGATTTCCGGTGAAGGCAAAATTTTAACAGCCGGGGGAGTGGACACACACATTCATTTTATTTGTCCGCAGCAGATGGAAGTTGCGCTTTCTTCAGGTGTGACGACCCTTTTGGGAGGCGGAACAGGACCCGCAACAGGCAGCAAAGCGACCACTTGTACATCCGGCGCGTGGTATATGGCGAGAATGCTGGAAGCGGCCGAAGCGTTTCCAATCAATGTCGGCTTCTTAGGGAAAGGGAATGCATCTGATAAAGCGCCGCTGATCGAGCAGGTGGAAGCAGGCGCCATCGGCCTTAAGCTTCATGAAGACTGGGGCACGACGCCAAGCGCCATTAAAACGTGTATGGAAGTCGTGGATGAGGCTGATATTCAAGTTGCCATCCATACAGATACGATTAACGAAGCGGGGTTTTTGGAAAACACGCTCGACGCGATTGGGGATCGGGTCATTCATACCTATCACATTGAAGGTGCAGGCGGCGGCCACGCCCCGGATATTATGAAGCTTGCCTCTTACGCGAACATTCTGCCGTCATCTACAACGCCAACCATTCCTTATACCGTTAATACGATGGATGAGCATCTTGATATGATGATGGTCTGTCACCATTTAGATGCGAAAGTGCCTGAAGATGTGGCGTTCAGCCATTCCAGAATCAGGGCTGCAACGATTGCCGCGGAGGATATTCTCCATGATATCGGTGCGATCAGCATGACATCATCGGATTCCCAGGCGATGGGACGGGTCGGTGAAGTGATCATCCGAACGTGGCAGGTAGCCGATAAAATGAAAAAGCAGCGAGGCGCTCTTGCCGGCGAAAACGGAAATGACAATGTGCGCGCAAAACGGTACATTGCCAAATACACAATAAATCCGGCAATTACGCACGGGCTCAGCCATGAAGTCGGCTCGGTGGAAAAAGGGAAGCTTGCTGATCTCGTTCTGTGGGATCCAGTATTTTTCGGTGTGAAACCCGAACTGGTCTTAAAGGGCGGCATGATTGCACGTGCGCAAATGGGAGATCCGAACGCTTCCATCCCGACTCCTGAACCGGTTTTCATGCGCCAAATGTATGCGTCTTACGGAAAAGCCAACAACTCAACCTCGATTACATTCATGTCCCAGGCAAGCATAGAGCGGGGTGTGGCGGAAAGCTTAGGGTTGCAAAAAAGGATTTCTCCTGTCAAAAATATCAGAAAGCTTAGCAAGCTGGATATGAAATTGAACTCAGCTTTGCCGAAGATCGAGGTTGATCCAAAAACCTATCAGGTCTTCGCTGATGGGGAGGAATTGTCTTGCCAGCCTGTCGATTATGTGCCGCTTGGACAAAGATATTTCTTATTCTGATAAGACGCGGCCGGAGTGCATCCGGCCGTTATATTGACTAAAAACGGTGCACAAAACCCATGTATTTAGTGTATATTAGATGTTGACAAACGAACTAAATGTAACTATTATAGTTACAACGGTGGTGAAAAAACATGATTAACAGCCGTCTTGCTGTTGCCATTCATATTTTATCCCTCATCTCGATGGATGAAAAAACATCTTCAGAAATCATTGCTGACAGTGTCAACACGAATCCGGTAGTGGTCCGAAGAATGATCAGCCTGCTGAAAAAAGCTGATATTCTCACCTCACGCGCAGGTGTGCCTGGTGCAAGCCTCAGAAAAGACCCGGCTGATATTTCTCTTTTAGAAGTGTATCGGGCTGTCCAAAAGCAAGAAGAACTCTTTGCGGTTCATGAAAACCCAAACCCGAAATGTCCGGTAGGGAAAAGAATTCAGAACGCTCTGGATGAAACGTTTGAAAGTGTCCAAAGAGCGATGGAAAATGAACTGGCAAGCAAGTCATTAAAAGATGTTATGAATCATCTCTTTTAATCAAAAGGGATGACTTCTCACCGCTAACATGTAACTAAATCTGTTACAAATAAGGAGGAAATGAAAAATGAAAATTGGAATTATCGGGGCAAGCGGAAAAGCAGGAAACGAGATTTTGAAAGAAGCGAAAACAAGAGGCCATGAAGTGACTGCCATCGTCCGAAACGCTTCAAAAGTGCAGGAACAGGACGTAGCGGTTTTGGAGAAAGATGTGTTTGAACTGACTGCAGAAGACATCAAGCCTTTCGACGCGGTCGTAAATGCTTTTGGGGCAGCGCCGGGCCAGGAACATCTTCATGTTGAAGCAGGCAGAGCGCTCATCAGCATCTTAAAAGACGCGAAGCACACAAGATTGCTTGTCGTTGGCGGAGCGGGAAGCCTGTTTGTTGATGAAGCCAAAACAACCCGTTTAATGGATACGCCGGAATTTCCGAAAGAGTATTTGCCAACCGCATCGAATCAAGGCGAGAACCTGAAAGACTTGCAGCAGACAGACTCTATTTCTTGGACATTCCTCAGTCCTGCGGCATTTTTTGATCCGGCAGGAAAACGGACTGGCTCTTACCAAAAAGGAAAAGACAATGTCATCGTAAATGCCAAAGGCGACAGCTATATCAGCTATGCAGATTATGCCATTGCCGTATTGGATGAGCTTGAACATCCCGAACACAAAAATGAACGCTTCACAGTGGTAAGCGAAGCAGAATAATAAAAAACCCGGAGCCAGCTCCGGGTTTTTCTCATTAATAAGTGCTGTACGTATCGCTGAATAAGCCGTCAGCAATCCCAAGCATCAAAAAGATGAAGAAAGCGATAATCGCAAGAATGGATACAGCGATGCTTACGATCAAATAAATCCCTTGCATCTTTACGAATTTCGCGTAATTCTCCAGCATTAAGTCTTCAGACTGTCCGCTATTGTGTTCAGCCATTTGGCCTGCTTCCCTAGCTGACCGCATCAAAAAGATACCGGAAATAATTTGAAGCACGCCCGGCACGGCACCGATTAGAAAAAAGAACGCGCCTGAAAGCGCGGTAATTGCGCCCATAATAATAAATAAAATGCCTGTAGCTTTTCCCCATTTTGAAATGCTGATGAGGGTTTTGTTCATTGTTTCAGGATTCATGTATACTGACTCCCCTTTACAAAAAAATACTCACTTTTCTTTTATACACTATTTGTGAGAAGTTTTGTATATAGAAAACAACATTTTTGGGATTGACCCTAACGCTGCGTGATTGTTTACGATAAAAAAGAGGAGGTGTTAAGTATGAAATATCAAGTCAAACAAGTGGCTGAGATATCGGGCGTCAGCATTCGGACGCTTCATCACTATGACAATATTGAGCTTCTGAATCCTTCAGCGCTTACTGATGCTGGGTATCGTTTGTACAGTGACGCAGACCTGGAAAGACTGCAGCAGATTTTGTTTTTCAAGGAAATTGGGTTTCGTCTGGATGAAATTAAAGAGATGCTGGATCATCCGAATTTTGACCGGAAAGCGGCGCTTCAGTCGCAAAAGGAAATATTGATGAAGAAAAAACAAAGAATGGAAGAAATGATTCAAACAATTGACAGGACGCTTTTGTCCGTTGATGGAGGGGTAACGATGAATAAGCGGGATTTATTTGCCGGATTAAGCATGAAAGACATTGAAGAGCACCAGCAGACATACGCTGATGAAGTCAGAAAGCTGTATGGAAAGAAAATTGCAGAAGACACAGAGAAAAGGACGTCTTCTTACTCGGCAGATGATTGGCGCACGATCATGGCTGAATTCGATTCGATTTACAGACGAATTGCGGCACGAATGAAACATGGGCCCGATGATGCAGAGGTACAGGCCGCGGTGGGGGCATTTCGTGATCATATTTGCCAATATCATTACGATTGCACACTCGACATTTTCAGAGGACTTGGGGAAGTGTATATCACTGACGAACGATTTACCGATTCAATCAATCAATATGGAGAGGGTCTTGCCGCTTTTTTGCGGGAGGCGATCATTATTTACTGTGACCATCAAGACAAAACCCGGCCGTAAAGGCCGGGTTTTTTGGCGCATCTTATAAGATCGGCGACAACAGCCGCGAGACGGATTCTTTTATTCGAATCCACAACGGGCGCTGCAGGTATTCCTCATAGGTGAATTTTCTGGATACTAGCAAATCTTCTTTAAAAGTTGAAACCAGTTTTTTAGCAATGGTGATATCGTAAATAAATGCATTAACCTCAAAATTCAGCCTGAAGCTTCGGACATCAATGTTCGCTGTGCCGACTGAAGCGATTTCGTCATCCACCACGATGGTTTTCGCGTGAATAAAGCCGTTATCATAAATATAGACAGTCGCTCCGGCTTTCAGCAGATCGCCGATGTATGAAAGCGTGGCCCAGTATACGAAGGCGTGATCAGGCTTGTTCGGAATCATAATGTTGACGTCAATGCCCGAAAGGCAAGCGATCCTTAATGCATCCAGAAGGCTTGCATCCGGGATAAAATAAGGCGTTTGAATCAAAATGGAACGCTTGGCGTTCGATATCATTTTAATGTAGCCATTTTTAATTTGTTCCCATTCCGAATCAGGGCCGCTTGTGACAATCTGCATCCCGACGTTGCCTTTTGGGCCGTAATCAGGAAAGTGATTCGGAATATATGTCAGCGTATGGTGATGTGAAGCTTGGTTCCAGTCAAGGATGAACCGAGTTTGGATCGCGTGCACGGCCGTTCCTTGCAGCCTGATATGCGTATCCCGCCAATAACCGAATTTCGGATTAAGCCCTAGATACTCATCTCCGACATTAAAACCCCCGACATAACCGGTCATGCCGTCTATAATAACAAGCTTTCGATGGTTCCGGTAATTCAGCCGCAGGTTAATCGGTCTAAGCTTTGAAGGAAAAAAGACCTCCACATGCCCGCCAGCCTCGCGAAGCTCTTTAAAAAACTTCTTTCTCAGCGTTCTGGACCCGAGTTCATCATAAAGCACTCTGACCTGAACACCTTCTTTCGCTTTTTGGATGAGAGCGTCCCGCAATTTTTTGCCTAATTCATCACCTTTATAAATATAATACTGTAAGTGGATATGATCCTTAGCCTTTGAAATGTCATTCAGCAGCCGCTGAAATTTATCCCGTCCATCTGTAATGACGTCAACTGAATTATCCTCTGTAAACACAGCATGGTTATTCATGATCAGCATATAAATTAAATCTTTGTTATCAAAGGTTGCCCGGTTGTTGAACTGGAATTGCTTGGTTTCTAAATCTTCAAGCTGATGCTTCAGCAGCCTTTCGATTCCAATCTTTTTTCGGTCTTCCCATTGAAACAAATGCTTGCGTCTAAGATTATGGCCGAATAATAGGTATAAAATAAAGCCTAAAACGGGAATAAAGAAAAGAACAAGCAGCCACGCCCAAGATGCGCTGGCATCGCGCCGTTCTTTGAAGATGACAATGATCGCCAAAAGAATATTTAAAATGAAAAAAAGTGATAAAAGGATGGAAGAAATACTCACTTTGTAACCCCGCTCATTCATATTTATCAAGAAGATTGCCATTAGTATTCCATGAATAACAGTGATCTGATTCCCATTACAAATTATAACACTCACATTTTAAAAGAATAAAGAGCGGCGATCCAGATTCTTCGTGAAAAATACGGGCAGATTTCTTTAAAACCGGCTTGCACCTGCGTTAAAATAAACACATATGATAACGTTCGTGAAGCCTTGCAACATCAAATAAAGGGGGAGGATAACATGAACTTTTACAGAGTCGAACAAATGCCGGGGTTCATCAAAACAGAAATGCAAAAAATTCAAAAGGCCGTACAGCCTTTCATGAAAAAAACCGTCATTTACCGTTTTCTTGCTATTCCGCTTGCTGCATTCTCTCTCTTTAATTTAGCTGCTTTTCTATTTCACGCTTCAGCTGACAGGGAGTCCCTGATCAGTGCAGGCATATTCGCTCTTTTGGCGGCACTCGGGCTGGCGTTTTTTAAAGAGGCAGGCTATCAGCACAAACAAATCCAAAAAACGGTTCACATCTATATGCTGAACAGGATCAAAAAGAGCGACATCCTTTCAGAAGAACGGAAAAACTCCTACGCACGACAGATAAAGGAAGAACCGTTTGCGATGCGGAGTTTTGTTGAATTTTTGACTGAGGAAGACAGACGCAAGAAAATGTATGAATAAAAGCTGCACCCGGATTGTTGGGATTTTACAATCGGGTGTTTTTTGTATGACTTGGCATACGGACACGAGTTTGTTATTTATTTTTGGGTAACAGCGTTGCTTTGTTGATTTCCTCTACTAGTGATGCCTGATCGATCCATTTGGTCGACACATCTTGATTTATCTTTGAAATGTGCCGGTTTTCTGTTAAATAATCTCTTATCCGGCTGAAATAGAGCGGTTCGTTTTTGACATCCAGGTTTTGATATATTTGTTCAAACAATTCTAAGTCTTTAGGTTCATCTAGGGTTAAACGCCAAGATGGATAATGGAGTTCTTTCGGCAGGCTGACTTGATTGATGGTGAATAGGGAAGGATTGTTTACAAAATAAAAAGAAAGATATTCTGTATGGGTTAACGGTTTTGGCTGCTGCACAAGCCGCTGAAGAGCTTCAACAGTAATAATATTCCCGGAAATTCCTGCTGAACCTGAAAGTTCCTGAGTATAATCTGCTCCTTTTTGCAAGTGCTGTTCAATTAAATATTGAAGCACTTCAGGTGAAACCGCTGGACAATCGCCGGTCACCCGGATAATGATATCGGCTTTTGTTAACGCCGCGGCTTCAAGCATTCTTTCTGCCACATTTTCGGGGGAGCCTCTTACGATTCTGACCTTTCCATTTAGAGTGAAAGCTTCAAGCGGATCGTCATCAGGAAGATTTGACGTTGCTAACACAACTTCGTCAACAGAAGGGACAGCCAGACAATTGATTAAACAGCGCTCCACAGATGGAATTCCATAAATCGGGAGCAGCGCTTTTTTTGGCAAACGGGTCGATTTTAGCCGGCATATTACCGCAATCGTAATTTTTGGATTTTTAATATCGTTGGGTGTAATTGGCTGGTTTAACGATAAATCAGCAGTTGCGACTTGAGGAAAAGTGTCTTCGGCTTGTAAAGGCATCAGTGCATTCTCATTTCCGCATCTTTTGTAACTCGTTTTTTCCAGTGTGATAATTTCTCCTTTTTTTATATCCCGATTGGCAGTCACACGTAATGAGGAATCATGCAAATACTTTCTTTCGGATTCATTTACTGCAGTTGACCCCGCTGCAATTTGGGCCTGCTTGAGCTTTTCCGTCATTAGTTTGAATTCGTTTGGCTCTAGTGAAGAATAATAATCAAACCCTTTAGCTGCCCGGTTTAGGGTTATATGTTTTTCAATAACAGAGGCCCCTGAGAAAAACGCATAGACAGGAAGGTCGGCTGCAAGCGGATGATCTGCGTCAATGTGATCCGCAAATCCAATTTGAACCTGGTATCTTTCTTTTAGGTATTGAACCCGTTTTAGATTAATATCCTCTAATGTTGTCGGATATCCTTGGAATCCGTGCATAAGAATGAGCTGATTGTCCATATGTTGTTTTACAAGCGGCATCAACTGATCAATCTCTTCTTCATACCATCCCCCAACTCCGATGAGCACAGGCTTCTCAGTCATACCTATCGTTTTCATGATCTCCGTGGATTGAAGGATGGTTGTTGGAAGCTTAATGCCGTCAATGTCACGCTGCAGGTGCGAAAAAAGCTCTGCTCCCCATGAATCGAAAATATCCACCCATATTTCTAATCCAAGGCTTTTTCCATATGCGACACAATTTTTCCATACGTCTTCATTCAAAAACAGCTCGATATACGACTCATAAGCAAAAAAACAAGGTGTTGCAATACAGTCATATTTGAACCACTGAAATTTCACACCATCTGCTCCGCTTTCTGCGGCAGCCTTGATGAGTGCTCTGAGGTTCTCCTCTTTTCCTTGATGGGCGTTTGCGATTTCAGCTATCACTTTTACTTTTTCCGAAGGGTTGTTATTTCCCAAATGTCCCACTCCTTTATGTTTATTGAGACAAACCTGCTGATGCGCTTTCGAGTTGAAAGACCGAGTCATTTTAATAGATTGTATGCTTGCTTCAAGACTTGGTGTTTACGCCAGCCTGCTTTGATTGACAATTTTACGGAAAATAGACAAATAAAAAAGGCATGGTTCCGTTTGATCCGGAACTCATGCCCTGTCCTGTTTCATCATTATTCAAACACCGGATCATCCTCATAATAGTAAGAATCCGGATCATCATACGAAGGGGTATTTTCAAAAGCAGCAATGCCGATTATCACCAGCACGAAAATGGCTACAATGATTCCGATCAGGCCGGTGACGATACTGGATGCTGCGTAAAACAGCTGCATTTTAATAAATGTCCCGTAATTTTCAAGCATGCTTTCGCCAGCGCTTCCGGCTAGATTTCCTTCGGCTTCAGCGGCTGCTTTTGCTGAGCGCATTAAAAATACGCCTGAAATAATAAGCAGTACGCCCGGAATGGCTCCAATCACTGTCATTAAAGCAGACAGGGTAACAAGCGATCCCATAATAATGAACAAGATGCCGGAAATTTTGCCCCACTTGGCAATGGCGGATAGCGACTTGACAGCAGAGGCGCTCAGCTGGCGGCTCTCATTTTTCGCAGGCGCAGTCTCCTGCTCAACGGGGCTGTTTTCTTCATTATCATTTTCTATTTCGTTTTCATCTTTATCCAAACTAATCATGACAGTTCTCTCCCCAAAATTTTTAAATCATATCTTTTCCCGTCCATTTCGGCGATGCCGGGGAATAGTCCCCATTCTGCAAACCCGTGCTTTTCAAACAGCTTCAGGCTTGGTTTATTATGTCCGAAAATGAAGGCCATAAGTGAGCGGATGCCAAGATCCGGCGCAATGCGGAGCGCTTCCTGAAGCAAATATGATCCAACACCTTTGCCGCGGCATGCTTCGTCAATGTATATGCTGACCTCCGCTGTTTTATTATAGGCCGGCCTTCCATAAAATGTTTCAAAACTGATCCAGGCAGCTACGTTTCCGTTTTCGTCCTCGGCAACATAGAGCGGACGTGACTCTGTATGTCCCAAAAACCATTCCATCCGATCTTCAGGAGTTACCGGTTCGGTATCGGCTGTTACCATTCGAGAAGCAATCGTTGAATTATAAATCGCAACAACAGCCTCCAGATCTTTATGCTCAGCAAGACGCAAAGTCATGTTCATGCGTATTTGGCACTCCTCTCAAAAAAAATGACATATTTTCGTATTAGTCTGCGCAAACTACATCTAAAAAAAGTTTTTTTGGATAGGTGTATATATTTTCAGAAAAGTGTTCAGAATGTTGCTGAGGTGATGAAACAATGAGAGAGGAAGAAAAGAAAACTTCTCAAGTCAAAAAACTTCAGCAGTTTTTTCGTAAACGCTGGGTGTTCCCTGCAATTTACTTAGTCAGTGCGGCCGTCATTTTAACAGCTGTCCTTTGGTATCAATCAGTATCAAATGATGAGGTAAAGGATCAGTTAGCTGATAACGGCGGAAACTCTGCATATGACAACAACGACGATGCAGTTGAAGTAGGAAAGTCAATGGAAAATGTCGCAATGCCGGTTGTTGATTCTGAAAACGTTTCTGTTGTGAAAAAGTTCTATGAAACCGATGCCGCAAAAGAAGAGAAAGAAGCAGCACTCGTTACCTATAATAACACGTACAGCCTAAGCAAAGGAATTGACTTAGCTGAGAAAGACGGAAAAGATTTCGATGTTTCTGCTTCTCTGAGCGGTACGGTTGTCAAAGCTGAAAAAGATCCAGTGCTGGGATATGTTGTGGAAGTTGAACATGCCGACGGTTTATCGACTGTGTATCAATCTCTTTCTGAAGTAAGTGTTGAGCAAGGTGACAAAGTAAAACAAAACCAAGTGATCGGAAAATCTGGCAAGAACCTTTACAGTGAAGACAGCGGAAACCACGTGCACTTTGAAATCCGTAAAGACGGAGTTGCAATGAATCCGTTAAACTTTATGGACAAGCCGGTTTCTTCTATTGAAAAAGCAGCAGCTGCAGAAGAAAAAGCTGCCACACAAGAAACAGAAGAATCCATTCAGCAATCATCCGAGAAAAAGGGCGGATCAACTGAAAAAGGAACAGAAGAAAAGTCCGGTGAGAAAAAGGATGATTCAACTGACAAATCTGGTTCTAAAGAAAGCAGCACAACAGAAGACACTGAACAGTCTTAATCAGGAAAACGTCTATCCGTGTGATGGGCGTTTTTTTCTGTTACTTTCTGCTTTATTTTACCGTCTATGTAGTTACACATAGGCACGTATGCTATAAAGGAGGTTATGTCATGAACCGCCTATTGCTTGCAGGCTGGACCTTTTTTATCCTGCTTTCTGTCTGTACGGAAAGCTTCAGCGGCATGATCGTATCGCAAACGGTGGCTTTTCATTTTCAGCCGCACCCTGATCTGACTCAATTTTTCGTTATGGATTTTACTGAGCTTACTGTACCAGAAGCGTTTATTCAAAAAATCGGGCACGCGTTTTCCTTCTTTGTGCTGACATATTTGCTGTGGAAACAGCGGGGCAGCATAAGATCAGCAGCAGCCGGCTCATTCGCGTTTGCTTTTTTCACAGAAGTTCTTCAGCTCTTCTTCAGCAGGAACGGATGCATTCGGGATGTGCTCATCGATGCTGTTGGAATTGGATTGTTTTATGGTTTATATGTGTTGGCGAAGCGGAGAAAACATGAGATGTATGAAAAATATTAAAGCCGGCTGTCTTGGTTTCAGACGCCGGCTTTTGTCTTTTTTAGAAATTTTGATCGGTTGTTTTTTTCGTCAGTTTATTGATCATGGCTTCATAGATCCTCACGATCATATCGACGAACGGGCGAAGCAGTTCTGAAAATCTAAAGAATAGGAACCCGATAATGATGGCGACAACGAGGCTGCCTAATACATCTACCGGATAGTGATGTCCCACCCAAATTCTCGAAAAGCCTGTCAAAAGCCCGAAAATGACAAGTGGCCAGCCGATTTTACGGTTTCTGAAAAGCATCGCAATAGAAATCGCTAATGCACCTGTCGTGTGGTCACTTGGAAATGAAGCATCCGCAGCATGCGGTATCAATGTATGCACAGTATGCGCTACGAACGGGCGCGGTTCGAAATAAACAAGTGTAATCAAATAGTTGATCACAAGGCCTGCAATTCCTGTGATGCCTGCGTAAAGTACATTTTTTCTGCTTTGTGTGTTCCCGAACAGCCAGATCGCCAATAGGATAAGGGCATAGGCGACAATGGCATATTCCGTGATGAAGACCATAATGGAATCGAGAACGGAATTGTGATGAGATAGTCCATGGATGGCTTTAAAAATTTCGTAGTTCAAATAATCACCTTTTACATTTTTAATAATAGACTCATTATACTCATAAAAAGTTTCAAATCAAAAAAGAGTTTGTCAGAAAGTATGACGCTTGAAGAGAATTCGGAGAGGGCGCGGTGTTTATGGGGGGCAAAAAAAGAGACCCGGAATTTCGGATCTCTTCTAAACCATTAAAGTGCTTCAGGTCCTTCTTCGCCTGTGCGGATGTTGATCGTATTGCTGATTTCATAGACAAATATTTTACCGTCACCCGGTGATCCTGTTTTCAGCACCCTTTTAGCGATTTCAGTCACTTGATCAACAGGCACCTTGCTGACCACGATTTCAATTTTTAGTCGCTCATATACATTGCTTTCTATTTTTACCCCTCGATAGAGCTCCGTATGTGCTTTTTGAAGGCCGCAGCCGTGAACATTGGAGAAGGTCAGAGAGGTGACACCGATTTTTCCGAGTTCCTGCTTCAGCTTTTCAAAATTTGCCGGACGCGTTACAATTTCTACCTTGAACATTTGACCGCTCATAACGTCACTCCTCACATAGAATCTTGATATGCTTTTTCCCCGTGCATCGTTAAGTCAAGCCCAAGTGATTCTTCTTCTTCGGTTGCACGAAGGGGAAGGAAGAGGCTTACAAATTTAATAATAACGAAAGTGACAATAAATACAAAAACATAAGTGGCGGCTATCGCGAGAATTTGTTTCCAGATTAAGCTTGCGTCACCGTAGAATAACCCATTTGCTCCCGCTGAGTTAACAGAGGTTGTTGCGAATAATCCTGTCGCGATTCCGCCCCATGTCCCGCCGATCCCGTGCAGGCCAAAGGCGTCAAGTGCGTCATCGTATCCGAATTTCTTTTTCAGCGAGAATACACCCCAGAAACAGACTGCCCCGCCGATGATGCCAATAATAATGGAAGAAAACGGTGTGACAAATCCGGCTGCCGGTGTAATGGCGACAAGCCCGGCAATCGCTCCGGATACTGCTCCGAGCATGGTCGGTTTTTTGTTAATGATCCACTCGACGAAGATCCAGCCGGCAATCCCGGCTGCTGCCGCTGTGTTTGTGTTGATGAAGGCGTACATGGCCACACCATCTAAGGTTAAAGCGCTGCCGACGTTAAAACCGAACCAGCCGAACCAAATCAAGGCTCCTCCTAAGAAGGTGTAAATGAGGTTATGCGGAGAAGACGCTGTGCCGTCTTTCCGTTTGCCCAGCACAATAGCGAGAACAAGTCCTGCCACACCGGAGGAAATATGAACAACATTGCCGCCGGCGAAATCGAGCGCCCCAAGCTGGCCGATCCAGCCGCCGCCCCATACCCAATGCGCTACGGGTGTGTAAACCAAAGAGGCCCATAAAACCGAGAATAAAAGAAAAGCGCCGAACCTCATCCGCTCTGCGAAAGCCCCTGAAATAATCGCTGTAGTCAGTACAGCGAACGTCATTTGGAACATCATGAATAACGAGTGGGGAATGGTATCGCTGTAATCTCCCGGATCAAATCCGACCCCTTTGAGGCCTGCCCAGTCCAGTCCGCCGATGATGGAATTGCCTGGTGCAAAGGCAAGTGTATATCCGAACAGCACCCAAACGATGGAAACGATGGCAATGGAAGAGAAACTGTGCATGGCAGTGCTCAGCACATTTTTGCTTTTTACCATCCCTCCATAAAATAACGCTAACCCCGGGGTCATCAGCCACACGAGTAAAGCGCAAAAGAACATAAAAACTGTATCGCCCATTTGCATGTCTCATTCCTCCGTATCTTTCAGAATAAAAAGCAATTATTATATTTCTTCATTATAGAGAAAAAAGAATGATAAAACATTTTCATGTAAGATTTCCTAACATGGTTTTTTGGGGAATGTTATCGAGGGATGGAAAGAAAGGAGAACTGTGATATAAGACTTTATATCTATAAAAGAGGCGAGCGGACAATGATTAGAATTCCGAATGATACATTTATGATGAATAAAGAGCGGTGCAAATAGATTCCAGCGATGTTTTTAGACTCTAAGTTTTTCGTGTGCGGTTTGAGATGTGGCGTCTGAAATCGAGGCGGCTGCCGGGAAGTGGCGTGGCACTTTTCGGTTATTCTTATGTCTGCGAACTGTTTACACGTTTTGTTGAAATCCTGGCAGTTGTTTTTATGCCGATTATTGTGAACATCGTCGTGATTACCTTTTGATATTGGGGTGCAGGATTTTAGCACGATATGAATGGCTTCCCTTTAGGTGGGCTGCCGCGCATTTATGGACATTTCAGACAGGAGTCGATAGACAGGTGAAGACAAGGTGACATCCCTTATGATGTTCCTATTCCATATGAAAAAGCTCCTTCTGAGAATTTCACAAGCATCAAAAAAGAACTTAGGCAGTGTGAAGAGTAAAATATGCAATGTGAGAAACACTAACAGTATCAGGAGGAGACGTATGATGAATACACTCAACATTGATTTTCAAAAAACAGCATTGGTGATCATTGATTTACAAAAGGGAATTGTGCCGATTGATCAAAGCGGCCAGGTTGTCTCGAATGCGAAAAAGCTTGTAGATGAATTTCGGAAACAGAACGGGTTCATCAGCTTTGTAAATGTAGCCTTTCACGATGGAGCCGACGCTCTGAAGCCGCAAACGGATGAGCCTGCGCAGGGAGGTTCAGGGGAGATGCCGGCGGACTGGGCCGAATTTGTTCCGGAAATCGGTGTTCAGGATGGCGATTACACGGTGACAAAACGGCAGTGGGGTGCGTTTTTTGGCACAGATTTAGACTTGCAGCTGAGACGCCGCGGCATTGATACGATTGTATTGTGCGGCATTGCAACGAACATCGGGGTGGAAAGTACAGCGCGCGAGGCCTTTCAGCTTGGCTATCAGCAGATTTTTATTACAGATGCCATGTCCACGTTTAACGATGAAGAGCATGAAGCTACACTGCGCTTTATTTTCCCGAGAATCGGTAAATCGCGGACAACGGAAGAATTTCTGGAACAAGTGAAATGATGTTATCGAAAAAAAGCCGGGCTGTATTTTTAACAGCGGTGGCTTCGGGAACAATGCTGAATCCTCTGAACTCGTCTATGATTTCTCTCGCGCTCCATAGTATCCAGCATGAGTTTCACCTCTCGTTTACAACGGTTTCTTGGCTGATTTCCTCGTTTTACCTGGCAAGTGCAGTAGCGCAGCCTGTAACGGGAAAGCTCGGTGATTTAATTGGGCGGAAACGCTTGTTTTTATTCGGACTTATACTTGTAGCGATTTCAGCCATCGGAGCGCCGTTTGCGCCAACATTTATGACATTATTGATCATGCGGCTGTTTCAATCGGTGGGGAGCAGTGCGATTTATCCGTCAGGTGTCGGATTGATTCGGAATCATATTCATGAGCGCCAAGCTTCAGCCTTGGCTGTACTTTCTATCTTTGCGTCCGCCATGACCGCGCTGGGGCCGACAGTCGGCGGTTTTTTGATTGTGTGGGGCGGCTGGCCGGCGATCTTTATCGTTAATTTGCCGTTTATTATCCTCAGCTTCTTTTTGGGCCTGTATATGTTCCCGAAAGATCAGAAAAAAGGGACAGGAATCAAAACGATTATTCGGCAGCTCGACATTCTTGGAATTGTTTTATTTGCCGGGGGAATCATTTTCCTTCTATCCTTCCTGCTGTCATTCAGCACGTCGCCGCATGCGGTTGAAGGTGTGCTTGGCGTGCTTCTGCTCTGTGCATTTGTCTGGCGCGAGCTGAAAACGGATAAGCCGTTCATTGATGTCCGTCTGTTTAAAACACAGCGAAACCTGTCAGCTGTATATGTTCAGTTTATTTTGCTGAATGTTTTCTTCTATTGTTTATTTTTTGGTCTGCCAAGTTATTTTCAGGATGAAATGCATCTTTCTGTTCAAACGAGCGGCCTGTTTATGCTGTTTATGTCTGGTATGAGCATTGTTGTGTCACCTGTTACGGGCAAATGGATCGACCGATCAGGTGTTGTCAAGCCGATCTTTGCTGGAGCGCTTTTGATGACGGCTGGAGCTGTGCTCTTAACCATCTTTTTTATCAATGTCGAGACCATCGGGAAAGGCCTCATTCTATCGCTCTTGGGTATAGGCTACGGACTGGGAAATGTCGCGCTTCAGGCAGCAATGCTGAAAACGAGTCCTTCCAACATGGTAGGAACGACTTCCGGACTGTTTCAAACCTGCCGTTACCTAGGGTCGATTTTGTCTTCGGTGATCCTTGGTATTCTTTTTGGCAAAGAAATCACGGCCGCCCATTTTGATATGATGGGAATCATTATGATCATCACGGGAGGAGCAAGCCTGTTAATGGCTGTGAGATTTGCTGCATTAATGAAAACTGCATCTTGAGAAAGAGACGGGCCATGAGGTCTGTCTTTTTTTCTTGTTTAGGCTGTTCAAATACAAATAAGAAAATTGTACATCATAGCCAATGTTATTGTCTGACTATTAAGTTATATTAAGTGACATCGGATGTCAGAAAACGAAACATGAAATGGAAAGCAGACAATATCGAAAAGGGGAGCCGGCTATGAAATTAAAAGAGAGTCAGCAGCAATCCAACAGGCTGAGCAATGAAGATCTGGTGCCTTTGGGGCAGGAAAAACGGACATGGAGGGCAATGAACTTTGCCTCCATTTGGATGGGATGTATACATAATATACCGACATACGCGACGGTGGGAGGATTAATCGCGATCGGCCTTTCGCCTTGGCAGGTGCTGGCGATCATTATTACGGCATCACTTATCTTATTTGGCGCTCTTGCCTTAAACGGCCATGCGGGGACAAAATACGGGCTGCCGTTTCCAGTGATCATCCGGGCTTCTTACGGGATATACGGCGCGAATATCCCCGCGCTTCTGAGGGCGTTTACAGCCATCATGTGGCTTGGCATCCAGACCTTTGCGGGCAGCACGGCACTGAACATTTTGCTGTTGAATATATGGCCGGGCTGGGGAGAAATTGGCGGCGAGTGGAACATTTTCGGCATTCACTTGTCTGGTTTGCTTTCTTTTGTATTCTTTTGGGCCATTCATTTACTCGTATTGCATCACGGCATGGAGTCAATTAAACGTTTTGAGGTATGGGCAGGGCCTTTAGTGTATCTGGTATTTGGCGGCATGGTATGGTGGGCCGTCGATATTGCCGGAGGGTTGGGGCCGATATATTCTCAGCCAGGAAAGTTCCATACGTTTTCAGAAACATTCTGGCCGTTTGCTGCCGGAGTGACCGGCATCATCGGCATATGGGCGACATTAATTTTAAATATACCTGATTTTACACGGTTTGCTGAAACACAAAAGGAGCAAATCAAAGGGCAATTTTACGGTTTGCCGGGAACATTTGCGCTGTTCGCGTTCGCCAGTATTACGGTGACCTCCGGCTCGCAGGTTGCGTTCGGCGAACCGATTTGGGATGTTGTCGATATTTTGGCGCGGTTTGATAACCCTTATGTTATCATCTTGTCCGTCATCACGCTCTGCATCGCCACGATCTCTGTAAACGTCGCGGCGAACATCGTATCGCCCGCTTATGATATAGCGAATGCCCTGCCGAAATATATTAATTTCAAACGCGGCAGCTTTATCACAGCGTTTCTCGCTTTATTTACGGTTCCATGGAAGCTGATGGAGAGTGCGACAAGCGTGTATGCGTTTCTCGGCTTAATAGGCGGCATGCTTGGTCCGGTGGCAGGCGTGATGATGGCCGATTATTTTATTATTCGCAAGCGTGAGCTCTCGGTAGATGACTTGTATTCCGAAACAGGACGGTATGTGTATTGGAAGGGATACAATTACCGTGCGTTTGCAGCCACAATGTTAGGCGCGTTGATTTCGTTGATTGGCATGTATGTTCCTGCATTGAAGAGCTTATACGATATTTCTTGGTTTGTAGGTGTGCTGGTCTCCTTTCTTTTCTACATTGTTCTGATGCGTGTTCACCCGCCTGCATCGTCGGCGATTGAAACAGTTGAACCTGCACAGGTCCGCCAGGCTGAATAAGATCTATATAAACGGTATATTTTCATATTTTTGAAATGGTTTTCCATAAATAGAGCCTTTATAATGGTTTTAGAAATCTATTCTAAAACGAAATGGGAATCGAAAATGAGAAAATGGTCTTTTATTCTTTTGGCAGGTGTTTTAGCGTTGGGCATCTTCGCTTTCGTTTTTGATGAGACAAAAGCGAATGAGGAAAGAGATAAAGACTGCCTATATGTTTCGCCAAATGGCAGTGATCAAAATGAAGGAACAAAAGAAAAACCGTTTCGTACATTGGCACACGTATCTGAGAAGGCTGCTCCCGGCACAACCATCATGATTCGGGAGGGTACGTATCATGAAATCCTTGATGTGAAGCACAGCGGTACGGACGGAAAGCCTGTCACGTTCCGAAACTATGAAAATGAAAAAGTCGTGATTAGCGGAGAATCAGTCGCGAACGCAAAATATGAGACACCGCTCATTCATATTCACGATAAACATGATATTGCCATTAGCGGTTTAACGATTCAAGATCTTTCTGTTTCATCTGAGGAAGCAACGGCTATGGGGATTTATGTATCAGGGTCCAGCAGTCATATCGTCATCAAGGATAATCATATCCAGGGTATTAAGACAACAGCGGATGAAGGAAATGCCCACGGAATCGCAGTTTATGGGACTGGCAGTATGAAGGACATCCGAATCGAGGACAATACAGTTGAGAATCTGACGCTTGGAGCGAGTGAAGCAGTTGTGCTGAACGGTAATATCGATGGCTTCACTGTTGCAGGCAATGTGGTCCGCAACAATAACAACATCGGGATTGATCTTATCGGCTATGAGGGAACCGCGGATAAAAACGATTACGTGCGAAACGGTGTCGTAGAAAACAATACGGTTTATCAAAACTCAACTTACGGCAATCCTGCCTATGGAGACGACTACTCAGCGGGCGGGATTTATGTCGATGGCGGACACGGTATCGAGATTAAGAACAACACAGTTTACGATAACGATATTGGGATTGAAGCAACGTCTGAACACAAAGGAAAGTATGCAAATGCCATTCAGATCACAGATAACAAAGTGTACAACAATGCGTACACCGGTATTTCAATCGGAGGATATGACAAAAAGCGGGGCGGCACCAGCAATTCTCTGATTGCCCGCAATATTATGTACCGGAATGACACAAAGGGACTGTATGGCGGACAGCTGCTGCTGCAGTACGATACGAAAAACAACACAATTGAAAAGAATATCTTGACGGCCGGTGATTCCAGATTATTTATCGGAAACGATTTTACAGAAAATGAAGGCAATACGGTCAATCATAACGTGTACCACAAGGAAGCGGATCAAGACGGCATATGGATGTGGAAAAAGAATGAATACGATTCATTTGCATCGTATCGAAAAGCAACAAATAACGATTCGCAATCCATTTATGCCGATCCGATGTATCGTGATGAAGAGTCGTATGACTTTACGCTAGATCCTGATTCACCTGCGCGGAAAGTCATTGAATAATATGCCCCATAAGCGGCGTTCTCAAAGAGAGCGCCGTTTTTTAAGCGAAAAAAAGACTGCCGGCAAATCCCGGCAGTCTGAAATTTATTCTGCGATAGACACTTTTCCTTCAGCCTCAGCAGGTTTTCTCTGGCTCCACGTGTAGAGAAGCAGAGCAATTAAAACGAACAGACCCGCTGATAGATAAATGGCAGAGAAGCCGGCAGATGCTACAAACAATCCGAATACATACGATCCTACAGCAATTCCGCTGTCAAAGAAGGTGAAGAACGTTGCTGTTGCAAAACCTGAGCGGTGAGCCGGAGATTTCTGGATCGCCAATGTTTGCATACATGGAACGATTGATCCGTATCCAAGCCCGATAACCGCTCCTGAAAGCAAAAGCATCAAGCCGCTATGTGTGAAGGACAGCATGCAGAGTCCCACAGAGAAAATCAGGATTGATGGGTAAATGACAATGCCAGGTCCGACTTTGTCGAACAATTTCCCTGTGAACGGACGTGCAATCATCATTGTCACCGCAAAACAAACAAAGAAATATCCGCTGATATCCGAAAGATCAACTGATTTGGCGAATACAGACAGATATGATGTAACTGTTGAATAACAGAAAGAAATAAACAAACCGACCGTCGCAATTTTGAGTGCGCCTTTTTCAAACATATCCGAGAACGCAAAACGGAATACAGTCGTGCCGCTGTCTTTACTTTGCGGCACTTTTATTAAGAACGAAACAAGTAAGCCCGCAACCATAAACAGCGCAAAGGATGTAAAGAATACAGGAAAGCTTACCACTCTCATCAAATTCAGGCCAAGGAAAGGCCCGATCGCCATAGCGAGGTTCATAGACATGGCAAAGTATCCAAGCCCTTCACCGCGCCGTTTGGCTGGAATAATATCAGCGGCGATTGCACCTGTGACAGTCGTTAAAATGCTGAACCAAATCCCTTGGAAGAACCGCAATCCGAGCAGCAGGGAAAAGTTATGAATCGGCATATACAGAAAAGATGATAGGGCGAAGAGCGCCATTGATACAATCGCCATTCTTTTCTTCCCGAAACGCTCAATAATGGCTCCGGAGAATGGCCGTGTAATGATCGCTGACAGAAGGAACAGGCTGATTAAAAGCCCGCCTTGTGATTCTGTGCCGCCAAGCTCTTGCAGCGTATAGATCGGCAATACAGTTAAAAATGTATAAAAGAACACAAACACAAATAAATTGACAAGCAGGACCATAATAAAATCCTTGGTCCATATCGCATCCGCTTTTTTCAAATGTATGTCACTTCCTTATTTTCATTGTTGTAAAAACATGCGGAATAAATGAGTAAAGGCTTCTTTATCTTCATCCCGGAAATCTGCAAGCAGCTCTTCCTCGAATTTCAGCATTTTCATATTGATTTCTTCGTATTTTTTCTCGGCTTCTTTGGTGAGGACAACAAGTTTTTCCCGTTTGTCTTCACCTTGCTGTCTCTGGACCCAGCCGTTCTCCTCAAGGCGTTTGATCGTCCGTGTGACAGTCGGCGCTTCCACATTTAAATAGGACCAAATCTCTTTTTGAGTCATTGGTCCGATCGTACGCAAACAATATAAAACTGACCATTGAGATGAATAAAGGCCGAATGGCTCCAACTGTTCATTGGCTTTCTTGGCAATCAGGCGGGCGCTTTGGTTGATTTGATGAATGAGGTGTCTGTTGACGTAGGTCATGTCTGTCTCCTTCTAAAAAACTTACCTAAGTAACTAATTGCTTATTTCATTTTACAGGAGCGGTGAATAGATGTAAAGATGAAAATTTAGTGACGCGAAATAGTTTGCTGACGCTGAAAAAGTTCGTTTCACCCCTTGTCCTTATTGAGTTTTTAGCATATTCCCAAAAGAATGCTAATACACTGTTACAAACCTAACAAAGAGAGTGTTTGAGGTGAGGGATCGTGGGCATATTTCACAAACTTACTTTTAAAACCATACAACGAAGAAGCGGCATAATGAACGACTCTTTACAGAATACGGATCTCATTTCACACTTCTCACATCCATTTTAGGGAGGTCGAGTGGTGTGCACGATTACATCAAAGAGCGAACAATCAAGATAGGGAAGTACATCGTGGAGACAAAGAAAACCGTTCGTGTCATTGCGAAGGAATTTGGTGTTTCCAAAAGTACAGTACACAAGGATTTAACAGAGCGTCTGCCTGAAATTAACCCCGACTTGGCAAACGAAGTGAAAGAAATACTCGATTATCATAAATCCATCAGGCATTTAAGAGGAGGAGAAGCGACAAAACTCAAATATAAAAAAGATGAAATACTCGAGGGAGAGCCTGTTCAGCAATCGTAATCGCCTGGCGTTGTCTTCTTGAAATCGTTCATAAAACATCCGCAAAAATTTGTAAAGAACTTAATGTGCTTCCAACTTTTTTTCTATATTTTATGATAATATATATAATTAGGGCACAATGTGGATATTTACTGTGAAACAGATTTTCAAGGAGGATATAAATAGATGTTTGCAAGGGATATTGGTATTGACCTCGGTACTGCAAATGTACTGATCCATGTTAAAGGTAAAGGAATTGTTCTGAATGAACCTTCCGTAGTTGCACTTGATAAAAACAGCGGCAAAGTGCTGGCGGTTGGCGAAGAGGCAAGACGAATGGTTGGACGTACACCTGGGAATATTGTTGCGATTCGCCCGCTGAAAGACGGAGTTATTGCTGACTTTGAAGTAACAGAAGCAATGCTGAAACATTTTATTAACAAGCTAAATGTAAAAGGCCTGTTTTCAAAGCCGCGCATGCTCATTTGCTGCCCGACGAATATTACATCTGTTGAGCAAAAAGCAATCAAAGAAGCTGCAGAAAAAAGCGGCGGGAAACATGTATACCTTGAAGAAGAACCTAAAGTTGCCGCTATCGGCGCGGGTATGGAAATATTCCAGCCAAGCGGTAACATGGTTGTAGACATCGGAGGCGGTACGACGGATATCGCGGTTATTTCAATGGGCGATATTGTCACCTCCTCTTCTATTAAAATGGCTGGGGATAAGTTTGACATGGAAATCTTAAATTATATCAAACGCGAGTACAAGCTGCTGATCGGCGAACGTACTGCGGAGGATATTAAGATTAAAGTCGCAACGGTTTTCCCAGACGCACGTCACGAGGAAATTTCCATTCGCGGACGGGACATGGTTTCCGGTCTTCCAAGAACAATTACAGTAAACAGTAAAGAAGTTGAAGAAGCCCTTCGTGAATCTGTCGCTGTTATTGTTCAGGCTGCGAAACAAGTGCTTGAAAGAACACCGCCTGAACTTTCTGCTGATATTATCGACCGCGGCGTTATTATTACCGGCGGAGGCGCGCTCTTAAACGGGCTTGACCAGCTGCTTGCCGAAGAGCTGAAGGTACCGGTCCTCGTTGCTGAAAATCCTATGGATTGCGTAGCCATCGGCACAGGTGTCATGCTTGATAATATGGACAAGCTTCCTAAACGCAAACTAAGCTGATTTCACAAACCTCATTCTGAAAAAGAATGAGGTTTTTTTATGAAAAGCCTTCACGAAAAGATATTAAATGACGATAATAGGATAAAATACTGATTTCCATTATAGAACAAACGTTCCTATATGACAACTGGAAAAAATGCCATTTTTAGAGGTGGGAAATTTGTTAAAAGGATTATATACAGCAACATCCGCAATGATTGCCCAGCAAAGAAGAACGGAAATGCTTTCAAATAACATTGCAAACGCAAATACATCAGGATATAAAGCTGATCAAGGCTCGATGCGAGCGTTCCCTGAGATGATGCTCAGCAGAATTGAATCAAAATCTCCGGCCGGAACATCGAGGACGGAAATCGGTTCCGTGAATACGGGAGTGTACATGCAGGAGCTTAAGCCACTCTTTACACAGGGGAGCCTGAAGTCTACAGAACAGCCTACAGACATTGCATTGGTCGAAAATCAAGTTCCGATAAATGCAGAAACCAATGAAAACGCGGCTCTTTTTTATCCGGTTCAAACAGCGGATGGAATCCGTTATTCAAAAAGCAGCACATTTTCACTAAATGAGAATAATCAGCTGACAATCAACGGACGCCCTGTTTTATCGACGGATGGCCAGCCAATTACTGTTGATAATGAGAATTTCACTGTGTCTGAAAATGGTACTGTGACAACAAACGGACGGACAGCCGGCCAGATTGATGTCAGAATGGCGGAAGATGTCCGCAATCTTAAACGGGACGGAAACGATTTGTACAGCACGGCGGACGGCAATGATCTGCCAAGCGCAGCTGGAAATAATCAAGTATCCTATTCATTAAAACAAGGCATCTCAGAGCTTTCAAACGTGGATGTGACAAGCGCCTATACAGAAATGACTGAAGCGTACAGATCGTTTGAGGCTAATCAGAAGGTTATTCAGGCTTACGATAAAAGTATGGATAAAGCAGCGAATGAAATCGGAAAAATTTAAGATAATGGAAGAATAAACGGGGGACATCAACTATGCTCAGGTCAATGCTAACGGCATCAACAACCTTAAACCAGCTGCAGCAGCAGATTGACACAATCAGCAGCAACCTTTCAAACAGCAACACAACCGGCTATAAGGCAAAAGATACGAATTTTTCTGAGCTTGTCAGACAGCAATTCGATCAGGTTGATGAAAAAAATGAGGAAGTGGCAAAAGCCCGAAAAACGCCGCCCGGCTTGCGCCTTGGCGTCGGAGCGATGATGAATTCACGCCTTGTCTCTGATCAAGGGAGCATTCAGAAGACGGATCGCGATCTGGATATCGCATTTACGTCTCCATACCAATATCTTCAGGTGAATGTAAGTGGAAACCGCCAGTATACGAGGGACGGAGCATTATATTTAACGCCTTCAGCCAATAATGCCAACCAGCTTCAGCTCGTTACTGGAAATGGGTATCCGGTTCTTGATGAAAACGGCAATTCAGTGAACATCGACAGTTCAATGAAGAATATCACCATCAATAAGAACGGCACCTTAACCGCCTCTAATGGAAATGAGGTTCAGCGGTTTAACCTTGGAGTTGTCCAAGTGAATAACCCTCAAGAGCTGAAATCGGAAGGGAATAACCTTTTCTCTATTGATAATGCGGCAGCTTTTGAAGAGCTGAATGGCGCAAATAGACAAAACATCGGCATTCAGCAGGGCTCACTTGAAATGTCCAATGTCGATATTTCAGAACAAATGACAGATTTGATCACGTCCCAGCGCTCATATCAGCTGAACAGCAGAACGATCACAATGGGAGATCAAATGCTCGGTTTAATCAATTCAGTCAGATAATAAGAAAATGGGCGTTTTCAATCAGCCGCGCATGATAAAAAAAGCGGCTTTTTCGAAATCGTCCTTTTTTTTGTAGTATTCCGTAATATCTTCTAACAGGACTTCTAAATCCACCCACGCCTCGATTTTTTCTAATTCAATCACATATTCGAGCAGCTGCTCATAAGGATCTTCCACTGAGGTGTAGAGGGCTTCAAGCGTTTTTAATTTTAAATAAATGGTTTGAATGTCTACCTTTTTAGATAATTCTTTTCCTTTTTGAAGGACGGCTTTAGCTTCTGTGATGTTTCCAGTTTTAAAAAGCGCTCTGACAGACTCGTACACACAATGAAGATATGAGACTGGTGAATTCATTTCAAATTCTTGATTCTTTAATACTTTTCTAAAGTGAAGAAGCGCTTCCTGGTCTTTTTTCTCGGTCGCTTTTAAAAAGCCAAGGTTATAATAAGCGTGGCATAGCAGGTTTTCGTCATGCAGTTGCTGGGTTTTCTTAATGATTTCTTTGAAAAGCTGTTCAGCTTTTTCATAGCGTTCTTGATCAATATAATTTACGGCGAGCAAAAGTTTACAGGTGATTACCTTTTTGATATAGCCGAATTGGTGCAAATAGATGTGTAATGCTTTTTTGACGTATTGGATGGAAAGCGGCGGTGATTTCATCAAGTAATAGGCGCCTGCGGTTTGATAATATAAATCAGCGGCTTCAAACGTATTTTGAATGGCGGCCAGGTACTGTTCAGCTTTTTTAAAATGATGTACTGCATGTTTCGGAGCTGTTTTTACCATCTCATATAATCCAGAGAAAAAATACAGATAATACTTCAATTCATCATCCATTTTGTCTTCCAGGCCATATAGGTCATCGAACAATGAATCGAGTCCGTTTTGGTTTTCAAAAAGCAGCTGATGGCGGGCCTGAAACAATTGATAACGCATCCAAAGTTTTGTGTTCTTTTTGATCTTCGGAAGGTGCTGGTCAATTTTCTCTTTCAGTGTGCAAACGTGATTCATTTTGCGTTTGCTCATTGCGGAATACCACTCGTCTAACATGTTTAGCATTCTTTTTTCAATAAACTTCGAAATCATTTTCCTACCTCTTTGCTATTGGTAAAATCTATAATTATCATATCATAACTTTTGACGGCTCTCATTGACAGTTGGTTACATTTTAGCGCGGTTGAAATTGAGATTAATTCATAATATACTTTTCAAATGTACAGATTGGATCTTTGATGATAGCTATACATACTAATGCAGATGAAGGAGATGTCAAGACAATGCTTGATACTCAGCAAATTAAAGAAATTATTCCTCACCGTTATCCGTTTTTGCTTGTGGATCGGATTACGGAAGTTGAAGAGGGCAAACGGGCGAAAGGCTATAAAAATGTAACCGCAAATGAGGAGTTCTTTAACGGACATTTTCCTCAGTATCCGGTTATGCCCGGCGTATTAATCGTAGAAGCGCTCGCTCAAGTCGGAGCTGTTGCGATGCTGATTAAAGAAGAAAACCGCGGCAGACTGGCTTTTTTTGCAGGCATTGATAACTGCCGCTTTAAAAAACAAGTCAAGCCTGGTGACCAGCTTCACCTTGAGGTTGAAATCATTCGTGCCCGCGGCACAATCGGGCGCGGAAAAGGCGTTGCCACAGTTGATGGCGAGGTCGTTTGCGAAGTTGAACTGACTTTTGCCCTCGGAGAATAAATGAAAAAAGGCAGATGGCCAGCGGCACATTTGTCTTTTTTTCTTTACAAAAATAGAAAAGCAGGTGATTGTATGTGGAATGAATTTAAAGCCTTTGCCATGCGGGGAAATATCGTAGACCTTGCGATTGGTGTTGTGATAGGCGGCGCTTTCGGCAAGATCGTCACATCTCTAGTAAATGATATCATTATGCCTTTGGTCGGTTTGCTGCTGGGAGGGCTTGACTTTTCAGGCCTGTCTTTTACATTTGGCGATGCTGTAGTGAAGTATGGAAGCTTTATACAGACGATTGTGAACTTCTTAATTATATCGTTCTCCATTTTTATCGTCATTCGGACTTTGAATGGGTTAAGGCGCAAAAAAGAAGCAGCAGAAGAAGAGGCTGCAGAGGAAGCGGTGGATGCGCAGGAGGAGCTGCTGAAAGAAATCAGAGACCTGCTGAAGCAGCAAGCAAAGTCGCCGGAATAAAAAAGATGCCGTTAGAAACGGCGTCTTTTTTTATCTCAATTTTCGTTTAGGTTCGTTCTATATCCTTCAGTCCCGCGGGGCTTTCCGTTGTTTCAGCGAGATGAATGAGCATTGAAACAGAGGTGCCTGCATCCGGGATGCTGCTGATTATCAACTCGCTTCCGCAAAAATGTTTCAGCCGCTGATTGATATTCTTTAATCCAACGCTTCGATCGAAATCCGCAGATAAGAGATCTTTTCGTTTTTCTGGAGTCATTCCTGCACCGTTGTCCTCTACTTTAATGTAATACTCATTTTTGCTTTGTTTTTTAGCTGTCAGTTTGATCCATCCTCCGCCTCTTTTCTTGCTGACACCGTGAAGAACGGCATTTTCCACCAAGGGCTGAATCATTAAAGGCGGAAGGATAAAGTCAATGTCTTCGTCTATATCGAAAAGAACCTCAAGCCGATTGCCGAATCGCGTTTTTTCTATAGAAAGATAGGAATTGATAATCGAAAGCTCATGTCTGAATGAACTGATGGCTGATGTATTTTGAAAGTCAAAACTCATTCTCAAATAGTTGGTAAATTCCTCTGTTACCTCCCGGGCCTTTTCAATATCCAAATGAGTGAGAGAAATAATCGTGTTTAAGACATTATATAGAAAATGAGGCTTGATTTGCGATTGGAGAAATGCCATTTCCATTCTTGTGGCTTGATTTGCTGTATGTTTCATCATTATCAGGTTTTGAATACGCGCCATAAACTCAGAGTAATGATAAGGTTTTTGCAAAATGTCATTCGCTCCGGCATGAAAAGCCTTGTATTTGTCATGGCCGATAATGGCAGCTGTAATGATCAGAACCGGAAGATCAACCATGCTGAATCGTTCGCGAATTTTCATACAGACTTCAAAACCAGTCATATCCGGCATCATCAAGTCCAAAATAACCAAATCAAGCTTCGTGCAAGAGATGATTTCTAATGCTTCCTTTCCGTTCTTCGCAGCAATCACATTGTAGGGCACACCTTCAAGCATATCGCTCAAAATTTTTAAACTGTCAATGTTATCATCGACAATCAGAATAGTTGGAGCATCAATACGCTCAGAGTAATAAGGCGTGCTAAATGAGATATCCGACAGATCTATCCCGGATTGTAATTCGGGAAGACGTTTCTTTGTTTCAGATACAGCTTCATTTTGGGCGATTGGCAATGTGAAATGGAATGCCGAACCTTTTCCCTCATCCGATTCGACCCAAATGTCTCCGTTTTGGAGCTGAACCAGCTGTTTGACAATGCTGAGGCCAAGGCCGGCACCATCGTCTTTATTCGTTTCGGCTTGCTGAAAAGACTCAAAGATGGTTTGGCGATCAGCTTTTGAAATGCCGCTTCCCGTATCCGTTACTGTCACTTTGATCATGTTGTCGTTCAGTCTTGAAGCAGATAGTGTGATTTGGCCCTCTGTTGTATATTTGATTGCATTGTCTACTAAATTGGTTAATATTTGGCGGAAGCGGTTTTCATCTGTGAGCACCAAAGGAAGATCGTCTGGGATATGGTTCATGATATTTAAGTTTTTATGTCTCGATAAAAGGTTGTAGAAATTCATTTCCGAACAAACTAAAGTATAAATATCAACAGGAACCGGGTGGATTTGAAGCATGCCTTGCTTTATTTTTTCTAAATCCAGGATGTCATTTACCAGATTGGACAGCCTGTAGCCCATGCGGATGACGAGCTGCATGTTATCTTTCTCTTCTTCTATCGTTCTTTTTCTTTTGCCGGCCAGCAGGGTCTGGCATATATTAATGATGCTGTTCAGCGGTGTTTTGAATTCATGTGATGTTTTGGCGATAAATTCATCTTTTAAACGGTCACTTCTGAGCAATTTCCACGAGAGCACTTCATTTTCACGGAATGCTCCGGCAAATTGCTGTGCCATTAGCAGAACGATCGCCAGCAAAGCGATAACTGTTGGCAATGAATAAATCGAATTAAAGGAAAAGGCTGTTTTGCCGCTGTAAGCTGAAATGGTGGTTAAAATGACAAAAGCACTCATTGATATAGAGGCGATGGTCAGATACAGACTTCCTTCCATTTTGCGGATCGCAGCAATCGTAAAAATATATGTAATATAAACCAGAGTCGAGACGGCTAGCACAGAATGTAAGATGTACGAGGTATGGCCGATAAAACCGACGGTTAAAAAATCTGTGACTAAGACCAGTCCGGAAGAAACGGTGGCTATGCGAATAAAACGCTTTGAAACAATCTCTCTGTAAGCAAAATAGAGATAGAGAAAAACCGCAATGCTGACAAGCACTGTAGAGATCGCCCTCAATGAATTTAGCAACGAAAATGAAATTGACGGATAAAGGAGAAATATAATCCGCTCTTTTCCGATCATCAGAATAATGAACGAAAACAGAAGACACATAACAGAAAAAAACAACAAATGTTTATCTTTTTTTCTTTGTAGGAAAAAGCCCAGAAAATATAATCCAGTAATGAAAAAAGCTGTAATCATGATCGTATCATTAAGAAAGGAAATTTTGTTTTCCCGCACTATTTGGTCCTGAGTGCCAAAAGTAATTGGCTTTGCGATTCCCCATCCCGGCGTTTTTCCGAAGTTCGAAAATTGTACAACAAGTTCATTGTCACCCTTGTGAAGCGTAAAAAAGCTCGTATAGGGGCGGTTTTGTGCCGCAAAATCAGGATTATCTGAAGGGCTTCCGCTTTGGCCAATGCGTTGTCCATTAAAATAGATGCGATTGGCGCTGTAAATAAACGACGTGCTGATCCCAAATACCTGATGGTCTTGCTTTGATCTGATAGTCAGCTTATATGTTCCGTAATCCACATTAATATCTTGTTTGGACAGCTTTACATTGCTGGGGACATCAACGAAGAGAGGATCTTTTCCTTTGGCTGAAGCGATCTCTTTTGGTGACAGAATCTGATTTGGATACAATGCCCATTTTCCGTTCAGCTGTACATTCCCATCCTTCTGAAAATCCCAATTCTCTAAGTTCATGACCCCATGCCTTGCCGCGGGATGCGTTGACCCGGAAAAATGGTCAATGGCAATGAAAACCATAAAGAATGCAGCGTAACCGAAAATAATCGAAGTAAAGATGAATTTCTCTTTCATATCATGGCTCCTTTATTCAAATAGGATCATTCTAAATTCCTATTTTTTATAAATATTGTAAGTGCAAAATTTTAAAAACTACAATAGAAAGAAAAAGAATCCAGATAAAGGGGTTATTTGTCATGATATAATAGAAGTTATTTACTGAAATCTCGATTTTACATATAGGGTGGGATGTTTTGTGAAAGCGTTAATTGTTGATGATGAGCACTTGGCATTGCTTCATTTTAAGAAAATGCTTGAACGAACAAACGCCTTTCAATCTATTATGGCGTATCAAGATCCGGTTGAAGCCTTGGAGCATCCTGAGACTCCTGCTGTAGATGCGGTGTTTCTTGATATTGAAATGCCGGGGGTAAATGGCATTGAGCTTGCTGAGGCCATTCAATCGATGAATGAAAACATCCAAGTCGTTTTCATCACGGCTTATAATGAGTTTGCTATCAAAGCGTTTGAGCTGAATGCCATTGATTATTTGCTGAAGCCTGTCATATACAAGCGGCTTGAGACTACTGTTGAACGAATCAAAACGAATAATATGCTTAGACAAAATGCAGAAAATATCGAGGCGCATTTTTCGATCCAATGCTTTGGAAGCCTGCAGTTTCATCAAATCTTAAAGGGTGTCAAAACAAACATTCCAGTCAAGTGGAGAACGTCGAAAGCACGTGAAATATACTTATTTTTACTTCACAATCACGGCCGTGTGGTCAGTAAAGACATGCTAATCGATCTTTTTTGGCCTCATTATGATGTTTCAAAAGCAAGCACCCAACTTTACTCCGCCATTTATCAAATACGAAAATTATTCAGCCAGATCCCTTTCAGCCAAACTATCGAGAAGACTGATACAGGATATATTCTTCAGCTTTCAGGCGCAAAAATCGATGTTGTGGAATGGGAAAAATCACTAAAAGGGGCTCCGCCGCTCAATACGGCTACATTACATCTGCACATGGATATTTTCATGTCCTATCAAAATCATTACCTAATGGAGCACGGTTATCTCTGGGCAGAACCGGAAAAGACGCGTCTTTCCCAGCTTTGGCTTGGAAAGGCCTATGAACTGATCGATTATCATATTCAGGAAATGAACGATCATCAAGCGATGGACATTTGCCTGCAAGCGGAGAAAATTGAGCCTTGCGATCATAAAATTATGCAATACAAGCTGCAGCTATTCAACAAAAACGGAAAGGTAGAAGAGGCGATAAATGAATATCAGCGTTACAAACAAATGAAGGATCAAATTAATTAAAGAAGTCCAAACCAGTATGTGTCGATTGCCTTTCGATACACACTGGTTTTTTTTGTACATGTCAGCTAAAGGGAAGACCCTCGCCATATGTCTCCTGGTTGAATCTTCAACTCTCCAATTCACTTCAATCATACATGATTTTTGAGTTGTACAGAAATTGTATAGTTCCATTTCATACAATGTAGTTTGGTTCGGATGGCAAATCTTAGTTTTGGAGCACATTCGGTATTAGCAGTTCATTTTGGGGGATGAGACATGATTTTATGGTCTCGCGGATCAATCGGCAAGTGAAAAATAGATATGAGAGGGAGGAATGAAAAGTTGAGAACGAGGAGTTTTCCCTTAGGGCTGAAAAAAAGCGGGCGGATCGTCATGATCATAAGCCTTGCCATCTTTTTCTTCTTCAGCCAGATCGCCAGCTATACTCTTACAGCACAGGCTGTAGGCGTAACGCCAAGTGACAGTCAATTCTTCGATTCGGTAACAGTTAAGGACGCCAAGGGCCAGATTGTTGACGGATCAAAAGGAAACGAACCGGCACTAACACCGGGGGACGAAGTGACACTGACATATGAATGGTCATTGAAAAAAGACAAAAAAGCAGATAGCGAACAGGATATCAATGTGGAGATACCTAAAAGCTTTACATTTGATAAAGGTGCAGAAGGTGAGATCAAATCTGCTGATCAGGTCATCGGCAGCTATCAAGTGCCGGCGGGGAGCAGCACCATGACGGTAAAATTAACAACTGCATCCGGGGATTCTCTTGATGCCAAGGGTACCATTACACTGCCAGCTAAGTTTACTGCAGATGTAAAAGACGACGAACATACAGCAGCAGCCCTTTTTCAGCTAGGGGGAGGCAAAACCCAGCAGGTGATCATCCCAGTTAAAAAAGAGGAGACACCAGATGCCGAGGCGGAAGAGCCAAAAAATGACTCTTCTGATACTGCGGGTGATCAGGAAGAGACAGATGACAAATCTGCACCTCCAGTCAGCAAGGATCAAAAAGAGGAAGAACAGCAGCCATCAGATGACTCTAAGAGCGGCGAATCCTCTAAGAGTGATGATTCAAAAAAAGTGTCATCCTCAAGTCAATCAGCTTTCAAAAGCTTGCAAACTGAAGAAAAACAAATCACGCAAAATATTTTAACCGGCGTGACATTGACCGACGCAAACGGAGAGCCATATGACAAGGGCAATCGCGCCAATACGAATTCTCCGGTGAAAATTTCAATTGATTGGGCCATTCCCGACGATTTAGGAAAAACAATCAATGCCGGCGATAAATACGAATTTGATTTGCCTAAAGAATTTATTATGCATAATGACCTTGTGAACCTGCCTTTAAGCGCCGGAGACACCACCTACGGGACATTTTCTATTGATACGAACGGACATGTGGTGATGACATTTAACGGCGAGATAAAAGAAAGTTCTAATGTCAAAGGGACTTTGGTTATCAATACGCAGTTCAACGAGAAAAAAATAACGGGTTCGACAACACAAAAGATTCCATTCCCTGTGAATGCCGATACTCCTGAAACAACAGTTTATTTTAAACCCAATGTGAGTAAAACCATTGATAAATCAGGTGTGCTGGATAAAGGCATCAACCCTGGTAAAGTAACATGGACGGTCGATGTCAATAAAAAGTTGGATCAAGTCAAGAATGCCAAACTCACGGAAAGCCTTCCAGATGGCGTAAACTACCGTTCAGTTAAAGTGTATGAACTCAATGTGAACATTGATGGTTCTGTCAGCAGAGGAAATGAAATTTCTTCCGGCTACAGTGTTGATTCAAAAGGAAATGTCACATTTGACGGGACAATTGATTCAGCCTACCGCCTTGTATATGAAACCGACATTGACAATAGTGCGAAGCCGAGTGAAGGCGGAAATATAACGCTGACGAACAAGGCAGCATTCAGCGGAGATCATCTGGAACCCATTTCTGCAGAAGCCACTGTTGCAGCCAAATATGGAAAAATGATCGCGAAATCATCAACAGGCTATGATGGAGAATCTCAAACATTCAGCTGGGCTCTTGCATACAACTACGGTGAGAAACAGATCGACCAATCCAAGGCCAGCATTAAAGATTCTTTTGGAACTGGCGATTTGCATCTTGTAAAAGATTCCTTGAAGGTTGTTCCTATTACCTTTGGACAGAATGGCAGCGAGCAAGCGGGAACGCCTTTAAAGGAAGGCGAAGACTACACGCTGATCGATAATGGAAGCGGATTTGAAATCAAATTTAATAAAACCATTACCAGCGCTTACAAAATCACATATCAAACAAAGGTCAACAGCGGAGTGATCATTGATAAATCTACAACATACACCAATAGCGTGGTGACCGGAACAGGGGATTCAAAAGAAGCTTCCGGAATAGCCATTCAGCAGAATCTCATCAAAGGATATTCAAACGTAGATTATGAGAAGAAGACGGTTGATTGGACGATTACAGTTAATAAAAATAAATACTTGATGAACAATTGGACTTTGGATGATCAATTTGAAAGCGGCGGAATGGTTCTGCTTGATGAATCGTTCAAGCTTCAAGACATAACGAACAACAAAACATTGCAGAAAGACAAAGACTACACGTTTACAAAAAAACCGGATCATAAAGGCTATACTTTGGCATTGATCGGGGATTATGCAAAAACAGACAGTCAATTTAAGATCACTTATACGACAACATTCAATGCCGATTATTCTAACGAAAGCGTTAAGAATACAGCTCAGTCGACATGGACTGATCAAAACGGCAATGAGCGCACGAATAAAGTATCAAGCGGTTTTACGCCGAATCATCAGACTTCAAATAATGGTTTCAAAAACGGCTCATACAACGCGGTTTCAAAGGAAATCACGTGGAAAATCGGCGTCAACTATAACGGCGAGCCGACGAAAAATCCTTATATCAAAGATGCCATAACAGATCCTCAGCAATTTGTGCCGGGTTCCGTTGTCGTTAAGAGCTATACGATCAATAAAAACGGCTCGATCACAGAAGGAGACGCGCTTGATCCTTCTAAGTATGATGTCGAAGAGCCTTCTGCGAATAATGAACGCACTCTGACGGTACATCTTAAAACAGGCGATTCTGTACCATATCTGATTGAGTTTAAGACATCACTCAAAGGACAGGTCATTGATCAGAATCAATACACAAACAAGGCAACCTACTATAATGACGGCTATGCAGACCGCACGCTGACGGGCTCTGTTTCAGTTACGAACGGAGGAAGCCTGGTTTTCAAAGGCGGCAAACAAAATGGAAACTACATCGATTGGAACATCAATGTCAACGCCAGCCAATCAACGCTGGATGATGTAAAAGTCACTGACACGCCGGATGAAAATCAAATTTTAGATGCGGATTCTTTTAAAGTATATCAAGCAAAATACGATGAAAACGGAGTGGTCAAAGACAGCAGCGGAAATCTGACCGCGGGAGATGTCGAGCTTCAAAAAGATAAAGACTACACGTTAGACATCAAAACGGACAATACAACAGGTGAACAATCGTTTGTCCTGACATTCATAGGCAGCTATAAGCAAATCGACCGCGCCTATGTGATCAAATACCGGTCTCTGATTAACATATCCGGCACGAGCGGCCATGTTAAAAATAAGGTGTCCATTTCAGGAACAAATGTGAAGGAGCAGACTCAAGAAAACAGCAGCTCGATCTTTGTTGCCATTTCAAGCGGCGACGGTTCCGGATCTGGAGAAAAAGGAAGCCTGACGATTTTTAAGACTGGAGAGGACGATAAA
This sequence comes from Bacillus sp. FMQ74, assembly GCF_001875785.1. Lineage (NCBI taxonomy): Bacteria > Bacillati > Bacillota > Bacilli > Caryophanales > Bacillaceae > Bacillus > Bacillus sp. FMQ74. The sequence goes on along the minus strand of NZ_MOEO01000004.1, from coordinate 68,149 downwards.
GCTCTTGAAGGAGCAGAATTCCAGTTATGGTCTGAGGACTCCAAACAGCTCCTCCGCACTGGCACGACGGATGCCGGCGGGAAGCTTACATTCGGAAATATTCGCTACGGTTCCTATGTATTAAAAGAAGTAAAAGCGCCTGACGGATATACCATCAGTGATGCTTATGCAAAAGGAGTCTCTGTGAAGATAGACAGCAACTCCTCCAAGACAGGAGCGCTGTACAAAGTCGTAAATCTACAGAACAAGGTGACGCTTATCAAACAAGACGAACAAAACAATCCTTTGGCGGGTGCTGTTTTCAAGCTGGAGAAAAAGTCAAATGACGGCACCTATACTCTTATACGAACAGATATAAAATCTGATAAAAACGGAAAAGTAGAAATGAACGGTTTGCCGGCGGGCTACTATCGCTTGACAGAAACACAAGCTCCTGCAGGCTTTATCGTAAATACAAAAGCGATTCACTTCTCAATCGCAAAGAATGAAAAGAATCAAGTGTCTGACGTTAATTTAGGAAAAATGACCAACTATCAAGGGAAAGTCTCACTGACGAAGGAAAATGCTGAAGGCCAGAAACTTGAAGGCGCAGTATTCAACATTGTCGATCAAGATGGAAAGGTCGTTCAAGAGAAGCTGACTTCAGATAAAGACGGAAAAATTGAGGCTTCGGGCCTTGCACCGGGCCATTACGCTTTTGTGGAAACAAAAGCGCCAGCCGGCTATGTGCTGAATACAAAGAAAAAAGAATTTACCATCTCAAAATCAGCAGCAGGAAAGCCTGAAGCCGCAGATGCCGGGATCGCCGTTAACGATAAAGGCTCTGTTGAGCTGACGAAGGAAGATGCAGATGGCCAGAAGCTTGAAGGAGCCGTCTTTAAGATTATCGACAAGGAAGGAAATACGGTTCAAGAAGGACTGACCTCAGATAAAAACGGGAAAGTCGCAGCTTCAGGCCTTGCACCGGGACAATACGCTTTTGTTGAAACGAAAGCGCCAGCCGGCTATGTGCTGAACACAGAGAAAATTGAGTTTGAGATCTCTGATTCCTCTGAAGGAAAGCCTGAAGCTATAGATGCCGGGATCGCCATTAACCATAAAGGCTCCGTTGAGTTGACGAAGGAAAATGCTGAAGGCAAGAAGCTTGTAGGTGCAGTTTTCAACATTGTCGACGAAAAAGGAAATACGGTTCAAGAAGAGCTGACTTCCGATAAAGATGGAAAAGTAAAGGCGTCGGGCCTTGCGCCGGGACGCTACGCCTTTGTTGAAACGAAAGCGCCAGACGGTTATGTGCTAAACACGGAGAAAAAAGAGTTTATCATTTCTGAATCAGCAGCAGGAAAGCCTGAAGCCGCAGATGCCGGGATCATCGTAAACTATCAAGGATCGGTTCAGCTGACGAAGGAAGACCAAGATGGAAAAGGCTTAGCAGGCGCGGTATTCAAAATCACTGACAGCAATGGGAAAACAGTGAGAGACGATTTAGTCTCAAAAGAAGGCGGCAAAATTGAAGTTGACGGGTTAGCGCCGGGAAGCTATCAATTTATCGAAAAACAGGCGCCAGACGGGTATCTATTATCCGCCACCCCTGTGCCATTCACCATTAAGGCAGAAAACGGCGGTAAACCTAAACAAATTGAAGTGACAGCGGTTAATACGAAGAACCGGGTTGTCCTTACAAAAGTGGATCAGCATGATCAACATAAAGTTCTGCAAGGCGCAGAGTTCAATTTGACAGACGCCAACGGCAAAGTGCTGAAGTCCGGTTTGGTTACGGATGACCAAGGACAGATCACGGTGCACGGCCTTAAAGCTGGCGAATATCAGTTTGTCGAAACAAAAGCGCCTAAGAATTATGAGTTGGACCAAACTCCTATATCGTTCAAGATCACAAATACAGACACGAAACCAGTCGAAATCACCGCGGAAAACATATTGGCACCAGGTGACGTAAATGTGAAAAAAGTGGATCAAGACGATAAAAATACCGTTTTGGAGGGCGCTGAATTCAAGTTATTGGACGAAAGCGGCAAGCCTGTAAAAACTGACGGGTATGGAAAAGAGCTTTCTGAACTCTGGAAAACAGATCAAAATGGGCAGTTCACTGTAAAAGGCCTTGCGCCGGGAAGCTACCAGTTGATTGAAACGAAGGCTCCCGAAGGTTATAAACTTGACGAAACACCGATTGAATTCACAATTGAAAAAGGACAGTCTAAAGCTGTTGAGATCGTTGTTTCTAATCAAAAAGTGAAAACACCAACGCCTGATAAGCATGATCATCCTGATAAACCTACACCGGGCGGAAATGGAAAAGATGATGGAGATCATCCGAATACCAATGGTACAGATGGCAGCTCGGATGGTCAGACGAACACAGACAAAACCCTTCCGAAAACCGGAGATACAGACAGCATGCTGACGGCCATGATTGGCATTCTGCTGCTTATGGCAGGCGGAGGCTTAGCTGTTGCCTCAAGAAAGAAACAAAGAAAAGGATAAATAGGAAGGCACCTGATCATTGAAGAACCGATCAGGTGCTTTTTTAAAAGTGAAACTGACAAGGCGCATTTTTAGAAGGAAGCATAAGAAAGGGTTTTTTGCATGTACAAAAAAATGATCATTACGGTGTTCATTCTTTTAGGACTGCTGCTGATCTCTTCTCCCTATATCAAAGGAGGAATCATAGCCTATCTTAGCAAAAGCCAAAGTGAATCGGCCTTAACTGTGGAGCAGTTGAAAAAAAATAATGAGAGAGAAGCAGAATTTGAATTTGATTCAATCGAACCGCCTGAGTTGATGGATGCCGTAAAGGCCGGCTTTGATCACGATCAAAAAGCGGTTATTGGGCGGATAACAATTAAAAGTGTCGATCTGGAGCTTCCGATCGTAAAAGGAACAACCAACGAAAATCTATTGATAGGGGCGGCAACAATGCGCCCGGATCAAAAAATGGGCGAGGGGAATTATCCGTTGGCGGGCCATCATTTGAAGCAAAAGAGTCTTCTGTTCGGACCTCTGGAAAACGTAAAAACAGGTGCCCAAATTGTCATCACGGATTTTAAAAAGGATTATATCTATTCTGTGACATCTAAAGACATCGTATCGGAAATGGATGCAGATATAATTGAGGAGGCAAACAAAAAGGAGATTACGTTAATCACATGTGACAAGGCGGTCAAAACCGAAGGGCGCCTCGTTGTGAAAGGGGAATTGGTTGATTCTTTTGGCCATACAAATTAATTATGCAAGAGTGAAAGCACGAAAAAAAGCTGCCGTTCTCAAACGGCAGCTTTTTCGCTTCTTTCCGGTTTCAGGGGACATGGTCCCTCATTTTTATATTTTTTGCTTAAATGCCTCAATAAGTTTTGTTCCTGTATAGCCCTCTTTTACAAGGGATTCGAGTATGGTCTCAGTGCCCTGCTGTTTTCTTGTGACCATTTGTCCGTAGAGTAAAACCTGTATGCTTTCTTCCAGCTTGACGATATTTTTCACTGCTGCTGTCAGCTGGGCGGGGCGATTGCTTTTTTTCGTAATCGTTACAAATACTTTGGCTTCAGATTGGCTGTTTTGAAGCTGTTCAAAAAAAGTCAGATGTTCTTTCTGTACAAGCGCTTCAATCAGCCAGTGATTTTCACCGTCTTCTTTATTGATAATCAGTCCGTCAATAAGAGGAAACTGTTCAATTGATTGTTCTTCCTTGTCCACTCGTTCCACATTCAGGTCAACCAGTTTAAAGGTTTTCATTTCTTCTCACCCCGATTACTTCCAAAGATTTCTTGCCTTCCATTATAACATAAACGTTTTCGAGGAAAAAATGCTGTAATGATGGTCCCACAGAATTTAGTATTAGCGAAACATTTAATAATTTCTATTTTTTCATTATACTGTAACTGACTATGGAATACGGAGAGATGTGGTATGAATCAATTTCGTTTAAAGGAAATTTATATTGACGGCGCTCCTTCTGAAAACCATTTGATTCAAAAGGAAGTAACATATATGTTAAGCCGTAAGGAAGTATTTGAGGTCCATCTGAACAAAAAAGGAAGGATAAGTTTTTTATACGAAACACAAGATGGTATGGAGCAGTATAAAATCAAGCTGTCAATGCCGGAAAAAAAATTGAGCTTTCAGTGGTTTGCGTGGGATGGTTCTTCCTATGTGCGCATGAATACGCAAAATTGGCTGACAAAGCAAATCTTTTTCCGATTTTTAAAAAGTACATATTTCTTTAAAGGGAAAAAGCAAAAGATGTTTTTAGCTGAAGGGAAAATGAAAACGAAAGATAAAAACAGAGGCTGAAAGCCATTTTTAAGCGTTTTTCTTTTCTTGTTGCATCATTTACAATACATACAACCGCAAGGAGAGGAGGAATCGCATGTTCAATCAGGTCATGCTTGTCGGACGTCTTACAAAAGATCCCGAGCTTCGCTACACTTCCGCCGGTGCGGCAGTGGCACATGTTACGCTCGCGGTGAACCGCAGCTTCAAAAATGCTTCAGGTGAAATCGAAGCTGATTACGTCAATTGCACACTTTGGAGAAAGACAGCTGAAAACACCGCGTTGTATTGCCAAAAAGGTTCTCTCGTCGGCGTAAGCGGCCGGATTCAGACAAGAAGCTATGAAAACGCAGAAGGGGTTAACGTGTATGTAACAGAAGTGTTGGCTGACACTGTTCGTTTTATGGACCCTAAACCCCGGGAAAAAGCTGCTGATTGACAATCCCCCGCTCCTCCCATTTTCTATCCATTCACTCATTCGGATCTCCGCATCATCCCCTCAAAAATGACCAGTCGACCAGACTGGTTCTTTCTTTTTGTTTACTTAGGAAAAATTGGTTCCTATGATGCATTTTTGCTTAAAAGCACTTAATTGTATTGAATAAAATTAATCAAAAACTTATAATTACTTAAAGATGATTGCTAAGAAAAGGAATGAGGGCGTGTACCAAGAAGAAAGATTAGTAGCGATTTTGGATTTTTTAAAACAGCATAACCGAATTACAACAGAGCAAATCTGTACGCTCCTGAAAGTGTCAAGGGATACAGCGAGACGCGATCTAGTAAAGCTGGAGGAACAGAATGCCATCATCCGCACTAGAGGCGGCGCCATTTTGCCGACTGTTCATCAGAAAATTCAAAGCTATTCCGGCCGCTTGAAAACAGTGTCTGAGGAAAAAAACAAGATCGGCAGGCTTGCAGCATCGCTTATTCATGATGGTGACCGGGTGATTTTAGATGCTTCGACAACCGTTCAGGCATGTGCAAAGCATTTGAATGCGGTTGATTGTACCGTAATCACCAACTCAATTAATCTTGCGGATGTGCTGTCCGATAAAGAAGGAATTGAAATTTATCTGCTGGGAGGAAAGCTGGAAAAGGAGCACCGCTTTTTGTACGGCGCCTCTGTGATTGAAAAGCTCTCAAGCTACCACGTCGATAAAGCGGTGATCGGTGTGGTCGGTATTTCCGACCATGGCATTACAATTGCGCATGAAGAAGATGGCATGGTGAAGCGGAAAATGATTCAGCAGGCAAAGCAGGTAATCGCGCTTGCAGACCATTCGAAGCTGGGCAGCACCAGTTTTTATCAGTATGCGGAGCTGAATGAAATCGACCTCTTGATCACAGACAGGCTGCCGAATCAGGCATTTTGTGACTTGCTTGACCGCAACGGCGTGGAGCTTCTCGTGACAGAGCAGGATGAAGGAAAGGGCTGACAAACATGAAATTAATTGCGATTGACTTAGATGGAACCTTACTCAACAGCAGGCATCAGGTGAGCTTGGAAAATGAAAACGCACTGCGGCAGGCGCAGCGGGACGGCATTGAAGTGGTGGTGTCAACTGGACGCGCTCATTTTGATGTCAGGTCAATTTTTGAACCGCTGGAGATCAAAACGTGGGTCATCAGCGCAAACGGCGCCGTCATTCACGATCCCGACGGCAGGCTTTATCATCACGAAACCATTGATAAGCAAAGGGCGTATGACATTCTCTCATGGCTTGAATCAGAAAACTATTATTACGAGGTATTCTCAGGTTCAGCCATTTATACACCGCAAAACGGCAGAGAACTTTTAGAAATTGAACTGGACCGATTCAGAAGCGCAAATCCGGAAGCGGATCTTTCTGTCCTTATGCAGGCGGCCGAGGTGCAATACAGCCAATCGGGCTTTGCTTACATTAATTCCTTTCAAGAGCTGTTTGAAGCGGATCAGCCAATCGATTTTTATAATATTCTCGGCTTTTCTTTCTTTAAAGAAAAGCTTGAGGCAGGCTGGAAAAGATATGAGCACGCTGAAGATCTGACGCTTGTCAGTTCGGCTGAGCACAACTTTGAGCTTTCTTCCCGCAAAGCTTCCAAGGGGCAGGCGCTGAAGAGGCTTGCGGAACGGCTGAGCATTCCGCTCGAGGAAACCGCGGCTGTTGGTGACAGTTTAAATGACAAATCGATGCTTGAGGCTGCGGGAAAAGGGGTAGCGATGGGCAATGCCCGGAAAGATATTAAAGCGATAGCCGACGCTGTCACCTTGACCAATGACGAACATGGTGTTGCACATATGATTAAGCATTTGCTGTAGGTATATGTGCTGCACCAAAAGTGCATCCTGTTGATAACCGGCGTAACGGATTCTTTGGAAATTCGGCGTGACGGCTATGAACGGGAAAAAAGCTGGCTCTATCAGAGCCAGCTTTTTTTGTCATGATCATTGCGCTGTTGCGCTTAATGTAAACAGTTCCTCGAGCTCCTGTGTGGAAAGCTCGGTAATCCAGTTTTCACTTTGGATAATTTGATCGTTCAGGGTTTGCTTCGATTCGAGCATGGCATCAATTTTTTCTTCAATTGTTCCAGTCGTGATCATTTTATGAACGTGGACAAAGCGCTCTTGGCCTATGCGGTATGCACGGTCAGTCGCTTGATTTTCAACCGCGGGATTCCACCATCTGTCATAATGGATGACGTGATTGGCGGCGGTCAAATTAAGACCCGTGCCTCCAGCTTTGAGTGAAAGTATCAGTGTAGGATATTCTTTCCTCTGGAATTTCTCAACGAGTGTATCCCGCTCTTGCTTGGAGAGACTCCCGTTTAAAAATTGCACAGGTTCCCCGAACGTTTTTTCAAGCAGCCGCTTCATCATGTTCCCCATCTGAATGTATTGCGTGAAAATCAGGCAGCTTTCGTTTTGGGCGCGGATCGCTGTCATCAGTTCCAGCAATTTTTCGAGCTTGACTGATCTGCCAGCCAGCAGCTCGGTTTGCTCTTCCTTTAAATAGAGCGCGGGATGATCGCATATTTGCTTAAGCCGTCCGAGCATGCTGAGGATCAGCGCTTTTCGCTGCATGCCGGTCAGTGATGTCATATGGTCAAAAGTGTCTTTGACAAGCTGCTCATAAAGTGATGCCTGTTCGGCTGACAGCGGGATAAATTCTTTTTCTTCCAGCTTCTCAGGAAGATTAAGCGCGACTTCTTCATCACGTTTCGTCCGTCGGAGAAGGAATGGCCGGATTAACTGCTGAAGCTGTCCGATTCTCTTTTCGTCCCGGTCTTTTTCAATCGGCAGCACATAGCGTTTATGGAAGCCTGTCAAACTGCCGAGGTAGCCTTTATTCATGAAGTCAAAAATGGACCACAGCTCAGTCAGACGGTTTTCCATCGGCGTGCCGCTCAGCGCGATATGATGAAGCCCCTTCAGCTTTCTGATTGCACGTGATTGCTTTGTATGCGCGTTTTTAATATTTTGCGCTTCATCAAGGCAAATCGTGTTCCAAGTCACAGAAGAAAGCTCTTCAGCATCGGCATGTGACAGCCCGTATGAAGTGAGCACCACGTCTGCGTTTTCGTAATGCGCGGCGAAATCATCACCCTTTGGACGGCGCGGCCCATAATGGAGCGCGACAGACAGATCAGGGGCAAAGGTTTGAAGCTCCCGCTGCCAGTTGCCGAGTACGGATGTCGGCGCGATAATCAAATGAGGCGTTTTTTGCCGGCCGCTTTCCTTCACGTGCAGGAAATAGGCGATCATTTGAATCGTTTTTCCGAGCCCCATATCGTCAGCCAGACAGGCGCCAAAACCGCTTTCCCGCAGAAACAGCAGCCAGTTCATGCCGTATTTCTGATAAGGGCGGAGTGTCCCTTGGAAAGAAGGGCTGACTTCGTGCTCCGGCAGGTTTTCTGCGGCAGTGAGCTTTCGAATCAGTGACCTGAGCTGTTTGGACAGATCAAATTGAATACCGGCAAAAGCGGATGTATCAATCAGATCTGAATCCTCAAGCCCGCCTTCCCCCTGATCCATTAGTTCGCGCGCCAGAATATCAGACATGTGGAGTCCTTCCGATTCCGCTTTTTCCATCAGGCGTTTCATCTGTTTGATAAACTGCGGATCGATTTTTACCCATTGCCCGCGTATATTAACGAGGCGCCTGTTGCTGGCGACGAGCTCATTAAATTCAGCCTCGGTCAGCTCAATTCCATTTGTCGCAAACCGCCAGTTGAAATCAAGCAGCGCATTCATGCCGACAAATGACTCGCCGCGCGGGGCGGACGACACTTTTGCCTTCAGCATCATGTTGCTGTCTCTGACGATCTGCCACCAGGATGGGAGCAAAATTTCAACGCCCATATCGACAAGCGTCTCACTTGCTTCTGATAGGAAGATCCAGGCTTCTTCCTCAGAGATCAGGGTCGTACCGGAATCAAATGACAGCCACGGAACCGTTCTGTGAAAGCGGTCCTGCTCACGCGCAATTTTATCGCTGTACGCCTGCCACGATTTTTTGAGGCTCTTCAGCCCGTCAAAAAATTCTACAGCACCGCTCTTTTTATCACGTAAAAACATTTCGATTTTCCAATCGTCTCCGTCAAAGTCCGGTTCATTTAAGCGCAAGCCGACTGTAAATGGAGATTGATCGTCAATCCAGCCAATACCCTCCAAAAAATCCTCTTCATCAAGAAAATGGCCGCGGAATGTCGTAACCGCAGGCGATTTCTCCTTGATGTGTTCCCATTTCTCCCGCAAGTCATCGTCATATTGGATGTAATCCTGAACAGCAGCGGAAAACCATTCCGCAGTAAAGCCTTCCAATATATTGTCGCGGTCCTTCCATCGAAAAACACCGTTTGTCCATGCTTCATAGTCAGGCATAAAATCGCCGTCTGCGATAAATTCATAGATGGTCGATGCCGCCTCGATCAGCGGCTCCGTTTCTTTTGTAAGCTGCACGGAGCTGAATGAGTTGAACGAGTTTTTGCCGAGAAGCTCTACAGTCATCCATGGAGATAGCAGAACAGCAGTCGTCCCGATGAAGCTGACATCCTCAAGAAAGGTTCCGTAAAATGAGGATTCATGCCATTGGAACAAATGCTTTTTCATATGGCTGTAGGGAAGAGGCTGCTCATTCCCATCAAAGGCCGAGAGCGTAAATGATCCATCTTCCATTTGTTCGACGTGGATGAGAATTTCTTTAAGACTCGCCATCAATCAACTTTCCTTTCTGCAGTTCTTCTTGAAGCGCGCGCAGGCGCTTGTAATGTGAGCTCAGCTGCTGAATATACCGCTCCCACACCTTCAGCTTCTTCGCTTTTTTGTACAGGGTGCGCAGTTTTTTCAAATACCGGGCAGCTTCCTTGTACGAGCTGCGATTCTTCTGATCAATGAAAAAGGACACTTCTCTATGGTAAGCGGGTATAAGCGCCTCAGGGTCGCTCGCTGCAATTTCCTTCAGCATCATTTTATCCATTTCATTGATGGAAAAGCCGACAAGGCTGTGAATTTCAATCCACTCGGCATAGCGTTTTTTCTCATATAAATGATGGCTGTATTCTGTGAACGTATACGGCAGACAGCCCGCGGCATAGCGTTCAAACAGCGCTTGATCATTGGTTTGCTTCACATAGGCATTCAGCAGAAGGAACAGCTCGCCGATTACATCGCGAATCTCTTTAAACGGCTTATCCAGCTTCGTATAACCCATCGCAATCGGTTCAATTTGCTGGTACCATGTTTTAAGCCGCTTCCAGTCCTTCTTGGCAGTCATTTCACTCAGCCATTGGAATGTATAAGGGAGCGCTTCCGGCGGGAATTGATCAACTTCCGCAAAAATAACGTCATCATTCTTTTGCAGGAATTCCAAATGCAGGCGCCCGAATTGCAATTCAGGAGAAAAACGCCTTCCTGCTTCTTTTTTCAACATCTCCAGTTCGCGTGTCACCCATTTTGGACGCGAAAGCAGCGCACTCCAAATTTCACCAAAGACTCGGATGCGTTCATATTGGAAAATTTCTTCTTTCAACAGCAAATGCCGGATAACATCCGGTGTTTTATCCAAAAATGGATCGAGCGCAAAAGACAGTGCGTACGTCTTTAATTTATCAATAGAGCTGTAGATTGTATCCATCAGCTGTTCAACGTACGGATTGAGGGAATAAAAATCTTGTTCGGGGTTCAGCTTGCCTGCTTCGATCAATGTGAACATGCGAAGCCAAACCGCAATCGCGGAATGAATCTGATACAGGCTTTTCAGCTCCGGTTTGTTCGGCGCATGTTTTTTTAATGCGGACAGGTAGCCGTAATAGAGGCCCTGCATGTTTTGGCTGCCTTCGGGCGTGCGTGCCTGCCAGAGAGAAAACTCTGAATCAAAAAAAGTGAGCCAGCTTGAAAGCGATTCTTCATTAGGCAGCACCTTTTCCTGAAACTGGCGGCGAACGAGCTCCTTGCTTTCCTCAAGCTTTTCCCTCTCCAGCCAATACTCTGTAAAAGTACCCACTCGCTCGAACATTGCATATACATATAAAAACACAGCCAGCATATGGCGGCAGATTCTTCCGGACGGACATGAACAGCCGCTTTTGACTATGACAAACAAGTTCAATGTGACCCGCACAGGCACAACATCCTGCACGTAAGCCGTAATTTCCGTCGGACTCACTGCTTGTAAACGATAGACTGAATCCTGCCGATATAAAATAAGGGCTTTTTTGATCAGCTGAACATTTTCCTCATTGTAAGGAAGAAGTTCTTTTAACTGTTCAGCAGATGCCAGCACATCGTCTTTGGAAATCATATTCTGAAGCATGATTATCGCTCCTAACCGAGTCACGTAATAAAAAGATCCAATTTCTCTATTATATCGCAACACATCGGCCTTAAAAAGTTTTTCCTAAAAAAGGACATAAAAAATGGGATGTGTCGAATGATGTATTAGAGATTGCAAATTGATAACCGGCATCATATAATAATCGTGTTTTCAACTTATGGAAGCTGAAAGGAAAAAAAAGATGAGTGAAAAGAAATTGAATCAAGAAGAATTTCTGAAAATTTTGATGCATGCACATGAAATTGGTGAGCAGTCATCTGAAATGACGACGAAGGAAATGCTTGAAAATTTGATTTCTCATATTAAAAATGGATATGCAACATAAAAATCCCGCACGCCTTTTGCGGGATTTTTTTATGCGAGATTACATGACTGCCCGAATAAGAGAAAAAGAGGCAGCATTGTCAAGACAGTTAATAAAGCGCTTACGTAAAAAGAAGGAACATAACGTTTTGTAAAAAAATGTCGAATTATGTCACGTGAAAAGCTGGAGAAATGCGGTTTCAACGTTGTATAATCGTAGATGGAAAAGGATGTTATAAGAGATTTGGAGGTATCATGGGAGAATCTACTAGCTTAAAAGAGATATTATCAACGTTAACAAAACGCATACTTTTGATTATGATTGTAACCGCAGCTGCCACTGCTGCAGGCGGACTCATTAGTTTCTTCGCACTTACACCCATCTATGAAAATTCAACTCAGATTCTGGTCAATCAATCGAAAAACGACCGAAAAGAAGTCCAATTTAACGATGTTCAAACCAATCTTCAGTTAATCAATACGTACAATGTCATCATTAAGAGTCCTGCCATCTTAGATGAAGTCATTAAAGAAATGGGCCTGTCGATGACATCCCAAGAACTGAATGACAAAATTACCGTATCCAGCGAACAGGACTCCCAAGTGGTCAACATATCGGTCAGGGATGAAAACGCGGAAACAGCGGCTCATATTGCCAATACCATCGCGTCTGTCTTTCAAGACAAAATCACATCCATTATGAATGTTGATAATGTCAGCATTTTGTCAAAAGCCGAGGTTTCAGAACAGCCGTCGCCAGTATCGCCAAAGCCGCTTCTAAACATCGCCATCGCGTTTGCGGCCGGATTGGCGGGAAGCATCGGACTGGCCTTCCTGCTTGAGCATTTGGATAATACGATCAAATCGGAAGAGCAGCTCGAATCCCTGCTGGACATACCTGTGTTAGGGACGGTTTCCACCATTGCGAATGAGCAGAAAACAGCTAAGGCCATACAGGGTTTCCAATCTGAAAAAACGGGGAGTGGACATTTTGGCGCTTAGAAAAAGCAGAGGCTCTTGGATGCGCAGGAATGTCATTGCAATGACAGAACCGAAATCCTTGAACTCTGAACAATATCGGACGATTCGCACGAATATAGAATTTGCTTCAGTGGACCGGCAAATGAAATCAGTCATGATAACATCGGCTTGTCCGGGGGAAGGGAAATCAACAACGGCCGCCAATTTGGCTGTCGTATTTGCCCAACAGGGAAAAAAAGTGCTCCTGATTGATGCTGATTTGCGGAAACCAACAGTACATACGGCCTTTTTTCTTGAGAACACGGTTGGCTTAACATCTGTTTTATTAAAGAAACGCTCATTGGAGCAAGCTGTGCAAGCCTCGAATGCAAAACATCTTGACGTGCTGACGAGCGGCCCGATCCCGCCAAACCCGGCCGAGCTTCTCTCCTCGAAGTGGATGAAGGAGCTTGTTGACGAAGCGAGTGCGGCATATGATATGGTGATTTTTGATACGCCGCCTATTCTCGCCGTAGCAGATGCACAGATTTTAGGCAACGTGGCAGACGGTTCTGTTCTGGTTATTTCAAGCGGGAAAACAGAAAAAGAACAAGCCGCAAAAGCGAAAGAAGCGCTTGAATCGTGCAATAGCAAGCTCCTTGGGGCGATTATGAACGGCAAAAAGCTTTCAAAGCACTCTGAATACGGATATTACGGAAACAAAGACAATTTCATGCAAAATAAATAACGTGCATCGTGCCCGTTATTTATTTTTGTGAAAAAGGGGGCTAGGACATGATCGATATTCACTGTCACATTCTTTCGGCAATGGATGACGGGGCAGGCGATTCAGCTGACAGCATAGAAATGGCAAAGGCCGCTGTTCGTCAGGGAATCCGGACGATCATTGCGACACCTCATCATAAAAACGGTGTGTATGAAAACGAGCCAGCCGCAGTCAGAGAAGCAGCAGATCTGTTAAACAAACGTTTAATCAAAGAAGACATCCCTTTACATGTGCTTCCGGGACAGGAGATCAGAATCTACGGCGATGTGGAACGAGACCTTGCGAAACGGCAGCTTCTTTCGCTGAATGACACAAAATACATCTTGATTGAGTTTCCGTTTGATCAGGTTCCCCGATATGCGGAGCAGCTTTTTTATGATTTGCAGCTGAAAGGATATATTCCGGTTATCGCCCATCCTGAACGCAACAGGGAAATTCGCGAAAACCCCTCCTTGCTGTATCATCTTGTGGAAAAAGGAGCAGCATCTCAGATGACGTCAGGAAGTCTTGCGGGGACCTTCGGCAAGCAGGTGAAAGCATTTTCTCTCCGGCTGGCTGAAGCCAATTTGATACATTTCGTAGCCTCAGATGCCCATAATGTGAAAACGAGAAATTTTCACACTCAAGAGGCCCTTTATGTTTTACAGAAAGAATTCGGCCCGGACCTTCCTTACATGCTGACGGAAAATGCGGAGCTTCTCCTGCGGAATCAGACCATCTTCAGACAGCCTCCGCAGCCGGTCAAAAGAAGAAAATTGTTTGGTCTCTTTTAACAGCCGATTCTCATTTCACCACTTTCTTTTTGAGAGCGATATAATAGTGTTTGTATGATTGAATCACATTTCAGAAATCTGTACAGGCTGTACCCGACAGGCTATGCGGGAGATCATTCGCATTCATGATAGGATGTTCTCATACGATATTACGGAAGCTGCAAAGCAGCAATTTAACTGTTGGAGGGAAACAATGAATATTACAGTCATCGGAACAGGCTATGTCGGTCTTGTGACAGGTGTTTCTCTTTCTGAGATTGGACATCATGTAACCTGCATTGATATTGACGCTCACAAGATTGATGAAATGAGAAAGGGCATTTCCCCCATATTTGAACCTGGTCTTGAAGAGCTGATGAGAAAAAATACAGCTGATGGACGGCTGAACTTTGAAACGAGCTATGAGACAGGCTTGGCACAGGCAGACATTATTTTTATAGCGGTCGGCACACCGCAGAAAAGCGATGGGCACGCCAACCTGGAGCATATTACAGATGCGGCCAAACGCATCGCCAGGCATATCAAACGGGATGCCATCGTGGTAACGAAAAGCACAGTGCCCGTCGGGACAAACGATTTGATTGAGGGGCTGATCTCTAAACATCTTGCGGAGCCTGTTAGCATATCTGTCGCATCCAATCCGGAATTTTTGCGTGAGGGGTCGGCGATCTTTGACACGTTTCATGGAGACAGGATCGTGATCGGAACAGCCGATAAGAAAACAGCAGATACGCTTGAGGAGCTCTTCCGTCCGTTTCAAATCCCGATTTACAAAACGGATATCAGAAGCGCCGAGATGATCAAATATGCCTCAAATGCTTTTCTGGCCACTAAGATCAGTTTTATAAACGAAATTTCGAATATATGTGAAAAGGTCGGCGCCGATATCGAAGCGGTCGCCTACGGGATGGGACAGGATAAGCGGATCGGCAGCCAGTTTTTAAAAGCGGGCATTGGCTACGGCGGTTCTTGTTTTCCAAAGGACACAAACGCCCTCGTGCAAATTGCCGGCAATGTCGAGCATGATTTTGAACTGCTGAAATCGGTTATCAAAGTCAACAACAATCAGCAGGCGATGCTGGTTGATAAAGCGCTGAACAGGCTCGGTGGGGTGACGGGAAAAACGATTGCCCTTTTAGGCCTGTCATTTAAACCAAATACGGACGATATGAGGGAAGCGCCGTCAATTGTCATTGCAGACCGTCTCGCTGCGCTCGACGCCCGTATTAGAGCTTACGATCCCATTGCAGTTAGCCATGCAAAGCATGTTCTCCCGCAAGCTATTGAATATAAAGAGACGATCGAGGAAGCTGTTAAAGGGTCCGATGCCGTCATGATTTTAACCGACTGGGCTGACATTAAACAATTCCCGTTAAAGGCTTATCAGGATTTGATGGAAACGCCGCTCATATTTGACGGCAGAAACTGCTACACATTGGATGAAGCTTTGGCTGCAGGAGTGGAGTATTATTCTGTCGGACGAAAGGCGGTTGTGCCGTCAGGTGCAATTCAATAGATGGAAAAGAGAAAACTGGCTGGAAGCCAGTTTTTTTCTTTTCTACTACGGTTTAAAGTGAAAAAACAAAATATGCTCTTACGACAAGAGACAGATCATCAACATCTGTCTCTTTCAAGTGTCTTTATAACTACGACTTTAGGTGTTTTCATCTTATAAAACGCTTTCGTTGGCTGTATAACGAACAAAAACAAGATTATAGACCTACACATTGCGAGCATTATACGTCGAAATTAAGCCGTTTACCCTATTTAAGCCGCCTTCTGGCTATTTTAAAATATAATATATGGAAATAAAGTATGGAAAAGTCTATCTTCATCAGCCCCTCCATACGACTTTTTGAGTATTAAGAGGTGAATCAGATGGGTTATGAAAGTATGTTAGCGGATATCAAAAGTTCGCTCAACGGAAAAATTTCCGACGTAGAAGACAAGATCGAAAAGCTGAAAAAAGCAAAAAAGGACATAGACACACTGCAAGAAGAGGCAATTACTGAAATCAAAGACATTGTGAAACCGGAATTAGGCAAGCACTGGACGGGAACAAAAGCGGATGATTTCGACAAGGGCAGAGAAAACGCAAAATCGGAGGCATCCAAGATTGTGAATGATAAATATAACGAGTATATGGCTTCGATTCAAAGCAAAATATTTTGGCTTGAAACAGAGAAATTCGAGCTGAATTTGACAAAAAGCGCAGCGAATGCCGCAGGCGACCTTCTTGCTAAAGGAGAAGAGTTCGTGGAAGAAGCGGGAAGACAAATTAGCAAACTAAAATGGTGGTGATCTTTTTTTATGTCAGAAATTAAGCTGAAGTACGACACAGTCATCAAAACATTGGATTCTGTCAAAGACGCGCTGGCTGACGTATCAATCGGCGCAGCAGGATCAAATGGAAAAAACAGCCTCGATTACACGAAAAAATATCATGAGCGTGAGGAGAACATCAAAACCATGCTCGGAGACTATAAAAAAGCGGTGCAGAAAAATATCGAGGATACAAAGGACAACGTAGATTCACTCAAAGAGCAGGACGAGGCGATAGCTGTAAAATAGAAAAGAAAGGGCAGTGCGATGAGCAAAGTATTTGAATCTAAATCTTTAATCGAAGAAGCGAAGAGCAGAAAAAAGCAATATGAGACGCTTGAGGAGCAGCTGAATACGCTGAAAAAAGCATTTCAGGAAGTGGCGGATTTAGGCGACAATTTTAAAGGAAAAGGCGCGGACAATATTAAAGATTTCTTTCAGGGACAGGCAGAAATCGTCGAAAGCTGGCTGACGCTTGTTTCTGCTCAAATTGCGTTTTTAAATGGCATTTCAGGAGACATTAAAGATCAAGAACTGAATGATTCATATGTGGAAACTTCTTTTTTGGATCATGAGCTGCCCAATGGAGATTTGAAAGCCTCAGGGATTGTCTCCGCTCATAAAGAGGAAATCGATTCCATTTTGTCAGGAATCAGCGATATTATTGATCTCGACATGTACACGCTTGACGACTATGCCGATAAGATGGGCGATGCTCAAAAAATCAGACGTGACACGATCACAGCAGTCGATAAGCTTGACGAGTCTCTGACCACTGAATATCAAAATTTAGAATCTCTGGACAGCGCAGTGCTCAGCAAATATTCCGTTCTCATGCAGGCCACCAGTAACGGGAAAAGCGCATCCCCTATGTACTATGACAAAAAAGCATTCCACAGCAATGAAGTCTACAAAAGCGTCATTGAAGTAGAAAAACAGGGAACAACATATATCGATGCAAAAAAACAGCAAGCAGAAGCAAGACGGCTTCAGGAAAAGGCTGAAGAAGAAGCAAATAAACCATGGTACGAGAAAACATGGGATGGAGTTTGCAACTTTACTGGAGAAGTCACTGGCTATTATGATTATAAAAGAGCAACCGAAGGTGTTGATCCGGTTACCGGAGAAAAACTCTCCACCGCAGAACGTGTGACAGCAGGAGCTATGGCAGCAGCTGGCTTCATACCGGTCGTCGGCTGGGCAGGCCGCGCCTTCAAAGGCGGAAAAGCCATCTACAAAACCGGAAAAGCGGCTATTGCGGCCGAACACGCTTTAGATGCCTACAAAACAGGCAAATCCTTAGATATTCTCAAAATATCTGAAATGGGCGCATACGGCCTTGTTGCTTCTAATGGATTCTCAGAAGCTGTCACGGGACGGGATATGTTTGGAAATAAAGTGTCTGAGGAGAAGCGGAAGCAAGGAGTGCTGGAAGCGGCATTGAGTTTGGTCGGAGCCGGTGCATTGGCGAAACATATAGACAAAGGCATACCGCTTGCAACCCATTCAAAAGTCCAAAAAGCAAACAAAACAC
This sequence comes from Bacillus sp. FMQ74, assembly GCF_001875785.1. Classification (NCBI taxonomy): domain Bacteria; kingdom Bacillati; phylum Bacillota; class Bacilli; order Caryophanales; family Bacillaceae; genus Bacillus; species Bacillus sp. FMQ74. The sequence goes on along the minus strand of NZ_MOEO01000004.1, from coordinate 50,374 downwards.
TAGAGAAAGTAAAACAATTCAAAGTCCCAACAAACGTCCGCGTGTACGCAGAACGCCCAGTAACTCCGGAGGGCTTCACATTCGGAATCCCGACAGTACGTGTCGATGTGGAAAAGACGGCTGTTAAGGATCTTGGGATTGTGAAGATGGTTAGTAGCCAGTCAAAAAAACCTAAATGGTTGGAAAAACCTGAGGGGATGACTCAAAATGATTACGTTGCTCATAATGGTACTAACTACAGTAAGAAGAAACGGACTGAAGAATACAATGCTGCGATAGCTGACAGAGAGAAGATAGTTGGAGACAATTCCAATGGATATCGTTTAAAGGAACCAACTAAGTGGATGGAAGATAGAGGCATGGTACAAATAAAAGAGAGGTTAAAAAGAAAGTCTTGGACAGATAGAGATGGATTTAATTGGCAATGGGATTCCCAGCATGGCAAATTAGAAAAGTGGAACCGCAGAAGAACAGAGCATTTAGGAGAGTTTGATCCTGTAACTGGTAAGCAGACGAAAAAAGGCGAGCCTTCAAGAAGATGGGATGGTTAAAAAATATGGAACATGGAATCAGATTTATTAATGAATATCCTGAAATTGGTGAGTTGCTTCATCGCCTATTTGTGAATAGGGAATTAGACGAATGGTACAAGAACAAATGCGCAGAGAAAATAAAAGTACCTGATGAATTTAATCAAATAAAAGGTTTGAAAAAAATTGAAGTTAGAGATTTAAACAATCCTTCAGGAGAAATTGATATCCATTTGCAAGATCTTTCTGGGGAAAATGGTTTTCATTTAGAACAGCAAATCAATATGAAAGTATCTAAATTGGTTCCTGTTTATGTATTAGATTATAGTTATTCCCTAAGACACGATTTAATCGATGGCGCTTATGACATTATAGGAACCGCTGAATCTTTAGAATTCATTCAGGGAACGAACTATATTAATAAAATAATGCAAGAGAAAGGGTTTATTGAACTCAGTTATTTATATGATTACTACGATACTGTGTATGAGTGGAGTGAATTGCCGCATATACAGCCTTTCAACAGGAGATTAACATTAGGAGATGCCTTGTTTACTGATGTATTAGAATTGCTGTAGTTATAACTTGCCGTGTTGTTATCGGCAAGTTTTTTTACAATCATGAGGCTTTTTAAAGATTGGCCAATGAAGGACAAGGAGAAGCGGGATGGAAAGAGACCATATTTCTCAACTGCAGCCATTAAAAATCTGTAATGGCTGGTCTGTAGTACTGAACAATTTATGTTCAGAAAAAAGAATGCAAGAAAAATGTGAATTACTAATACTACAAAATGAAAAACGTAAGGCCTTTATTAAGGTAAGTTATGAAAATAATCAATACCATATCAAAGTAGCTGGCTTAAAAACAGATAAGATTTATGAAGATGAGTCTTTTAATGAGATAGAACAATTATTAGAAGAGTTAGAATATCAAATCTGGAGTGTGGGAAGTGGGGTTTTAGAGGGTTTGCAGCCACTAAGCCAACAGATTCCAAATTTCTTAAGGCTAAAGATACCGGCTGGTTGGACTGTTGATTATATTACATTAAAAGATACTGATCCTAAGAACCTAGAGGCAAATGATGATACTTGGTTATTTGACTTTAACCAAGATCTCCTACAGATTTCTCACAAGACAAAAAACTTGTTGCTTGACGTAGGGTGGTACCCAGAAGGGGATCCAACTGGAAGTTACGGTATTGAACTTATAAAAAACGAAGATTGGGAAAATCCGGTAGAAGATATTGTGTGCACTGAGCTTAAAGAATTAATTAAACAATTGGATAATATTTTTATGAAAGAAATTAAAAATGAATACTAATAAAAAAGCAGGTTGTATTACCTGCTTTTTTCAAAGAGGCATCTATTATTATTGATACAGGAGCCTTCGCTAATACCATCAGATAGAAGTTAACTAGTTACTATAGAGGTTATCATTGTGAGAAAACATGTTAGGTTAGATGTTCCAAAAGCTAATATACACCCTCTACGAATAACACAAGGATGGAAAGTGAATTATAATCATTTTGTTGAAATAGACCCAAGAACTTTAGAACCGAATGATGATTCCTGGTTTTTGTTCACAGACAGTTTGTTGCAGCTTTATCATGAACAATCTTCAATAACACTTGATTTAGGCTGGGTTCCTGACATTTCTCCTGAAGGTAATTATCTGGTTTTAATACCCAAAATAATGATTGGGAAGATCCTATTAAAGAATTTTCATCAGATGACTATAAAAAAGTGATTTTATATATTGAATATCATTTAAATCAAGTAACAACTACTTGGTGGAAGTAGGTTTAATGATTCTTGATTAAAGGATGGAATGGTTACTATTTATGGAACATGGAATCAGATTTATTAATGAATATCCTGAAATCGGTCTTTTTTAAGAAGTAAAGAGAGGAAAACTAGTGAAATGAAAGTACATCAAATTCACGATTTTCATCTAAAAGATGAATCGGATTTTGTTCAAACACAACAATCCCTTAAAAATCGTATCAACCTATCCCCCACGATCCATCCAGACTCCATCAACACCTGCGCAGGCGTCGACCTGGCCTATTGGGAGCAGAACGGAGAACCATACGGAGTGTGCAGTATTCTCGTGATTGACGTTGATACAAAAGAAGTCATTGAAAAAGTGCACAGCATGGGGAGAATCAGCGTGCCGTATGTTTCCGGTTTTCTTGCGTTTCGTGAGCTGCCTTTGATCATCGAGGCGGCGAAAAAGCTGGAGACGGATCCGGATGTCTTCTTGTTTGATGGCAACGGATATCTGCATTACAACCATATGGGCGTTGCCACCCATGCGGCTTTTTTTCTGGGTAAGCCGACGATTGGGATTGCGAAAACCTATCTCAAAATCAAAGGCTATGATTTCGTGATGCCTGAAAATGAAGTCGGTGCATACACCGATATTCTCATTGACGGCGAGGTATATGGCCGGGCGCTGCGAACGCGGCGGGATGTGAAGCCTATTTTCTTGTCTTGCGGAAATAACATTGATTTAGAAAGCAGTTATCAAATTACGTTGAGCCTGCTTAATCAAGAAAGCAGATTGCCGATCCCTGTCCGCCTGGTTGACATTGAAACACATGTTTTGCGAACGTTTTATCAGAAAAATCACGTGTAAAACTTGCAGGCCGGGATCTGCAAGTTTTTTCATTGACTCCTATATACAGGGCAATCTGTGAGAATGAGAGGAACCATATACCAAACAGGATTTCTGGGCCAAAATAAAAAAGCACCTGTCCAGGTGCTTTTTTCTATAAATGAGGGATCACAAGGCCCCCATATAAAAACGCCGCGATAATCAAAAATGCCGGATGCATTTTGAATTTTGTCATGGCAAGGAGGGAGATCCCCGCAATCACTAGTGATTGAATCCAGCCGATCGCTTTGATGCCGTCTGCGCCGATTTGCCAGGTAAGAATGAGCATCATGACCGCGATGACAGGCTGAACGGACAGTGTCATGCCTTTGATAACAGGGGATTGACGGAAGCGCTGGATGATGCGCAGCAGGACGATCAATGCGAGCGCCGACGGTACAACGGTTGCGATCAGGGCAATCAGGAAGCCGGGCCACCCGCCTGCACTGTAGCCGACATATGCGGCGATTTTGGTTGCGATGGGGCCCGGCAATGCATTCGCAAGTGCGAGCATATTTGAGAATTGATCGTTTGAAAGCCAGTTGTATCTGTTTACGACTTCTTCAAACATTAGCGGGATAGACGCAGGTCCGCCGCCATATCCCAGTAGGTTTGCGATAAAAAACGCCATAAATAAATAGATAGATATCATGAGGCCGACATTCCTTTATCATGTTTATTTGTGACTTTGTCTTTCAGTTTAAAGTGAAACGCCCCGTACGCTAAGAAAATGATAATGACAAGGCCGGGATTGATCTGTAACGTTTGCAGGCCGATAAAAGCGATGATAAAAAACAGAATGCCGGTGACCCAGCCGAAACCTTTAAGGGCTTTTTGGCCAAACTCGTACGCCATAATTCCGAGCATTACTGCAATCACCGGCGTGACGGCGCCTATCATGCCGGCAACAATTGCTGAATGGCTTAACACATTTACTGCCGCAAACAAGCCCACCATCGCAAGACATGTAGGCAGAATGTGGGCGAGGGTCGCCACAATGGCACCTAATGTGCCTTTAAGCTTAAAGCCCAGATACGCAGCCATTTTTGTGGCAATCGGCCCGGGAAGCGCATTAGCGATTGCTAATATTTCTCCGAATTCATCATCGTCAATCCATTTATATTTATTGACCGCTTCATGGCGGATCAGCGGAATCACGGAAGGTCCGCCGCCGAATCCTAATATGCCGGTGCGTACCATTGCGGCCGTCATATCCCGATAAGGATGGTTTTTCATTTGTTTCTCTCCTTTACAGCTTCATTCCCATACGGCTTTTGTATCGTTTGATCAGCATCTGGCAATCAACACTGACGACGCCTCGCAATGGATACAGCCGTTTTGTTAAAAACTCTTCCATTTCCTGATCGTTGGCAAAGATCCCATGCATATGCAGCTTGCTCGGACCTGTCATGTGATAAAGACTGGTGACCGCAGGCTCTTCCTCAAGCTTAAGAGCGACTTCTTCTAAAAATTGCGGTTCGACCTCGACATTGAAAAACACGGATACATGGATGCCGATTTTAGCGGGATTGATGACCGCGGTGAATTTTTCAATAACGCCTGCTTCAATTAATTGGTTGATACGAGCCTGGACGGCGACCCGGGACAAATCGACTCTTTTGCCAAGATCCGTATAAGAAATTCTGCCTTCTTCATGCAAAATCGTGAGAATTTGTTTATCAGTCTCATCAAGTACAAGGTTGGGGATTTGATATTCATGACTCAATTGCTCCACCTGCTTTCGTAGCCTTTTAGCCATCATTTTATCATAAAAAGTTACGTTTCGAACGAGAAATTTTTTATTTGTTTTCGAAATGAATGAATAAATATCTTATTGTTTTCGAAAAGAAGAAAGTTCGTCAGCTTTTCTGCCGGATCAGTAGATGTGAAAAATAAGGCTCCCTATACTGAAGAAAATCTTTTAAAAAGGGGACTTGTGATGAACAAATCTGTCATCGGTACAAAGCAAATGATCGTTAGTCCGCATTATCTTGCTTCTCAGGCCGGAAACCGGATACTGGACAAGGGAGGTAACGCATTTGACGCCGCGGTTGCGGTGAGTGCTTGCCTGGCGGTTGTGTATCCGCATATGACCGGACTTGGCGGGGATGCCTTTTGGCTGACCTTTCACCAGGACACAAAGTCAGTAAAAGTCTACAATGGCAGCGGCCGTTCAGGAAAAAACGTAACGAGAGATGTATATAAGGGAAAAAGCGTGATTCCGCTTCGGGGAATTGACAGTGCCATTACCGTGCCGGGAATGGTTGATAGCTGGGATGCGGTCCTGAAGGAGTACGGGCGTCTGTCTCTTGCAGATGTATTGGAGCCCGCACGCGATTATGCCCAAAAGGGGTTTCCTGTATCAGCTGATCAGTGCCGTCACACAGAAAAGAATATTGAACTGCTGGCCTCCACGCCTTACACGGCTGGCATCTTCACGAGAAAGGGCAAAGCACCTGTCCCGGGAGAGCGGTTTGTGCAAAAAGAGCTTGCAGACAGTCTGAACGTGATTGCTGAAAAAGGAAGAAGCGCATTTTATGAAGGAGATATCGCTCAGCGGATTGTCTCGTATTTACAAAATAACGGCAGTTATATGACAATCAATGATTTTAAAGCGCACCGGGGCGAGTGGACGGAGCCTGTCTCAAGTGATTATCGAGGATACAGTGTGTATCAGGCGCCGCCGAATTCTCAGGGATTTACCGGTTTATTAACACTGAACATTTTGGAAAACTATGATTTCACCCAAATCGAACACGGTTCATTTGAGTATTATCATGTGCTTGTGGAGGCATTGAAAAAGAGTTTTCTAGATCGGGATGCCGTCCTGACTGATCCGGCGTTTGCAGACATTCCGCTTGAAAGGCTTTTGGACAAACGTTATGCAAAACAATTGGCAGAAGAAATCGGCTATCTTGCAGTATCGGCAGAAAGCAGGCCGGTGGGAAGTGATACGGCATATGCAGCCGTAATCGATGCGGATGGCAACGCAGTGTCATTCATTCAAAGCCTGTACTTTGAATTTGGCTCGGCAGTCACTGCCGGTGATACAGGCATATTACTGCAAAACCGCGGATCATTTTTCTCACTGGATGAAAATCATATCAACACGCTTGAACCGAGAAAGCGCACCTTCCATACACTGATGCCGGCTATGGTCTGTAAAGGCGGAAAGCCAAAAATTCTGTACGGCACACAAGGCGGCGAAGGCCAGCCGCAGACCCAGACGGCCATCATTACCCGAATGTTGGACTACGGAATGAATCCACAGCAGGCAATCAGCGAACCACGCTGGGTATGGGGCAGAACGTGGGGAGAGGAATACGAAGGTCTCAGAGTCGAGGGCAGATTCACAGAAAAAACAATCCAAAAACTGAAAGACAGCGGGCATCTCGTGGAGGTTGTCGGTGACTATGATCCGCTGATGGGACATGCGGCAGCAATCAAAGTTGATGAAGAAGGGTTTCTCCAAGGCGGAGCCGATCCTCGGGGAGACGGAGCGGCTGTGGGGATTTGAGATTAGAAGAAAATACAAATATAAATAAGAACAACTAGAAGTAGGGCGACACTAAATAAATAGTGTACATATTGTTTTTCTTCCTGCCTATATTTCCATTCCATAAATGTACGTAAACAATTCGACAAGAGTAGAAATAAAATAAGCATTTTCTCGGGAGGAAAGTGAAACAAAGAAAAACTTAATAAAATGAGCAAGATGATGTCCAGCAATCCTTGTGTGCTATTTACAGGTTTATACCACCGAGGTGGTTTAGGGATTCCAAGTTTTTTTCGGGCATAGGTATAAAAAGCAATATTGGTAAATAACATGACCAGTATCACAATCAAAAAATGAGTGCCTTCCATTCTAATCCCCCCTCTTTATCTTTTATACGAAGAAAAAGGAAAATTGTTTCATAAAAGAACACCCGAAGCTTTCTCTGGGTGTTCTTTTTTTATAGGTAACATTTTGTAATCACAAGGTCTTTTTGACTAGTTTCTTCTATTTAAATAGTCCTTCTGTTCAGCTGGGACGAATCAGTGTGAATTCTTCCCCGAGCTTGGCATAGTGGTTTCCCGCCAATCGTGAGGCTGGCTTTAATTCATCTGTTAAAATATATCCCTTTTCTGCATCATACACCTTTTCGTCTAGGTGGAAGCAGACGACTCTTCCAATGAGCAGATCTGCTGTAGTGACTCCTTGATCATTGTCAAAGGTGATATGCCGCTCTAATGTGCACTCAAAGCGAACACGTGCTTCCTGAATGCCGGGAACCGAAACAGCTTTGCTTTCAACAGGGTGAAGCGAGGTGCGCGTAAGCTCGCTTTCATCCGGCCCTAAGTTTGCAGCCGTTTCATTGATATCTTCAATGATGGCTTCATCACTGACATGAATGACAAACTCTCCGTTTTCCACTGCGTTTCGGGCTGTATCTTTTTGGCGTCCACCCGCCCTGTTCACAGAAATACTGAGGAGCGGAGGATCTGAGCTGACGACGTTATAAAAGCTGAAAGGCGCGGCATTTACCGTTCCTCCTGAAGAAAGTGTTGTCACAAATGCAATGGGGCGGGGAATAACGGTACCTGACAATAGCTTGTATGTGTCTTTGGCACTAAGCTGGTCAGCTTGAAATATGTACATGGCAACAACCGCCTTTATTGTTAGGATATCTTGATTATAACGAAATGGTTTCAAGGAAACCAAATGATGCGGGTTGCATATGTTATGTCATGACATATATCTAATACAGGGGAAATGAAAAAATAGGCTTCCGTACTTTCGCCGGCAGCCTATTGAAACAATGGAAACTTAGATTATTTGTATTTCTTTTTGACTACCCAGCAATTGCCGTCTTTCCAGTATTCTTTTTTGCTGTCATAATCATCGTGTTTTTTGCAGTGTTTCTTATGGGAACGATATGATTTTTTGTGTGTGCGGCATGATTTTTTAAAGCTGCGAGATCTTTTGTGTGTGCGACATGACTTTTTAAAGCTGCGAGATCTTTTGTGAGTGCGGCATGACTTTTTAAAGCTGCGAGATCTTTTGTGAGAACAGAACGATCTTTTGAAGCTGCGAGATTTTTTGTGGCTGCGAGATTTTCTGTGAGAACGGTATGATTTTTTGTAGCTGCGAGATTTTTTGTGAGAACAGTAATATTTTTTGTGGCTGCGAGATTTCTTGTGAGAGCAGAATGATTTCTTATGGCTGCGAGATCTTTTGTGAGAACAGAATGATCTTTTGTGGCTGCGTGATTTTTTGTGAGTGCGGTGCGACTTTTTATGACTGCGTTTTTTTCCATGAGGCTCTTGATATAAATAATCCTTTAAACCTTCTTTTTTTGCGGATTTCACCGCTTCTTTGATGTCAGAATGGGAATAGTGGCCCAATTTGAAATCCTCCTTTTTATAAATATGTTAAGGATGAAGATCCTTACTACCCTCATAGTACGCGCGGTTTTAAAAAGTGTATAAGTGTTCCGCTGAGATCTTATAAAAATAAAAGCCTAAAATTTGTAAGGGGGATTATGGATGAAGAATCAATCCAATTTACCGCTTTATCAGCTGTTTGTTCATCCAAAAGATTTGCGTGAATTAAAAAAGGATATATGGGACGATGATCCGGTGCCGGCTGTGATGAAGGTTAATCAAAAAAGGCTGGATATTGATATCGCTTATCGGGGATCACATATCAGAGACTTCAAAAAGAAGTCATACCATATTTCCTTTTATCAGCCTAAATTATTCCGCGGCGCACGAGAGATTCACCTAAATGCGGAGTATAAAGATCCTTCCTTGATGAGAAACAAATTGTCTCTGGATTTTTTCTCAGAGCTAGGGACGCTGTCTCCAAAGGCAGAGTTTGTGTTTGTAAAGATGAATGGGAAGAATGAAGGGGTTTATCTTGAACTAGAATCCGTTGATGAATATTACTTAGCTAAAAGGAAGCTGGCGGATGGTGCGATTTTTTACGCGGTGGATGATGATGCTAACTTTTCTCTGATGAGCGATTTGGAAAAGGAGACGAAGACGTCGCTGGAGCTTGGATATGAAAAGAAGACAGGGACTGTGGAAGATGATTTTTATTTACAGGATATGATTTTTAAAATTAATACTGTCCCTAAAGCCCAGTTTAAGTCAGAAGTGACAAAGCACGTGGATGTCGATAAGTATTTGCGCTGGCTTGCCGGTATTGTATTCACCTCAAACTATGACGGGTTTGTCCACAACTACGCATTATACAGAAGCGGGGAAACCGGACTATTTGAGGTAATTCCTTGGGATTATGATGCGACCTGGGGCAGGGATATCCATGGAGAGCGGATGGCTGCCGATTATGTAAGGATTCAAGGATTTAATACACTAACCGCCCGGATATTGGATGAACCCGATTTTCGCAGGTCTTACAAGCGCCTGTTAGAAAAAACGCTCCAATCTCTTTTTACGATAGAATATATGGAACCGAAAATCATGGCGATGTATGAGCGGATTAGGCCTTTTATCCTGATGGACCCATATAAAAAGAATGATGTTGAGCGTTTTGACCGTGAGCCGGATGTGATTTGTGAATATATTAAAAACCGTTCACAATACCTCAAAAATAATTTAAGTATTTTATGAATGCATGAAAATAGGTATTCTGCTTGCTGAAAAAGCGACAATTAGGCTATTGAATTAGTTCAACAAATAAATGTGACACGTATATATGCAGTATGTTTATCATCTATGTATAAGTGACTAGGAGGAACTTGAATGAGCAAGAGGAGAAAGAAGTATCATTCAAATGATGAAATATCTTATTATAACTTTTTGCATTCAATGAAAGATAAAATTGTTACTGTATATCGTGGAGGTCCGGAATCTAAAAAAGGAAAATTAGCTGCTGTAAAATCAGATTATATTGCTTTACAAGCTGAAAAAAAAATAATTTATTATCAGTTGGATCATGTGAAAAGTATTACTGAGGATACCAATAATAGCGCCACAACAATTGAGACCGAGGAAATGCCCGATGCTGATGATTTTCATAGCTTAATCGGACAATTAATGAACCAATCAGTTCAATTTAATCAAGGGGGTCCGGAATCTAAAAAAGGAAGATTGGTCTGGCTGGGAGATGATTACGCTGCGTTAAACACAAGTGAGGATGGGGTAGTGTATTTTAATATTCATCACATCAAAAGTATAAGTAAACATGATCCCGATTTGAAAACAGAAGAACAGACGCCAGCAGGTGTCCTGGAAGCTGATGATTTAAGCGAGGTTTTTAAGAGCCTAACTCATAAATGGGTTTCCATTAATCGTGGAGGTCCGGAAGCCATTGAGGGTATCCTTGTAGATAATGCCGACGGTCATTATACTTTAGTAAAAAATCAAGAGGTGCTTCGCATCTATCCTTTTCACATAAAAAGCATCAGCTTAGGTCCAAAAGGGTCGCACAAAAAAGAGGATCAAAAGAATGAGCAAAACCAAGAAGACAATAATGATAAAGACAGCAGTTCGTTCATTTCTTCAAAATCATCTAAACGATCACTAAAATCTTCAGATTATCAATCATCCAAATCTGGTCGTTCGTCACGTTCAAAAAGTTCGTCAAAATCATCTAAACGATCACTAAAATCTTCAGATTATCAATCATCCAAATCTGGTCGTTCGTCACGTTCAAAAAGTTCGTCAAAGTCATCTAAACGATCACTAAAATCTTCGGATTATCAATCATCCAAATCTGGTCGTTCGTCACGTTCAAAAAGTTCATCAAAATCATCTAAACGGTCATCAAAATCTTCAGATTATCAATCTTCAAAATCTTACAGCTCATCAGGTTCAAGGAGTTCATCAAAATCATCTAAACGATCATCAAAATCTTCAGATCATCAATCATCAAGATCACCAGGTTATTCAAGTTCCTTAAAAAGTTCAGGAAAACAAAAAGAAGATTATAGCTATGAAACGATTGTCAGAACGATAGACTATCACTGGAAACGTAAATTTTAATTGATAACGAGGAGCATCAGATTAAGTGATGCCCTTTTTCAGTTAAAGGAGGAGAATGGTGAAACGTTTGAATCAATTACTTGACACAGATGTTGAGGTTGTCATTTCAGGAGATACAAGGTTTGTTGGCACCCTCATAGATATCGGACAGGACATTTTTGTTATTTTTGATGGTTGCAATTATCTTTATATTCCATTGTTGCATCTTCATCAAATGAACAAGGCGAAAATAATGACCAGCACTGAGAAATCAATTTTGATAAATCCGGAAGATCCAATGACAGAGGCAGAAACTCAAGCTTTTTCATATAGAAATACATTAAACAAGGTCAAAGGCCAGTTTATTGAAGTTTATGTAACTGGGGGTCGATCGATACATGGATATGTTACAAATGTTTTAAATGATTATATTGTATTTTTTTCACCCGTATTTAAAATACTTTTTATATCTATGCATCATTTAAAATGGTTTACCCCCTATTCAACTGAACAAACACCGTATACTCTTGATAACTCACAATTGCCTGTCGTGCCTTCCAATGTTCCTCTTGTCCGTAATTTTGAGGAGCAGATCAAAAAATATATTGGTGAATTGGTCATATTTGATATGGGAGAGGTGCCAGAAAAAGTCGGTCTATTAAAGGATGTTTCCAATAATATAATTGAGCTAATCAACGCAAGTGGAGAGCCGGTCATTTGGAAGTTAAATCATCTAAAGACAATGCATCTTCCCTAGTGTATAAAAACTGCCCTCTTGAATAGCGGAAGGCAGTTTTTTGTTTCATCCTGTTCTAAAGAAATAGCCAACTGATCCAAAAATATAAACATGCCAACGTAAAAAGAACAGTCAGCGGAATGATGATAATGGTCGTTTTGATATATTCGCCCCATGAAATACTTTCATCATGCTGTTTTAATATATGCATCCAAATAAGCGTTGCTAAGGTTCCTATAGGTAATAATAATGAACCGATATCACTGCCGATAATATTTGCCAAGTAGATGATTTTTGTTGTTGAAGGATTCAGTGGCATTTCAGTTAAGGTAAAAGTACTGATCATTAAAGCTGGATGGTTGTTAAATAGATTAGAAAAAACTGAAGTAGAGATACCCGATGCGAAAGTTGCATGGGCGAGGCTTCCAGAAACCACAGGTTCAAAATAACTCACAAGTAACTCAGTGAACCCGATATTATGCAGACCATAAATTAAGACATACATAGTAAAAGCGAATATAAAAATGTGCCAAGGAGATTTGTATAACAAGTCTTTTGGGGAGGTTTTGAAATAAATCCATCTCCAGCCCAAAAGAATAAAAGATCCGATGACAGCGACAAGAGGAACAGAAATACCGGTATATGATGCTGCAAATAGACTCATTCTGACGAGAAAAACAAATGCAAGCACAAACAACATTATTTTTGTTTGATTTCGTTCTCGTAAAGGAGCTGATGGTGAATGAAGGGGATGGTACCTTCTATGCTGCAGAGACTGAAAATGTCCCGGTATATCTGGCAGGCTTTTGGGAAGACGTTTATAAAAGAACATAAACAGTAGACAAGTCATAAAAATGAGTCCCATCATACTAGGGACAAACATCATGGCGGTGTGAAGATACAGATCCATTCCAATGATTTTGAGAGAAATTAAATTCACAATATTACTTACGCCAATCGGTGCGCTAGAGGCTGTGGCTATTAAAACACCGCTTAATAAATATGGGGTTTTTTGATGTTTTTTTAAACCTAAATATTTTAGTACAAGCAAAAGGATTGGGGTTGTGATCAATACGCTCCCATCATTATTTAGGAAAATGGTCATGAGAAAGCAGAGCAAATTGGTTAGCCAAAAAAGCTTGATGCCAGAACCCCTGGATTGCTGAAGCAGTTTTGCAGCCACCCAATAAAAGAAACCAAAGCTTTCCAGTGCAATGGCCATAATCATAGTGGCAAGGATTGTAACCGATGCACCCGTGACTTTTGTTCCTATTTCCCCCAAGTCTGCCAATGAAACACTTCCGCACAATAAAACCATTAAAGCGCCTAATGTTGCGGGGATAGCTTCATTTAGTCCTTTTGGCCTCCAGTAAATAAAAATCAGTGTTACAAAAAAAGCGAGCAATGTTAATATGCTGGTGAACTCAATAATTTACTTCACCTCTCTATCTTTCATTTTTAAACAAACGATTGTCATACGCTTACTAATGTCCTTGCCAACTATTTGTACTGTATGTATACGTATACTGATATGAAGTTGTACTAAGCGATTATATTAAATTGATAAAAATTCCATAAGAATCCCAAAAGAAAAAAGAGATTGCAAGTATCGTTCATGCACCTGCATCACTCTCTTTAGTTCTTGTCTGTTGACAATTTGAAATATGGATAAAGTGCTTTAAAAGCGGATTATGATTGTCTTTGCGGTAAGCGATAACCCATTCTGCATTAAGCTGTATTTGGTCCATATTTCGATAAGTAACATCCAAATTAAATAATTTTTTGGCTGAGGAAGGAACAAATGTAATACCGATTCCAGCACTGACTAAACCAATCACCATTTGATATTCTGTAGCTTCCTGGACGATGTTTGGGTGGAAGCCCGCTTGCTCACAGAACTGAATAAAATCCATGTATAGAGTAGGCCATGCTTCTTTAGCTACAGTAATAATCGGTTCATCTCTTAAATCCTCAATCGTAATTGATTCCTTAGAAGTCAATGGGTGTTGCTTAGGCAAAGCTAAAACACAAGGGCTGCTTTGGGCGGTTTCGATATGCAAAGCTGTATGCTGTAAGGGAGGATGAAGTATACCAATATCAATATTGCCCTTTAGTAGCTCCTCCTGCTGCCTAGAAGAGGATATTTCACGTAACTCTATTTTTACAGATGGGAATTTTTTGCGATATTCCCGGACAATCGGCGGCAGAAATTCATATGTAGCTGATCCGACAAAACCGATTACGAGATGGCCGTGCTCGCCTCGGGCCGTCCGCTGTGCCAGTTCAATTCCTTGACCGATTTGCATCAAGGCCATGCGGCAATGATTTAAAAAGATTTCTCCTGCTGCGGTAAGCTCGACAAATCGTTTTGTCCTTTTCAGAAGCGTAACCCCGACTTCTTCCTCCAGCTGTTTGATCTGCTGGCTGAGAGGAGGCTGCGTCATGTTCAGCCGTCGGGCAGCCTTTCCGAAATGAAGCTCTTCAGCTACCGCGATAAAGTATTGAAGATGGCGAAGCTCCATTCAATATGCATTCCCTTCATAGGTTAATAATTCGTATTACATATTAATCATAAGGCGAATCGATATTGGAGGTCAATTTCCAAAGAGTGTATAGTGAAACGTATCACAAGACATTTAAAATTTTACGTTAAAATGCATAATAAGGAGTGAGGGTGTTGACAAAAGCAACAAAAGAACAAAAATCCCTTGTGAAAAACAGAGGGGCGGAGCTTGTTGTTGATTGCTTAGTGGAGCAAGGTGTCACACATGTATTTGGCATTCCGGGTGCAAAAATTGATGCGGTATTCGACGCTTTACAAGATAGAGGACCTGAAATTATCGTTGCCCGGCACGAACAAAATGCAGCATTTATGGCGCAAGCAGTCGGCCGTTTAACTGGAAAACCGGGAGTCGTGTTAGTCACATCAGGGCCGGGTGCATCTAACTTGGCAACAGGTTTGCTGACAGCGAACACTGAAGGAGACCCTGTCGTTGCGCTTGCTGGAAACGTGATCCGTTCAGATCGTTTAAAACGGACACATCAATCTTTAGATAATGCGGCGTTATTTCAGCCGATTACAAAATACAGTGTAGAGGTTCAAGATGTAAAAAATATACCGGAAGCTGTTACAAATGCTTTTAGAATAGCGTCAGCAGGGCAGGCTGGGGCCGCTTTTGTCAGCTTTCCGCAAGATGTTGTGAATGAAGTCACAAATACGAAAAACGTGCGTGCTGTTGCAGCGCCAAAACTCGGTCCTGCAGCAGATGATGCAATCAGTGCGGCCATTGCAAAAATACAAACAGCAAAATTTCCTGTCGTTTTAGTCGGCATGAAAGGCGGAAGACCGGAAGCGATTAAAGCGGTTCGCAAGCTTTTGAAAAAGGTTCAGCTTCCATTTGTTGAAACATATCAGGCTGCCGGTACCCTTTCAAGAGATTTAGAGGATCAGTACTTCGGCCGGATCGGTTTATTCCGCAACCAGCCTGGCGATTTGTTGCTTGAGCAGGCGGATGTCGTTCTGACTATCGGCTATGACCCAATTGAATATGATCCGAAATTCTGGAATGTCAATGGAGACCGGACAATCATCCATTTAGACGAGATTATTGCTGACATTGACCATGCTTATCAGCCGGAACTTGAATTGATTGGTGACATTCCATCCACGATCAATCATATCGAACATGATGCTGTAAAAGTGGACTTTGCAGAACGTGAGCAGAGAATCCTTTCTGATTTAAAACAATATATGCATGAGGGTGAGCAGGTGCCTGCAGATTGGAAATCAGACAGAGTGCATCCTCTTGAAATCGTTAAAGAATTGCGTAATGCAGTCGATGATCATGTTACAGTGACCTGTGACATCGGTTCACACGCGATTTGGATGTCACGTTATTTCCGCAGCTATGAGCCGTTAACATTAATGATCAGTAACGGTATGCAAACACTCGGCGTTGCGCTTCCTTGGGCAATCGGCGCTTCATTGGTGAAACCGGGAGAAAAAGTGGTTTCTGTCTCTGGTGACGGCGGTTTCTTATTCTCAGCAATGGAGTTAGAGACAGCAGTTCGACTAAAAGCACCAATTGTACACATTGTATGGAACGACAGCACATATGACATGGTTGCATTCCAGCAATTGAAAAAATATAACCGTACATCTGCGGTCGATTTCGGAAATATCGATATCGTGAAGTATGCGGAAAGCTTCGGAGCAACTGGCTTGCGCGTAGAATCACCAGGCCAGCTGGCAGATGTTCTGCGTCAAGGCATGAACGCTGAAGGTCCTGTCATCATTGATGTCCCGGTTGACTACAGTGATAACATTAATTTAGCAAGTGACAAGCTTCCGAAAGAATTCGGGGAACTCATGAAAACGAAAGCTCTCTAGCACTCTGCGCATCACGACACTGTTTTATGAACAGCACTAATTAAAAGGAGTGAGGGGAAATATGAAACGCGAAAGCAACATTCAAGTGCTCAGCCGCGGCCAAAAAGAACAGCCTGTGAGCCAGATTTATCAAGTATCAACAATGACTTCTCTATTAGACGGAGTATATGACGGGGATTTTGAACTGTCAGAGATTCCGAAATATGGGGACTTCGGTATCGGAACCTTTAACAAGCTTGACGGAGAGCTGATTGGGTTTGACGGCGAATTTTACCGTCTCCGCTCAGACGGAACCGCGACACCGGTCCAAAAAGGGGACCGTTCACCGTTCTGTTCATTTACGTTCTTTACACCGGACATGACGCACAAAATTGATGCGAAAATGACACGTGAAGACTTTGAAAAAGAGATCAACAGCATGCTGCCAAGCAGAAACTTATTTTATGCAATCCGTATTGACGGACTGTTTAAAAAGGTGCAGACAAGGACGGTAGAATTGCAAGAAAAACCTTACGTGCCAATGGTTGAAGCGGTCAAAACACAACCGATTTTCAACTTTGACAACGTGAGAGGAACGATCGTAGGTTTCTTGACACCAGCTTATGCAAACGGAATCGCTGTTTCTGGCTATCACCTGCACTTCATTGACGAAGGACGCAATTCAGGCGGACACGTTTTTGACTATGTGCTAGAGGATTGCAAAGTTACGATTTCTCAAAAAATGAACATGAATCTCAGACTTCCGAACACAGCGGATTTCTTTAATGCGAATCTGGATAACCCTGATTTTGCGAAAGATATCGAAACAACTGAAGGAAGCCCTGAATAATAGAAAAAAAGAAAGCCCCTTTTTGCAGGGCTTTCTTTTTATTTGGCTCTTTTCCTGATTTTAGATAAAATAACATCAAAACAGTAAAGGTGTGGTCTGATGAAAATATTGGTTTTGGCAGTTCATCCTCATATGGAGACCTCAGTTGTTAATAAGGCGTGGGCTGAGGAATTGAGCAAACATGATAATATCACGGTGCGGGATCTTTATAAGGAATACCCGGACGAAGCGATAGATGTTGCGAAGGAACAGCAGCTGTGCGAGCAATACGATCGGATTGTCTTTCAATTCCCGCTATATTGGTACAGCTCTCCGCCGCTCTTGAAAAAATGGCAGGATCTTGTGCTGACTTACGGCTGGGCTTTTGGTTCAGAAGGAAATGCTTTGCATGGCAAGGAGCTGATGCTGGCTGTATCAACAGGAAGCGAAGCGGAAAAATATCAAGCCGGCGGAGCAAACCATTACTCGATCAGTGAGCTATTGAAACCATTTCAGGCCACGAGTAATCTGATCGGTATGAAGTATCTGCCTCCATATGTGTTCTATGGCGTGAATTATGCAACTGCAGAGGATATTTCTCTCAGTGCAAAACGATTAGCCGAATACATCCAGCAGCCTTTTGTTTAAAAGAAAGCCCTGCCCAACATACGGCAGGGCTGTACTTGTTTAAAAATCAGGCAGTTCAGACAGGTTATTTTCCTTCGTGCCGTCCGGTTCACTTCGCAAAATGTCACGTCCGTATTTATGAAAGACATCAACATGAGCGAGTTTTCCTGCTTTTGCTTCTGACAGCGCTGTAGGGTAATCGAGCTCTCTTCCTGTATTGGTTTTCACTGCGATAATATTGTCTTCCTCATTTCTTCTAACCGCAATAATTTCTTCTTTTCCAGATGGAACATTTTCCTGATCGGCAGTTGTTTGCCGGGTTTTATACGATTCATATGCTGCTTCAAATTGATCCATATTTACACCTCCGCTTTTTAGCGTGAACAAAAATGTCGTTGATCATGTAAGGTTTCGACACAGCATACGACAATATTTCCTGAGAAATATCTAGGGAATGTGACAAATCAATTCATAATAAAAGAGATTCCGCACAAATACGGAATCCCTCTCAGTTATTTTGTCATGTGTAAATCCTTTGTTTTCAAATAACCTGTCGCACCGCCGTAATCAACGAATACCCAATCAAAATCAAAACCGCCTTTATTCGTTTTACTCCAGCCTAAAAAAGAAACGCTTGTGTTTGCTGGGAGAGTCTTGATGCCCTTTCCGTCAGCAGATGTGTATACTTTCGTTTTTGTTTTGGTTTTTACTGTTGTTGCTGCTTTTACAATGTAATGAGTGGAGACAAAGCCTGTTTTTCCGTTTTTATAATGAACCTTTGCCCAGTCAGCATTTGAGAAGGAAATCAGATTTAAGCTATCGCCTAAGTGCAGTGTATCGGCTTTCTGGCTTGATGCGGAAGCCTTCGTTCTGACATTTAGAGCCTCTGCTGACACCAAATAAGAATCAATCGGATAACTGTATAAATCGTCAATGCTTACAGTTGTTTCTGGCTGTTGAGCATGGATCGTGTTAGCGCCGCCTGCAGTAGCTGCAGTCATTCCAGCCGCAAGTGCTAAAGTCGAAAATATTTTTATTGGTTTGTTCATGTCGTTCCTCTCCTCACGTAAGAGAAATAATTCATTCTATATCCATATTCACGTTATCGCAGGTTTCTAAACATGAAAAAGGATCAGATAAAAATCTGATCCTTGACTATTATTTTTGTGTTTCTAGTTTGAGAGGCGCGGATATTGATTTTTTCACTTTTTTTCCGTGCAAAATATCATCTGCTGCTTCTGTAGCCAATTTACCGATTAATTCAGGCTGCTGAGCAACGGTGGCTGATAGCTTTCCGTCTTTAATGGAAGCGAGCGCATCTTTATTGCCGTCAAAACCGATCACCAATATGTCTTTCCCCGAACTGTTAATTGCCTCGAGAGCACCGAGCGCCATTTCATCATTGTGAGCAAAAACAGCTTGGATATCAGGATGCCCCTGCAGCAGATTTTCCATGACTGTCAGACCTTTGGTGCGGTCAAAGTCAGCTGATTGTTTTGTGACGACATTGAGCTTTTTGTCTGCGATGTTATGGAAGCCTGAGCCGCGTTCCCGTGTGGCAGATGCGCCAGGCACGCCTTCAAGCTCTGCTACCTTTGCTCCTTTTCCAAGTTTGTCGGCAATAAACGCCGCGGCCATTTCACCGCCTTTTATATTATCGGAAGCAACGAGAGTTTCAACTTTTCCTTGTTCGGCAGATCGATCGATTGTTACGACGGGCACACCGACTGCGTTTGCAGATTCTACTGCCGTTGAGATCGCCGAAGAATCAGTCGGGTTGATTAATAATGCATCAACGCCTTGCTGAATTAAATCTTCCACGTCACTCGTCTGTTTCGATGAATCATTTTGTGCATCAACAATGATGACTTTCATTCCCCGTTTTTCAGCTTCTTTTTCGATACCCTTTTTTAATGAGACAAAAAAAGGATTATTAAGCGTTGAGACGGACAAGCCGATGGTGAATTCCTTTTTGTTCCCTGAGTTTGATGGCTTTGCCCATTGGGGAGGCTCAAGCGAACAGGCGGTTAACAAAAATAATGATAACGTTAAAATGACGGATACAGCCTTTTTCATGTGAAAACCCTCCTATGCTGACTTCTTGCGGTCTAATAATACCGCAATTAAGATAACAATCCCTTTGACAACCAGCTGATAAAATGATGAAACGCCAAGCAGATTAAGCCCGTTATTAAGTGTGCCGATGATCAGCACCCCGATTAACGTGCCGACAATGCGTCCGCGGCCGCCGGAAAGACTTGTCCCGCCTAAGACGACTGCCGCGATAGCATCAAGTTCGTACGATTCCCCCGCAGTCGGCTGGGCCGAATGCAGGCGGGAAGTCAATATGGCACCTGCAAGAGCGGATAAAAGTCCAGCTAAAGAATAGATCATCACTTTCACGCGTGTCACTTTGATGCCTGAAATGAGCGCGGCTTTTTCATTACCGCCGATAGCGTATGTTCGGCGTCCAAATGGTGTTTTATGAAGAAGCACCCAAAGGATGACAAAGGCAAGAACCATCGTAATTGCCGGTACAGGAATGCCTAAAAAGTAACCGCGTCCGAACATCTGAAAAGCGTAGTTTGTGCCAAGTCCGGTAATCGGATTTCCGTCAGTATACACAAGCGTCAGTCCGCGAAACACAGTCATAGTCGCAAGTGTGGCGATAAAGGGCGCCATTTTTCCTTTTGTGATCAATAATCCGTTGATCATGCCGAGTACGGCACCAATGATACAGCCAAGGATGATCGCGAGAACCGGATCGACACCGGACACAATCATCCCCGCAACTAAAGCACTGGACAGGGCAAGAATAGCGCCGACAGAAAGATCAATGCCGCCTGTCAAAATCACAAACGTCATGCCGAACGCGATTAATCCGTTAATGGCGACCTGGCGAAGCAGGTTTAAAATATTCAGCGGTTCAAGAAAGCTGGGATTTAAAATAGATACAATGATAACGAGAATAAATAAACCTAGAAACGGGCCGAGTTTTTGCATGACTCCGTCGAAGTGAATCCGTTTTTGTTCTGTTTGCAGTTGTTCCGTTTTCATATTACCGCCCTCCCGTGGCAAGTGTCATAATTCGTTCTTGTGTTGCTTCTTGCGCATCGATTTCTCCGCTGATTCTGCCTTCATGGATAACGATAATCCGATCGCTCATTCCGAGAATTTCCGGCAGCTCTGATGACACCATGATGA
This sequence comes from Bacillus sp. FMQ74, assembly GCF_001875785.1. NCBI lineage: Bacteria > Bacillati > Bacillota > Bacilli > Caryophanales > Bacillaceae > Bacillus > Bacillus sp. FMQ74. The sequence goes on along the minus strand of NZ_MOEO01000004.1, from coordinate 29,456 downwards.
TAGCGACGCCGCGTTCGGTCAGCTCATTCATCAGCGTATAAATCTCTCGTTTGGCTCCAACATCCACACCTCTGGTTGGCTCATCCAAGATAAGCACTTTCGGTCCGATGCCGATCCACTTGGCTATCACCACTTTTTGCTGGTTTCCACCTGACAAATGGCGTGCGTGCGTTTCCGGTGATGCTGTTTTGATAGTCAGGCGTTTGATTAACAGATCGACAAATTCAGCCTCCCGCTTGTGATCAATGAGACCCTTTGGTGAAAAGCTGGACAGATTGGGCAGGGCAATATTCTCGCGAATCGAGGTGTCGAGCAGGAGCCCTTCATCCTTGCGGTTCTCTGTAATAAAACCGAGCCCTTTTTTCACCGCTTCCTGCGGGTTCTTAATCGCTGTCTTTTTCCCAGCGATCCATATCTCACCCGTGTCCAGCCTGTCAACGCCGAACAGCGCTCTCATCATTTCTGTCCGGCCGGCTCCCATTAATCCTGAAACACCGACGATCTCACCGGAACGAACATAAAAGCTGACGTCTTCAAAACTCCCTTTTATGGAAGCATTTTTCACCTCGAATACTTTGTCACCGAGAGAAGGAGTGCGTTTTGGATATCGTTCAGTCAGCTCCCGTCCGACCATTTTTTTGACGACGTCATCAAAATCAGTTTCTGAGATGTTTGTTGTATCCACTGTTTTTCCGTCACGCATGATGGTAATTCTGTCGCAAATCGCAAAAATTTCTTCCATGCGATGAGAAATATAGACAATGGAGGCGCCGTTCTTTTTTAATGCTGTAATGACCTCAAAGAGCTTGCTGATTTCTCGTTCGGTCAAAGCAGCGGTCGGCTCATCCATAATGATCACTTCGGCATTTGTCATAAGCGCTTTTGCGATTTCAATCATTTGCTGCTGTCCGACAGAACATTCGCCGGCTTCTTGATCGAGAGAAAGAGAGACAGAGAGTTTGTCAAATTGTTCTTTTGCTAGCGCTTTCATTTTTCTTGTTTGTAAAACACCCAGCTTGGAGGATATCTCCTTACCGATAAATAGATTCTCCAGAACAGTCATTTCCGGCCAGATATTCAATTCCTGATGAATAAAGGCTATTCCATGCTGTTCCGCTTCTTTTGGATTGGAAAAATACGTTTCGTTTCCGTTTATGCTGATTTGACCTTGATCCGATTTGTGCAGGCCTGTCAGAATGTTCATAAGCGTGGACTTGCCGGCGCCGTTTTCTCCCATTAACGCGTGAACCTCGCCAGGTAAGAGCTGAAAGGAAACGCCTGATAGCACCTGGTTTTTTCCGAATGCTTTATGAATGTCTTTCATTTCAATCTGCATGTTTTCTCCTCCTTTCTAGAAAAGCACACCCGCCTGCAGGATGCAGTTGGCATATGGTGTGAATTCACCCGTTCTAATGATGGCTTTTGCTTCTTTTGTCAGCAGCTTAAACTCCTCGTGAGAAAGGTATTCAATCTTTTGTTTAGAGAAAAGATTTTCTAAAAATCTCGCATTCTCCTGATTAGATGTTTTTATTTCAGCTGCGGCAATGACTTTTTCGACGACCATCTCGTCAGCGATCACTGCCGCTGTATCTTGGAAAGCCGGGAGACCCGGCTTTAATGAAAGATCAATTTTCAAAACGCCGTTAGGAACCGGCAGTCCTGCATCCGCGATGACAATTTTATCAGTGTGGCCAAGGTCAGCTAAAAGCTTGGCAAGATGGCTGTTCAGTATACCGTGTTTTTTCATGACAGCAGCTCCTCTACTTCATTTCTTGTCGGCATTCCGCCTTGGGCACCGAAGGAACAGACAGAAAGGGAAGCCGCTCGATTGGCAAACCGCAATGCAGCTTCAATGTCTTTTCCTTCAGCCAGAGCCACGGCAAACGCTGCGTTAAACGTATCACCGGCTCCGGTTGTATCAACGGGCTCAACAGGGAAGGACGGAATGAGCACCTCTTTGCTGCCAGCTGAATAGCGGACGCCTTGTTTTCCTTCCGTAATAAAGAGCTTTGCCGGATAAAGCGCCAGAGCTTCAGAAATGGCAAGCTCAGGGAATAAGATCGAAGCCTCGTGTTCATTTGGCGTGAGATAGGTGGCGTGATCAATTGTTTCCTGCTTCAGCGGGCGGGCCGGTGCCGGGTTTAGCATGATCGGGATATCGTGGAAATGGCAGTATTTGCACACCTCATCAACCGTTTCCTCTGGAATTTCCTGCTGAATCAGGACCATATCAACCTTTTCAATCTGTTCGAGCGCGTGTATCGCATACGCTGGGGTGATGTCATCGTTCGCGCCTTTGACAACGACAATGCTGTTATCACCTTCAGCAAGCACAATGTGGGCGGTTCCGCTTTCTTTGTGTGTAACCGGTTCCATATAGTCAATGCGAACACCGTTTGCTTTTAAGTTATTCAAAATAGCTGTTCCATAATGATCGTCTCCAACCTTCCCGACCATAAACACTTGAGCCCCAAGTCTGGCTGCGGCAACCGCCTGATTTGCTCCTTTGCCGCCCGGCACAGTTTGAAACGACGTGCCAAGAACCGTTTCACCGGCTTTTGGGCGTTTGTCCGAGGTGACCACTAAATCCATAGAACAACTTCCAATTACACAAATATTACGCATCATCATCTTCCTTTCTTGTCGTCTTTCTTCCTATATAGGTGACCGGCATTTGAATTGCCGTTTCTGCCAGCGGCTGTTTTTTGATGATACGCAAAAGCAGTCTGGCTGCTTCTTTCCCCATATCATATGATGGCTGTTTAATTGTAGACAGTGGCGGGAACAGCAGCTCGCTTTGCGGAATGTCATCATAGCCGATAATTTGAATGTCCTCCGGCACATTTTTTCCGCGCCGCAATGCTTCATGTAAAACTGCAGCGGCTTGAATATCGTTACTCGCGATCACACCGTCTGTCGCTGGATAAGCGGCAAACAGCTCCTTCGCCATCGATTGTGCATCTTTAATAGAAAATGAAGCCGTCTCAATGACCTGAAAATCAACTTCAGCCTGCTGTAAGATTTCCAAAGCGCCGTTAAAGCGGTCTTGAGCTGTCGGCAGGTGAGCGGGGCCTCTCAAGAGCGTAATGCGTCGGCTTTTTCCGTGAATGATAGCTTCGGCTGCTAACTTTCCTCCTGTATAGCCATCACTGGACACGGAAGGGGCCCCATCGAGTGTTCTGTCCAGAAAAACGACCGGATAATTCATGCCGCTGTATTCCTCAAGATCCGGGTAATTCGTTGCGGCAATAATGCCTGCAACATGGTTCTGCTTAAATGTTTGAAGGTACTCAAGTTCTTTTTTCAATTCCTCGTCACTGTTGCCGAAAATAAGGCGATAGCCCTCCTGGTTCAATTCATCCTCCGCACCGCGGGCAAGCTGGGGGAAGAAAGGGTTTGTGATATCCGGGAGCAAAAGTCCGATCAGCCGGGATTCTCTTTTATATAGAGATCTGGCGACTTCATTCGGGGAATAGTTCAGCTTCTCCATCGCCGCTATGACACGCGTTCGTGTTTCTTCGTGTACATAGCCGTTATCATTCAGGACGCGGGAAACCGTCGCAACTGAAACGCCCGCCGCTCCGGCGACATCTTTAATTGTAGCCAAAACAGCTCCTCCTTGTTTATGTAACCGTTTACATAGATAGATTATCATGAACAATCCGAAGTTAGCAATAAAAATATCAAAAGAAATCTAATTGTAAATTGTATATATAATTGAGAAATTTAAGGTTTTCACTCTTTTTTTGACAAAGTCTTCACAAATATGGATGAAGATTTCTTGAACAAATATTAAGTTTTATTAAAATTGTTTCAAAGTCATGCGTTTAGACCTGTAAATGAAAAGAAACAGGAAAGACTATCAGCCCAGAAAATGTTTAATTATGTTAGAGAATTCGGACTCGTATATTTAGCGTTTTCATCTCGGGCCTCCTTAGTCATTTTGGAATGGGCCTCATATTGCTTATTCCATGCAGAAAGGATGACATTATGACCTTGTCCTTAAGAAACAGGATCAAACCATTTTGTGTTCATAAGAACCGGAAACACGCATGAGAGCAGGAGAAGTTTGATAACACAGGCTGAAAAAAAGATTGATTTGAAATGCATATTAAATATAAACAGCAGGGTGTGACTATACGTCCAGAAGGATATCAGAAGAAAAATGAAAGCGCATTCCTTTTGATTTTTTAAAAAAGAGATAAGGTGTAAGTCCTGCTGTTTTCCAAAAATAGAAAACAGTTTGTAGGTATAAAATCTCTTTCAAAAGAGAATTTTGGCTTAGTCGATTAGGGGAGATTATGTTACATAATGCCGATTGAGAATTCATAGTGATTCTATATACTGATGAATGAATTTACAACAATATAGAAGGAGATGTCGAAAAGCAATGTGGTTACTCATTATAGCCTGTGCTGTCATACTGGTCATCGGAATATTAGAAAAACGACGACATCAGAAAAACATTGATGCCCTCCCTGTTCGGGTGAATATTAACGGCATCCGAGGAAAATCGACTGTGACAAGGCTGACAACCGGAATATTAATAGAAGCCGGTTACAAGACTGTTGGAAAAACAACAGGAACAGATGCAAGAATGATTTACTGGGACACACCGGAGGAAAAGCCGATTAAACGGAAACCTCAGGGGCCGAATATCGGAGAGCAAAAAGAGGTCATGAGAGAAACCGTAGAAAGAGGGGCTAACGCGATTGTCAGTGAGTGCATGGCTGTTAACCCGGATTATCAAATCATCTTTCAGGAAGAACTTCTGCAGGCTAATATCGGCGTCATTGTTAACGTTTTAGAGGATCATATGGATGTCATGGGGCCGACGCTTGATGAAATTGCAGAAGCGTTTACCGCTACTATTCCTTATAATGGCCATCTTGTCATTACAGATAGTGAATATACCGAGTTCTTTAAACAAAAAGCAAAAGAACGAAACACGAAAGTCATCATTGCTGATAACTCAAAAATTACAGATGAATATTTACGTAAATTTGAATACATGGTATTCCCTGATAACGCTTCTCTGGCGCTGGGCGTGGCTCAAGCACTCGGCATTGACGAAGAAACAGCATTTAAGGGAATGCTGAATGCGCCGCCAGATCCGGGAGCAATGAGAATTCTTCCGTTGATCAGTCCGAGCGAGCCTGGGCACTTTGTTAATGGGTTTGCCGCAAACGACGCTTCTTCTACTTTGAATATATGGAAACGTGTAAAAGAAATCGGTTACCCGACCGATGATCCGATCATCATCATGAACTGCCGCGCAGACCGTGTCGATCGGACACAGCAATTCGCAAATGACGTATTGCCTTATATTGAAGCAAGTGAACTGATCTTAATCGGTGAAACAACAGAACCGATCGTAAAAGCCTATGAAGAAGGCAAAATTCCTGCAGACAAACTGCATGATCTAGAGTATAAGTCAACAGATGAAATTATGGAATTGTTAAAGAAAAGAATGCACAATCGTGTCATATATGGCGTCGGCAATATTCATGGTGCCGCAGAGCCTTTAATTGAAAAAATCCACGAATACAAGGTTAAGCAGCTCGTAAGCTAGGGGGAAATGCAGACATGTTCGGATCAGATTTATACATCGCACTAATTTTAGGTGTACTACTCAGTTTAATTTTCGCGGAAAAAACAGGGATCGTGCCGGCAGGACTGGTTGTACCGGGATATTTAGGACTTGTGTTTAATCAGCCGGTCTTTATTTTACTTGTTTTGCTAGTGAGCTTGCTCACGTATGTCATTGTGAAATACGGTTTATCCAAATTTATGATTTTGTACGGACGCAGAAAATTCGCTGCCATGCTGATAACAGGGATCGTACTGAAAATCGCATTTGATTTTCTATACCCGATTGTACCATTTGAAATCGCAGAATTTCGAGGAATCGGCATCATCGTGCCCGGTTTAATTGCCAATACCATTCAGAAACAAGGTTTAACCATTACGTTCGGAAGCACGCTGCTATTGAGCGGAGCGACCTTTGCTATCATGTTTGTTTACTACTTAATTTAATGTAAGGTGTGTCAAACGATGAAAAAAGAACTGAGCTTTCATGAAAAGCTGCTAAAGCTGACAAAACAGCAAAAAAAGAAAACCAATAAGCACGTATTTATTGCCATTCCGATCGTTTTTGTCCTCATGTTCGCTTTCATGTGGGCGGGACAAGCAGAAACACCGAAGGTCAAAACGTATTCCGACGACGTACTCTCCGCCTCATTTGTCGGTGATATTATGATGGGCCGCTATGTTGAAAAAGTAACGGAGCAAAAAGGGGCAGACAGTATTTTTCAATATGTTGAACCGATCTTTAAATCCTCGGATTATGTAACTGGAAACTTTGAAAACCCGGTAACCTATCAAAAGAATTATAAACAAGCAGATAAAGAGATTCATCTGCAGACGAATAAAGAATCGGTGAAAGTATTGAAGGATATGAATTTCACGGTTCTTAACAGCGCAAACAACCACGCCATGGATTACGGCGTTCAGGGCATGAAAGATACCCTTGGAGAATTTGCGAAGCAAAACCTTGATATCGTTGGAGCTGGGTACAGCTTAAGTGATGCGAAAAAGAAAATTTCGTACCAGAAAGTCAATGGAGTAACGATTGCGACGCTTGGCTTTACCGATGTTTCCGGGAAAGGCTTCGCAGCTAAAAAGAATACACCTGGCGTGCTGCCCGCAGATCCTGAAATCTTCATCCCTATGATTTCAGAAGCAAAAAAATATGCGGACATCGTCGTTGTGCAGTCACACTGGGGCCAAGAGTATGATAATGATCCAAACGACCGCCAGCGCCAGCTTGCAAGAGCCATGTCCGATGCGGGAGCTGACATCATTGTCGGCCATCACCCGCACGTCTTAGAACCGATTGAAGTATATAACGGAACCGTCATTTTCTACAGCCTCGGAAACTTTGTCTTTGACCAGGGTTGGACGAGAACGAGAGACAGTGCACTTGTTCAGTATCACCTGAAGAAAAATGGAACAGGCCGCTTTGAAGTGACACCGATCGACATCCATGAAGCGACACCTGCACCTGTGAAAAAAGACAGCCTTAAACAGAAAACAATTATTCGCGAACTGACGAAAGACTCTAATTTCGCTTGGAAAGTAGAAGACGGAAAACTGACGTTTGATATTGATCATAGTGACAAACTAAAATCTAAATAATCGGAGTGATAAAGATGAAATTTGTCAAAGCCATCTGGCCGTTTGTTGCCGTAGCCATCGTGTTCATGTTTATGTCAGCTTTTAAATTTAATGATCAGCTGACAGATCAGGAAAAACAGAAGATTGATACGGAGATGCATAAAATCCAACAGCAGGAAGAAACGGCAAACGCCAATAAATAAGTCAAAAAAGAGAGTGTCTGATGAGACACTCTCTTTTTATTTGCCCAGCATATTCATTCTGTAAAAATTTCAAAATGTTACTTAACATATTCAAAAAAATACCGATGTTAAAACTGCAAAAAGAGGAGGAGATACTAAAAGTGAACTCACTAGCAAACTGGAAGAAGTTTTTGCTTGTGGCGGTTATCATTTGTTTTTTGGTTCCCATTATGACAAAAGCGGAGATTGCGGAGGCTGATACATCATCTGAATTGATCATCAGCGAAGCAAAAAGCCTGCTTGGTTATCAGTATAAATACGGCGGTGAATCGCCGAAAGAGGGTTTCGACCCTTCAGGATTGATACAATATATTTTCAGTAAGGCTGATATTCATCTGCCGAGATCTGTAAACGACCAGTATAAAATCGGAACAGCTGTAAAACCGGAAGACCTGAAGCCGGGCGATATTTTGTTTTTCAAGAAAGAGGGAAGCGACGGCACTATTCCGACACACGACGCTCTCTATATCGGAGACGGCCAAATGATTCACAGTACACAGTCAAAAGGGGTTATCATCACCAATTACCAAAAAAGCAGCTATTGGAGCGGGTCTTATATCGGGGCGAGACGAATCGCTGCCGATCCGGCAACGGCTGATGTTCCTGTCGTTCAGGAGGCCGAAAAATATATCGGTGTTCCATATGTGTTTGGCGGTAGCACGCCGTCAGAGGGCTTTGATTGCTCGGGGCTTGTGCAATATGTGTTTCAACAGGCACTTGGCATTTATCTGCCGCGATCAGCCGAACAGCAGTGGGCAGTGGGCGAGAAGGTAGCCCCTCAGAACATAAAGCCAGGTGATGTCGTCTATTTCAGCAATACGTATAAAACAGGAATTTCACATGCAGGCATTTATGCAGGTGCGGGCAGGTTTATCCAGGCAAGCCGATCAGAAAAAGTAACCATTTCCTATTTATCAGAGGATTACTGGAAATCGAAGATGACGGGCATTCGCCGATTTGACAATCTGACAATCCCGAAAGAAAATCCGATTGTATCCGAAGCTACGCTTTATGTCGGAGAAGTGCCTTACAAACAGGGCGGAGTGTCTCCAGAGACAGGATTTGATACAGCTGGATTTGTCCAATATGTATACCAGAAAGCAGCCGGTATTTCCCTGCCTCGATACGCACCAAGCCAGTACACAGCAGGCACTAAGATTGAGAAGGCGGACCTGAAGCCGGGAGACATTGTGTTCTTCCAATCAGCAAGCTTAAATCCCGCCATCTATATCGGAAACGGACAAGTTGTTCATGTCACATTATCAAACGGCGTGACCATCACCAATATGAACACGAGCACGTATTGGAAGGATAAATATGCAGGAAGTATACGGGTGCAATAAAAGACAAAGACTCCAGAATCTCTGGAGTCTTTTCTTTATGCATATTGGCCGGAAAGCAGCTGGTCTATAAAGTAGGCCACACCATTTTCGTCATTGCTTTTTGTGACAAAGGTGCTTTTTTCTTTTAATTCATCAATCGCATTTTCCATGGCGATACGGTGTCCGGCGACTTCAAACATGGACAAATCGTTCGGACTGTCGCCGATCGCATAGATATCCTGTGTTTCAATTCCGTATATGTCAGCCAGCTTTGTTAACGCGCGTCCTTTTCCTGAAGAGGCCGGCAGGATTTCGATAATATGTTTTCCGGAAGAGGTTTGCGCCAGTTTTTTATGATGCTTCAGCTCTTCCTTCGCTTGTTTCAGCTTATCCATATCAAAGGAGAAGCAAAGAAGCTTATAAATGTTTTCACCGCCCTCAAAAACAGATTCGATATGAGGGATTGGTTTAATGCCAAACTGCTTGAATTGAGTCATGGCTCCTTGCCACAATTCATCTGTCTGCTCGTTTGGATTTGCGCTCTTTAGAATGTCTAGCTCCGCGTGCAGCTTAGCTTCGCCGTCAAAAGGAGAAAGCAGATGGTCATCTGTATATACCTCAAAGTAAATGTTTTTTGACAGTAAGTAATCAGCAATCGCTTTGCCGGCTTCCTGATCCATTAATGTCCGGCTGATCAAACGGTAACCCGTGTCGTGTATCGTGCCGCCATTAGCCGCAATGATAGGGATGTCCAAGTCATCCAGCAGCGCTTTTACATCAAATGTTGCTCTTCCCGTGCAAATGGTGACGAGGATGCCGGCATCAACGGCCCGCTTGATCGCCGCTCTGTTTTCCGCAGAAATGACGCTTTCTTTATTCAATAATGTTCCGTCTAAATCAATCGCAATACATTTCATATGTAGGGGGAACCTCCTTAAAAATGAAGCTGCTTCGTGTAGTATGTTCAGCTTGTCTGCGAAACATAATCCATATAAACCAAGGCTAAACGTTACTTTGAAAATTTTCAACAAGGAAATATGTAAAACGGGATGGCATAATCGCCATCCCATTCATTATACACCTAAATCATTTTGCAGCTCTTTTTTAACTTCCTGCAGCTTTTGCTGATTCAATTTTAAATAATAGACCCCAGCAGGTTCATAATCATAACCTGTCAGCTGAATAGATTCAACTGATTTCAATGAAGTGATGAACGGGAACAGGCCGATGGCATCTTTAAGAGATAAGTTCATTTTTAAATTTTGCCCCATCGTATCCACAATATCATCGTATGCCGGAATTGAGCTCAATGATTTTGATTTATCTATAATAGCGCTCAGCACTTCCATTTGTCTTTGCCCGCGTAAAAGGTCACTGTCTGCTTTACGTGTTCTTACGTAAGCGAGCGCTTCTTCCCCATCAAGCGTATGTGTTCCTTTTTGAAGAACGACTTTACCTTTTGTATCTTTTTTGATTTGCTGAATGACCTTATCGCTTTTTACTGTTACTTTGACGCCATTTAATTCGTTTACGACGTCTTCAAAAGCCGTGAAATTGCTTTCTACGACATAATCCACAGGAATATCCAGCATTTCTTCAACTGTTTTCACAGTCAGGTCAACGCCGCCGTAGGCGTGAGCATGTGTGAATTTATCATACCCGTGGCCTGGGATGTTTACATAGGCGTCACGCGGAATGCTCAGCATTTTAGCTGTTTTTTCTTTCCGATTAAATGTAACCAGCACATTCGCGTCACTTCTTGCCTGGTCGACGGTCTCGCCGTTTTTCTCTCTGGCATCAATCCCTAAGAGCAATACAGAAAAAGAATCCTTTCCAGGATCAAATTCTTTAATCCGTTTTACTGATTGTTCTCCGCGTGCCAGGCTGACGTGCGCTTCTTTAGAAGCATTGTTCAGCTTTACAAAAGCATAGGCGCCGACAGAGCCTGCCGCAATGACTAAGAAAGCCATTAAACCGGCAACGACTTTCACCCATTTTCTCAGTTTTCTCTTTTTCTTTCTGCGCTGTGATCGTTCTTCCATATATCAATACCTCACGTTTCTTTAATATTTGAAGCGTACCATTCATTTTGCCATGGGGCAACTCCTCGAAAGACATTTTTCGATAAATATTCCTATATTTATAATTTCTTGTTTTTGAAAATTGATAACGATGATGTGCTGAATCACCTTATATTGGACGCTGCAACAGGCAAAATGTTTCGGTGACATTGAAAAAAATACAAGTAAATGATTGGAAAACTTATGATCAACAAAATTAAAAGGTTTAATGACCGGAAAAAGAGGCTAAAAGATTTCTAAAAAAATCCCACAGACAATGTCATTGCAGCTGATGGAGAAAGGGAGTCATTTTTATGAAAAAGCAGTCAAATATATGGCTTTATTTTTTCGGAGCTCTTGGAGGCGCGTTATATGGCTATGATACCGGAGTGATTTCCGGAGCTATTTTATTTATGAAAAAGGAGCTAGGATTGAATGCGTTTACAGAAGGTCTTGTTGTCAGCTCCTTACTGGTTGGAGCGATATTAGGCTCCGGAGCGGCCGGCAAGCTGACTGACCGTTTCGGAAGAAAAAAAGCAATTATGGCGGCCGCGCTGTTGTTTTGTATAGGCGGTCTTGGTGTGGCACTGGCCCCAAATACGGGAGTCATGGTGCTGTTTCGCATCATTTTGGGACTCGCAGTCGGAACATCGACAACAATCGTGCCGCTTTATTTATCTGAACTGGCGCCAAAGCATAAGCGTGGGGCGCTGTCATCACTGAATCAGCTGATGATCACGGTCGGCATCCTTCTTTCTTATATTGTCAATTACATATTTGCCGATGCTGAAGCGTGGCGCTGGATGCTTGGATTGGCTGCTGTGCCGTCATTGCTCCTGCTCATTGGCATTTTGTTTATGCCGGAGAGCCCGCGGTGGCTGTTCACGAATGGCGAAGAAAACAAAGCGAAGAAAATTCTTGAAAAGTTGCGTGGCACAACAGATATTGACCAGGAAATACATGATATAAAAGAAGCGGAAAAGCAGGATGAAGGCGGCCTGAAGGAGCTGTTCGATCCATGGGTGCGCCCAGCCCTGATTGCCGGTTTGGGATTGGCATTTTTGCAGCAATTTATCGGAACGAATACGATCATTTACTATGCGCCAAAAACCTTTACAAACGTCGGATTCGGAAACTCCGCTTCAATTTTAGGAACGGTCGGAATCGGCACAGTCAATGTTCTCATGACATTAGTAGCGATTAAAATCATCGACAAGATCGGAAGAAAGCCGTTATTGCTATTCGGGAATGCGGGGATGGTAATCAGCTTGATCGTTCTCGCTTTAGTAAATCTCTTTTTCGATAACACTCCGGCTGCCTCATGGACGACCGTCATTTGTTTAGGTGTGTTTATCGTTGTCTTTGCGGTCAGCTGGGGCCCGGTTGTCTGGGTGATGCTTCCTGAATTGTTCCCGCTTCACGTCAGAGGAATCGGGACTGGTGTTTCGACCTTAATGCTGCACGTTGGGACACTTATTGTTTCACTAACCTATCCAATGTTAATGGAGGCGATCGGAATTAGTTATTTATTCCTGATTTATGCCGCAATCGGTATCATGGCCTTCTTATTTGTCCGATTTAAAGTGACAGAGACAAAGGGAAAAAGCCTTGAAGAAATTGAACAGGATTTACGGGATAAAAACGGACAGGGAGGGTCTGCTGGAAAACAGCAGACTGTCGGAACATAAAAAAAGGGTGGTAATCATCGCACCCTTTTTCAGTGTTTACTTCCCGACTGTGCCGAAGTTAATGATTTTGAAAGAAATATCATATTTGAAATCTGCCTCAGAAAATATTTCATCCCAATGTCCTTTCACGTTATTCCAGTATTCAGGGTAGCGAATCCGGATGTAATCAGATAAAAAGATTGGATCGATTTTATACTCATGCTGCAGTTTATCCATTACCTGCTTTACATCGCGTTCAAGCTTTTTCTCAAAAATGTTCTCAAGCCTGTGCAAATAGTTTTTATGAAAGGAATTTTCGTTCGGATTTTGGTCTTCTGTCAGGATCCCCCTTGTGTTGACAGACACCTGAAAGACAGGCTTTCCATTTTCAATGGCCGCCTTAATTTTAGATTTCGACTTTCTAATCTCAAACGTAATCGGATGTCCTTTATCTGTTGTCGGCATAACACCGCCTCGTATCGTCCCCATAACCCATGTCAGTGTCTGAAGTTCATCAGCTGAAAGAAATCCGACAAGTTTATTGCTGCCGCTTGATAATGCCTGCCCCATCATACTTCGCTTTTCCCTTTTGGTTTTTAACGGCTTGGATGAGAAAACTGTAGCCATTTTGGCAATAGATGGAGGCTCTGCCGATACGAAGCGGCATCATAATCTTCCCGTTATACCCGCTGTTATTGGTCAGTTCAATCAGCTTTTCGGAAGGCATCGGCTGCTGCTGCTCCGGACTTCCTTTCGTAAAAACATCTCCGGCTTTCCCTCTGGCAGCCATCAAATAGCTGCTGCGCCGCAGCTCATCATCCCGTATGAAATGGTTGAAGACCTGATCAATGTTTTGATTCCTCATTAGCTTTTCTCCCAAAAGAATGACTTTTAAATGATCGCTATAGATAGGAGGGTCCTTGATGGATACATCACTGACTGCTTCTAAAATGGTTTTCCCGTAGGACGTCACATTGACAAATTCAGGTTTTCCGGCTGATTGGCTGTCTTCACTTTGGGGAAGAAGGTTTTGATACGTTAATTTATACTGATGGTCATCCGTTTCATCGATCGCAAGTCCTCTGGCAAAAGACAGTTTTTCAATATCTTTGACATCCCAGCATCCGCAGAGCATCTGCAGCATCAGAACCATTGCTGCAAGCTTCATCATTGTCTTCATTGCAGCTGACCCCTCCCCAGTTTTTTCTGTATCCAGCTTAAGAACCAGATGAAAAAGGGTATTGCAATCACAACTAGAAATACATAACCGAGAAGTGTACCGTAATAAAACACGTCATTAAGATCTTCAGGAAACATTGAAAGAAAAAATGTAACAGCCAGCAATGCAATAAGCAGCCATGGATTGTTTTTATTTTTTAAGTGAAGGATATCTGTTAATCCAATATGCGCCCCTTTAAAGGAGCCAAGCATACATGTAAATTGCTGCGCTGTCCAAGTTAACTGTAAAAACAGGTCAAATCGTTCAATAAAAATCCCTGGAATTTCTAATGCGTGAATGAGTGAAATGGTCGGCCACGTCACTGTTTTTGCCTCAGCCACACTCATACAGCCAATGACCATAAACAAAGTAATACTATAGAAAACAGCCGAAGTTGTAATGCCAAAGGCGACAGCTTTTTTTACTTGCTTCGGATCCTTCATAAAGGGTACGAGATAAAATATGACTTCAAATCCTGAAAAATATAAAAGAGTTTTAGGAAATAAAGAAAAAAACTTTGAAAGCCGCCCTCAAAAACGGGCCGGATAAAATCTAATTGAAACAAACGAAAGCTAAACATCAAAAGCATGAGAAAAATAATAATGGTGATAGGAAAGATATATGCATATACCTTCGCAATGGGGTATACGCCCCCAGCCACATGATAAATGGCAACCCCCAGAAAAGTAATCACAACAACCGCCATCGGTGTGTTTTTCAAAAGAAAAAATCCGACAACCTCGCCCAAAACCCGCGTCTGATAGCATACGATACCGATAAAATAAAGGGTAATAAATAAATTCAATAAGAAACCGATCAATTTTCCCGCTGCAATGCTGTTGAGCTCAAAAATCGTTTTCTCACTGTTTCGTTGAAGAAAAGGCAAAAAAAGCAGGGCAAAAATAATAAAAATAACGCCCTGCAGTAGGATCATGATCCATCCAATCGGACTATCGGTTTCAGCGGCTGAGCGGGGAAGGGTTAAGACACCGGAACCGATCATTGTACTGCTTACCATAATAAGTGTCTGCATAAATGTAAGCTTGTCCTCTGATTGCCTCATAGCCATCACCTTTGTCTGATTTTATCTTTTGTGCCTTTGCGGGTAGGTCTTCTTTTTAAAAATAGGGTGGGAACGCGAATAATTGTGTCTTTCAAGTCTTGTCCGGGCTGTGCCATTATCGGAATAATGTAATCCTGGCCAAAGCTTTTCAAACGCATTAAATGGCCAATTACTAACAGAAAGACCATGATGACGCCATACATGCCCAACACTGATGCACTTATCATTGCCGCGATACGAATAATCCGCAGCGGGAAGTTATAAGCGTATGATGGAACGGTAAAGGATGCCAATGCGGTAATGGATACAACAATGACCATTAGTGCGCTGACGATTTGGCCTTGTACGGCTACTTGTCCGATAACAACCCCTCCGACAAACCCAATCGTCTGTCCGATCGGCTTTGGGAGCCTTAACCCGGCTTCCCTGATCAGTTCTATCGTGAATATCATATTAAAGGCTTCAACAAAAGGCGGGAAAGGTACATTCAGCCTGCTGCCTGCAATCGAAATGGCCATTCTCGTCGGCAAAAGCCCGGTGTGAAAAGAAACCAGAGAAATATACAGGCCAGGCAAATAGATGGTAATCAGAATGCTCGTATAGCGAATCAAACGAATAAGAGACATTGGAATCCAGCGCTGGTTGTAATCATCCGGTGAATGAATAAATTCATCAACCGTTGCTGGTACAATCAATGCAAATGGCGTACCATCTACTAAAATCGAAACCCGTCCTTCTAACAACGAGCTTTCTACACGATCAGGACGTTCTGTGCTTAATATTGTGGGAAAAACCGAAAAAGGTTCATCCTCAATCAGCTGTTCAAGTGAGCCTGATTCTGGCACATCATCTGTCATGACAGATTTTAGCCGATTAAACACTTCTTTTACGACATAATCAGGAGCAATATCCTGAATATAAACGACAGCTACCTTTTTTTTCGTCCTTTTGCCGATGGTCATTTCTTTAATGACTAGATTAGGATCACTAGACCGCTCCCGCAAAAGCGCCGTGTTTGTCCGCAGTTTTTCAATAAAACCAACCTTTGGGCCGCGTTCCAAGACTTCAGATGTAGGCTCTTCAAGGTTGCGCGTCATTATCGTTTTTGTATCAAATGCCAACCCTCCGTCGTAACCGTCTGCGAGCAAAATCGCTTGGCCCGAAAAAACGAGCTGCTGAATTTCGTTTATCGAGGAAACAACACTGTGGCGATAGCCGAAAAAAAAAGCGGATAAATCTTCAATCAGGCCTTCTTTTTTGGCTGGCGCTTCTTTTTGTAATGGAGAAATGACGTATTGCGCCAGAAGTTTGTTTTCTGTCAAACCGTCAATATACAGCAGGCACGCCTTCTGTCTGCTGTCTCCGAAAGAAAACGTATAAAATATGATATCGTCATTTTGCCCCAACTTTTTTTTCAATGTTTCTATATTGTGCTGGAGATCAGAGTCGATTTGCATAATTTCTCTCCCCTTTATAAAACATATTGACGGTTTTTCTTAATTTGTATCAAAAGAGGAGAATTATTCTTCATAAGGAAAAGGCTGAAACAAACCTTCTTTTGAAAGTGATATAATAAAAAGGAAGCGTTTTCTCAAAAGGGGTCATTGATACATAATGCTTTGTACATATGTTGTCATCGAAAAGCAGACAGGCATATGGGCGTTTGTAAGGGGAGCGCACCGGGAAAAAGATGATCAGGTTATTTACAGGGGAGGGGTACGGATCATGACGCAATCACCAATTTTTCTAACGCCTGTGTTTAAAGAAAAAGTCTGGGGCGGAACCGCTTTACGAGATAGATTTGGATACGGTATTCCTTCAGAATCAACGGGAGAATGCTGGGCCATTTCCGCTCATCCAAAAGGACCGAGCACTGTTGCGAATGGCCCGTATAAAGGAAAGACATTGATCGAGCTTTGGGAAGAGCACCGTGAACTATTCGGCGGAGTAGAGGGGGATCGGTTTCCGCTTCTGACAAAGCTGCTGGATGTGAAGGAAGATACGTCAATTAAAGTTCACCCTGATGATTACTATGCCGGAGAATACGAGGAGGGTGAACTCGGCAAGACGGAATGCTGGTACATTATCGACTGTAAGGAAAACGCGGAAATCATTTACGGTCATACGGCCCGCTCAAAAACCGAACTTGTCACAATGATCAACAGCGGTGACTGGGAGGGCCTGCTGCGAAGAATCAAAATTAAACCGGGTGATTTCTATTATGTGCCAAGCGGAACGCTGCACGCATTGTGCAAGGGGGCACTTGTTTTAGAGACTCAGCAAAATTCAGATGCCACATACCGGGTGTACGATTACGACCGTCTTGATAGCAACGGGAATCCTAGAGAGCTTCATTTTGCCAAAGCGGTTAATGCCGCCACAGTTCCCCATGTGGATGGGTATATAGATGAATCGACCGAATCAAGTAAAGGAATAACCATTAAAACGTTTGTTCAAGGGGAATATTTTTCGGTATATAAATGGGACATCAATGGCGAAGCGGAAATGGCTCAGGATGAATCCTTTCTGATTTGCAGCGTGACAGAAGGAAGCGGTTTGCTGATGTATGAGGGCGAAACATGTCCGCTCAAAAAAGGCGATCACTTTATTTTGCCGGCTCAAATGCCCGATTTTACTATGAAAGGAACTTGTACACTTATCGTATCTCATATTTAAACTTAATCTCACTTCGAGATTAAGTTTTTTTATTAGAAAATGGAAGTGATTCACCTATAAATGAAGCATGCGCGTGCCGATAAATAAACTAGTTTTATATACTCATAGAAGAAGAAAGAGGAGAAGGAATGAAAAAGAGATTAATCGCACCTATGCTTCTATCCGCCGCGTCTCTTGCCTTTTTTGCCATGTCTGGTTCCGCCCAGGCCGCCGCGTATACCGACTACTCCATATATAAGGTAGAGCCGTCGAATACGTTCAGTACAGAAAGCCAAGCCTCACAAGCTGTCGCCAAACTGAAAAAAGATACTGGCTGGGATGCATCCTATCAGGCTTCAGGCACAACAACGGCCTACCAAATTTCCGCTTCAGGCATTCATAGCGAATCAGAAGCGAAATCAATACTGAGCGGACTCACCAAACAGACATCGATTACCGGAACGTCAAGTCCTGTCGGAAGCAAACAGCCATATGTCACCATCTCGTCAGGTGCCATTTCCGGAGAAAAACAGGCCAACACAATCCTAGCAAAGCTGAAGCAGGAGACGGGAGTGGCTGGCGCTGTAAAAGCGTACGGAGCAGCTCAGCCCTATATGAATGTCATGACATCAGACATTGCTGATGAGACAAAAGTCAAGGCGCTTATCCAGAGCCTGGCTAAGCAAACGGGGATTAAAAGCTCGTATCAGCCCATCACACACTCTGTGTCTGTCACAACCATCCAGTCAGGCACAATCGTGGGAGACAGCAGAGCAGCGCAGATCAAAAGCGCCTTTCAAAAGGAATCGGGGCTGCAGGCATCATTAAAGGAAACGGTGAAAGGACAAGCCTATTATACGTTCACAACTGCCGCCATTTCAGGTGAAGCGAATGCCAAGACGCTATTACAGCAGCTGAAACAGAGCACTGGCATCACAGGCAGCTACAAGTCAATCAATCAAAAAACAACCGTTGAGTCATACAATGTCCAATCAGCTTATTTCAAAGGCCTGAATACAGTAAAGGATGCCATCAGCCAGATCAAGAAAAACACCGGCGTATCCGGCAGTTACCAACAGGTTGGAAAAAGCACATCATATACCGTGAATATGAAGGGGATAACAAAACAGCAGCTCCAAAAAGTAGATACTTTCTTTAAAAAGAAAAAATGGCATTATACGTCATCCAGCGCCAAAAAAACAACAACTTCTGCGGCTTACCAAATCACGACGGCAAAGATGTTAGGCGAGCAGCAAGCAAACAAAGCAGCAGCCTTCTTTGCTCAGAAAAAAGTAAAAGCCACAAAAACAGCAGCTGGAACAACAGCAGAAAATCAATATCAGCTCATCTCAGAAGAAACATCAGATCAATCAAAAGTCACAAAGGGATTGAACCTATTAAAGCAAAACCAGCTGAGTGCTTCTGCGAAATCCGTCAAAAAACAAATAGCTGACACATTCAAAATCACAACTGAATCTCTGCTTGATCAAACAAAAGTCAATCAGGCACTCACGTTTTTTAAATCGAATCATATATCAGCAGCAAGCCAGAAAACCGGCCAGTCGGCAGCAAGCAGCTATCAAATCACAACTGAAGCCATCATCAGTCAAGAAGACATTGACCGCGTTTTAGCATTTTTTAAACAAAACAATACCGCCGGCACAACAGCAAAAACAAGTGAAACGGCATATACACAATACAAAATCGTGACAGCCCAGCTCAGCAGCAAAACTGCATTGAACAATGGGTTAACCTATCTTAAATCAAAAGGTTTAACTCCGAGCTACACAACGAAAAGCAATACGCTTTATAAAATCAGCGTAAACGAACAGTTCACAGGCAATGATACAGCTGCTGCGGCATCATCGAAGCTAAAACAATTATACGGATGGGCATCATCTATCGTGAAAGTCAAAAACGGCCCGCAAATCATGAAAACAAATTACAATCTCTCGCTTCGTGATATGGTCCAAAAACAAATGACAGTAAGTCCGCAAACAGACGGAGCGGCTTACGTCTCGCTCACGTACATTAATACAGCAACATCAACCGTTACGGCTGATGCACTAAATATCAGGTCAACGCCGGAAGTCAGCCCGACGAACGTGATCGGCCAATTTAAAAAAGGCGATAAGGTAAAAATCATCGGGCAAACAAACGGCTGGGCCAAAATTAATTTAGGCTGGCGAAACGCAAGCAGTGATGAAGTGGTTCAATACGTGGACCCGAATAACTTTTCTAGAGACAGCAAATACTACTTCCAATTTCTCAAGCTGTCACAGACAGCCGGGCTAAACGCTACTGAAGTCAATCAGAAAGTGCTTATAGGCAAAGGCATCCTGACAGGACAAGCAAAGGCATTTATCGATGCCGCTAATAAATACGGCATCAACGAGCTGTATTTAATCTCACACGCTCTCCTTGAAACAGGGAACGGAACATCTGATTTAGCCAATGGCTTAACCTATAACGGAAAAACCGTATATAACATGTACGGAATTGGCGCGTACGACAGCAACCCGAATTACTACGGCGCTAAATACGCGTACGAGCAAGGCTGGTTCACACCAGAAGCGGCCATTATCGGCGGAGCCAAATTCATAGGCTCATCGTATATTCACAACACAGCCTACAATCAGGACACACTGTACAAAATGAGATGGTCAGCTACAGCGGCACACCAATACGCAACAGACATCGGCTGGGCATACAAACAAGTAAACCGCATGTACAGCCTGTATTCATTGCTGGACGGTTACACACTTTACTTTGATGTTCCGGAATATCAATAAAAAAAAACACCTTTTGCGGCTGCAAAAGGTGTTTTTGGTTTATCTCTTAATGACTTTATTGTCTGATGGCTCTTCTTCCTGAGGGAAAACAATTTGATCAACGACACGCTCACTTGCTTTTCCATCAAGATCATCGAAGAAATAATGAACAAATGAATCAATTTGTTCAAAGTTATACTTCTCTTCTTTAATGATCGAAATCATTTGCTCAGAGGTTTTCGCAAGCGGACCGGGAATAAAGTCAAAGTAATCGTAATAGAAATCACGTTTGCGAATATAATCATCTACATCATAGCTAAAGAAGATCATTGGTTTATTTAATAAAGCATACTCAAAGCAAACAGAAGAGTAATCCGTTATCAGAACATCTGTTACGAGCAATAGCTCGTTAATTTCCCTAAACGAAGAAAAATCATAAAAGAAATCGCTGTACTGATAAGGAATATTGGCATCGTTCCGTACGAATGGATGAATTTTGAACAAGAAGATATATTCATCCTTTAACTCACGATACAGACGGTCAAAATCAAGCACTTCAAAAGGATAATGGGCTGATTGCTGACCATTTCCGCGGAAGGTAGGTGCAAAAAGAATGACCTTTTTGTCCTTAAGAAACGGATATTCCGTATAAAGACGTTCTTTTACAAACGCCTTCTTCGCTTCATCAAAGAAAAAGTCTGTTCGCGGTACGCCCGTAGCAATTACGTTCTCAATGTCTACGCCAAAGCCCTCTGCGTAGTGCTTCCGTATATTTTCAGAACTGACAATAACCTTCGTGTAGTTTCTATGGTTTTTCGAATGCGGCGACGGTCCTCCTGGCAGCCCGATTCGGCTGTAGCCGAATGTCTTAAAGGCGCCGACAGCATGCCACAGCTGGACAAGGTCTGCATTTTTACGGATTTTTAACGGATAAATAATCGGATAAAAATCGTCTATAAAAATGATTTTGCTTGTCGCAAAATGATAAGCCATAGACATCAGTTCAGACAGGCTTTTTCTATCTCGGATGCTGCTCTTTAAGAAAAATTTGAAATCAAAGTTTTCTTCACGTTTCAGCAGTTCTTCATAAACAAATTCGAAGTTTCCTGTCATATCAAGCCGGCTGTCAGAAGCAAAGACAATTTTATTAGACTTAATTGGGAGCAGTCGGAACACATCGTATGCAAAATGGAACAAGCTTGTATTCAGCTTGCGCAAAAATCGGTTTGCCTCTTTTCCAGTATCCAGCTCCAAAAGGCTCGGATCAATTTCCTGCAGTTTGTTGCAAGACAAATTAATCGTCTTTTCGCCCTCATCATAATTAACGATCAAATTGAACTTCATCAGCTTTTTAGCAGAATGAAATTCCATTTTTGTAGCATACACATCATTAGAAAGGAAATTGCTGACGTTTCCAACTGTATGCACTTCCTGATGTTTTACATTTTGGTCATCTACAGCTTCAATTTCGAGAAACAGCTTATACTCGCCCTGCGGAAGAGGCTTGTCATTCATCAGCTTAGAAAAGTTAATCTGCTGTGAAAATCCTGCCCACTTATAGGCTCCAGGCACATTTGAAGTATCAATTGACAGCTTATCTACCGGAACATCCCGCAGTGAAACAGCTGTAAATAAAACACCGTTACTTACCAATAATAAACGTTTTCGAACCTGATCCTCTTTTTGAAGCGGCAGGCCCTTGATATACATATAACCCGCAATTTTTAGAATTGACCCATTCCAAGAAAACTCAGAAATCTTTCGGACAGGGACTTGCTGGTTTTCTTCAATTCGCTTCGTTTTATCAAAAAGAGAAAAAACCCTATTATCAGCTGGATGGACAATGACAGCTGCATTTTCTTTTTGCGTTTTCTTTTTTGATCTGAAAAGTCTGTTCTTAATCTTTCTTGCCAGCTTCACTTTGTACCTCACTTTCTCCTAATCGGCACCAGATGTTAAAAATGATGAAATAAAATCGGCCACCCGCTCTGAAGATTTGCCGTCCTGATGGGTGATAAATGTCTGTGAAAAATCTTCAATTCGTTTCGTATCAGCCTCATGATCACTCTCGATATCATGTACAAGCGATGGAACGTCTTTCGAGATCGGCCCGGGTACAAATGATTCAAATGGATAGTAGAAATCACGTTCTTCCAAGTAGTCTTCTAAATCCGGGCAGTAAAAATACATCGGACGTTTCAGCAGGCTGTATTCGAAAATAACTGAAGAATAATCCGTTATCAGCCCATCAGAGATTGCCATTAAATCGTACAAAGAGTACGAATCAGTTAAATCCAGCACAAAATCATCCTCTTCCGTGTGCGCATGCTTGCGCATATACGGATGAAGATGGAGGATCACGACATAATCTTTATGGTTTAGCGCCGATTTTAATTGTAGCAGATCAAGCGGTATAGCGTCACCCTCTTGATGATGTCCGCTGCCTCGAAAAGTAGGAGCATACAAAAGCTTTTTTTTATGCTTAAATTCCGGATAAGCCTGATGAAACTTATCCAGTACAGTGTGAATATGTTCCTTATGATAAAAATAATCCGTCCTTGGAATGCCGAGCGGCAAAATCTGCTTTTGCTCCATTTGAAAGGCTTCGGCAAAATGCGGCACGGCAGCGGGTGCACTGACAATGGCATAATCATAGTTAGAATGCACAGGAACAATCTTCAAATAATCAGAAGAAGGGCCGAACGGCTTGTTCACAATACTGTAGCCGAATTTTTTAAACGCGCCGCAAGCATGCCAAAGCTGGATGGAAACAGTTTCCTTTCGTTTTGGCACTACATACAAAGGAAAATAATAATCATCCAACAAAAGCACGCGGCATGTTGCAAGGTGATATAACGAGCTGAAAAGATGAAGCAAATATGAAGCTCGTCCGATCAGCCCCTTATCCATCTTCCGGAACAGCAGGGTGATGCGAAGAGACGGATCTTGCTTCAGCTTTTCATAGACACCTTTAAAATTATCACTTAAATGATCCTCACGATAGGAAGCTATGACAATTTTGTTGTGCTGTACTGGTAATAAAGCGCTCAATAGTTTATAAGCAGTGCCGAATACTCCTTTTACAATTCGCGTAAGGAAT
Organism: Bacillus sp. FMQ74; assembly: GCF_001875785.1. Taxonomy (NCBI): domain Bacteria; kingdom Bacillati; phylum Bacillota; class Bacilli; order Caryophanales; family Bacillaceae; genus Bacillus; species Bacillus sp. FMQ74. The sequence goes on along the minus strand of NZ_MOEO01000004.1, from coordinate 6,181 downwards.
GTTTTCACTGTTTAAATTTCCCATTCAATAACAGTTTTTCCCCAAGATGAAGTCAAATCTGCTTCAAACGCGTTTGTAATTTCCTCAATACTGCGTACCGGGAAGCGTCCGCCAACTAATGTTTCTAAATAATCAACGACTTCAGGGTATTGAGCTAAAAAGTCTACAGTACGGGCAAAATCCTCGCGTCCGCTGCGGCTGCTGCCGATCAGCGTAATCCCTTTTTCAAGCACCATTCTTGTTTCTATTTCAACAGGGTATTCAGACACGCCTAGGAGCGCTACACACGCTTCAGGATGGACATGGGCAATGATCTGTTCAATTGCGCTTTCACTGCCGCGACCGCCCACACATTCAAAGGCATGATCGATTCTGACATCCTCAGGAATGTCGTTAATTTGATAAGCTGCATCAACAAAAGAAAAATGATCAAGCTTGTAAGGTGTTTTTCCGAAGATAAACACTTTGCTGTCCGGATATTTCTTCTTCAGGAGAAGCGTCATGATAAATCCGAGATTCCCGTCTCCCCAGACACCGAATGTGTCGCGCTTCTTGTGTGCCATTCGCTCAAAGCGGGAAAGCGCGTGAACTGCAATCGTAATAAGCTCAGTAAAGGCTGCGACATGCGGATTAATGCTGTCCGGAAGTTCAACGAGCCGATCCGGGGCCATGAACATGTAATCCTGCATAAATCCATCATAGCCGCTTGAACGGAATCTGCTGGAACGCAGGTAATTCTCCGCAATGACTTCATGCTCTTCAACTGGTGTATTCGGAACCATAACAACCCGTGTTCCGACTTTAAATGTGCCTGTCGGATCAAACATGACTTTCCCGATTCCTTCATGAATCAGAGCCATCGGCAGTTTTTTATCCATTGCTTCTTTGCCCCGTGAGCCAGTATAATACCGCTGGTCGGCAGCACAGATCGATAAATGGGTAGGACGGACGACGACCTTATCTGAATGGACAACTTTATCTTTATACGTCACTTCAAATTGTCGGGCAGAAACTAAACGATACGTTTGATTAATCATTGTGAAATTCGCTCCTGTAAAATGGCATTAGCCACTTTTAAGTCATATGGTGTCGTTACTTTAATATTAAAGACTTCACCGCGGACCAGCTTCACTTTTTCACCTGCTAACGAACAGATCTTGCAAGCGTCAGTCAGGACAGCTTTTTGTTCATCGGACAGTTTATTATAAAGCTCGACCAATTTGCTGATCCGGAAGCTTTGCGGTGTTTGCCCCTGATACATGTTATCTCGGACAGGAATATCAGAAATAAATTCCTGGTCTTCTGAAGCAATAATTGTATCAATGGCTGAGATAACAGTATCGACCGCGCCGTATTGAAGAACAGCATCAATGTTTTCGTCGATAATGCGATGAGTCAGAAACGGACGCACAGAGTCGTGAGTGATGATCACGTCATCTTCTTGTATGCCGAATTCTTTTTCAATATAGCGGATGCCGCTCATAATGGATTCATTACGGTCGCTGCCGCCTTCAACGACAATCAGGCGATCATCCTGCCCGATGAATTTCTTTAAAATGTCTTTTGTATGGTTAATCCACTCTTTAGGTGAAACGATTAAAATCTTATCGAAACGGTCATTTAATAAAAACTTTTCAACCGTATGAATGATAATTGGGCGTTTATTTAACGGCAAAAACTGTTTTGGCATATTGACGTTCCCCATGCGGGAACCTTTTCCACCGGCTAAAATCTCAGCATAAATCATAAAATGACTCCTTCCTTACTACAACTCATAATGTTTTATAAAGGGTTTTCATATTATTTGCAATACCGATCTCTATTATATATAAAGATCAGCTTGATTTCTCATGTACATAGCTTAAAAGCTGCTTACTGGCATTCCCTCTCGAGTACAGATTCCACTCGCGTGAAAAGCGCTCCACTTCAGATTGGAGCTTGTCCATATCTTTCAGCTGGTCCAAGAGCATTCCTGAATCATGGCAAGGCACCCCGGGTATCACCTCAGTATAATGCTGAATTAAACCGCGGGTTCTGTTGTAAGCCTCCATATCATACGTATAAAACAAAATGGGTTTGTCCAGCAGCGCAAATTCAAAAGGGACAGAAGAATAATCTGATATTAACAGATCGCTCATTTTTAAAAGGTCTGCAAGAGGGAGATCTGAAACATCTTTTATCCACGCACTATCCTCAGGTAATTCAGCAGATTGCTTCATAACAGGATGCAGTTTTACTGCAAGTAAATATTCTCCTTTTAAATCTTGCTGCAAGTGTTTTTCTGAAAACGGCAGCGAAAAGCTTTCGAACCGGTCGTCCCTAAAGGTCGGCGCGTACAAAATGATTTTTTTATCTGCCGGCAGATGATATTTGCTTTTAAGGTCATTGCTGTTTTCCCGCGCCTCATAGTAAGCATCGGTTAAAGGCACACCAAACCTAAGAAATTTATCACCTTTTATGTCGAAAAATTCCTTGAATATGTCAGCCATATGTTCAGAACCGACGACAATCCGATCAAATGAAGCATACACTTTTCGAAAGCGTCTTACGTCAGCCCGTGACCGGTTCTGTGTGTTGATATCCTTTAACCCAAATCGCTTAAACGCTCCGTTCGCATGCCACACTTGGATACACTCGATATCAGACCTGCTGGTAAGAACGGTCGTCAAAACAAAATAATTATCAACAATCACCGATTTACTGCTCAGCATAGAAAAGACCGCTTTACATATATGAAGCGGGTGTTTTTCGTTAATAACTGAAACAGTAAGCGAAGGAAATTCCTTTTCCAGCGATTTGGCATGCTGGGTAAGCAGCACATGAATGGGAAAGGAATAGTGTCCCTTCTGATATTCCTTTAATATTGAACGGGCATTATCAGGAAAGGAAACGAGAAGGGTCACTTGGCTTCCCGGTTTGACCCAAAACAGCAATGTGCCAATGACTTTAACGAACACATAATAAAAAAATGCAAACCAGGATTTCATTCTGTCATCAGCTCAAAATGGCTGTCACAGATTGTCCGTAGGCGTAGCGAAAGATTCATACATTTCATTACATACCATAGCTCCTTTAAGGCCGATTACAGATGGCGTGATTGATCCTTGACCTGTCCTGTATATTGCGGCTTTGCTGAAGCTCGTTCATGTTTCAGCACGGCTGTAACATACTTAGGAATGCTCAGCATTCTTCTCCAGCGTGAAGGGTTTGTGATCAGCCTGTACATCCACTCAAGGTGAAAACGGATAAAAAATGAGGGCGCTCTTTTCACATTGCCGCTGAACACATCAAAGCTTCCGCCAAGCCCCACAGCAACAGCCTGAGGGAATAAATGTCGGTATTTATGGATAAAGAACTCCTGATTAGGATAACCTAACGCGACAAATACAATATCAGGATTTGCAGCCGCAATCTTGTCTGCCACCTCACGCTGATCTTTCACATAGCCGTCAGAGTATCCGGCAATTTCAATCCCGGGAAAATCACGTTTAACTCGCTCAATTGTTTCCGCAATCACATGCTTAGCCGCACCGTAAAAGAAAACCCGTTTTTTCTTTTGATCGGCTTTCTCAAGCAGAGACGTAAACAAATCATAACCGGCGATTCTGGATTGAAGAGGTTTTCCAATCATTTTGGAAACCAATACAACACCAATGCCATCCGGCAAAATAAAATCAGCAGACGAAAGAACCGCTTCATAACGCGGATTCTGCATCGCTTCAAATCCGATTTCAGGATTCGCTGTTACGATGAACGCACCTTTGTTCTGATCCAAATATGACGTTTCTAAATGTGATACAAATGAAGTCAGTTCACTGTCTACAAAATCTAATTGATTAATGGGTTTCGTTTGCATCGTATCAACCCTCCTTTTCATCTATATGTCTATAAAAAACACGTGTCATTCGTATAGTTTGATTAAAGACTCTTTGCCTGAAAACATTTTACTCTATCTTACCACAAAAATCTTTAGGAACTTTTAACATTCACATTACAATTCCTTCACGTTTTGACGATGAATTAATATGAGGAGGGCGTACAGAATAAATGACGCAGCAGAAAGAAAATCGTTTCACTTAAAAACACGACAAAAGATTCGATTTTTTCGAAAAAGAAAACTTGTTATAATGGGTAAGAATGAGGCATTAGACCTGTAAAAAATATACATCAATACAACGATGATACCAAAAAATGCTGGTGATTGACATTTTTAAAGAGCCTTAACTTTTATAGGAACTTATGCTATTATTGTTCAATATTAATGGTACGTAAAAAATGTGTCGAAATTATAAACAGTCTGTTAAGGTTTTTGGTTTTTTTCTGGTACTCTCAGTTGAAAACGGTTGGAAGGTGATGTTATCTGATGAAGAAAGTGATAACGTACGGAACATTTGATTTATTTCATTATGGACACATGAAGCTGCTGGAAAGAGCGAAGAATCTGGGTGATTACTTAATCGTAGGATTATCAACAGATGAATTTAATCTTCAAAAACAAAAAAAATCGCATCATTCCTATGAACATCGAAAATTCATTCTGGAAACAATTGATTTTGTGAATGAAGTGATCCCTGAAAAAAACTGGGAACAAAAAATCTCAGATATTCAAAAGTATGATATAGATACATTTGTCATCGGCGATGATTGGAAAGGAGAATTTGACTTCTTAAAGGAATATTGTGAGGTCATTTACCTTCCAAGAACAGAAGGCATTTCAACTACCCAAATCAAAAAAGACATGGCTAGTTTATAGAAGCACCAACTTAAAGAGGCTTGAAGTAATTCAGTTGCTTCTTTTTTTCTTGTTTGCGCAAATATAAATTTTTTACTCTTTAAGGAGTTCATGATGAAATCTTTTATTTTACAAAAATGCAGAAGTTTATTAGTTAGGTCCTATTCACTTCTTTTTAAGATTTTTGCTCTTCTGCCAAGAAACAATAAATTAATTTTATTTGAAAGCTACTCAGGAAAACAGTTTAGCTGCAATCCACGAGCAATCTATGAATACTTACAGGAAAATAAAGATCAATATGATTATAAGATGATATGGAGCATTGATAAACGATATTTGTCGGCATTAGATGGTGTTGATGCTGCATATATAAAAAGATTTTCTCTTAAGTGGATTTGGTACATGGCTACAGCGAAATATTGGATTACAAACAGCCGGCTGCCTTTATGGATTCCAAAACCTAAAAACACATTGTATGTACAGACGTGGCACGGCACTCCATTAAAAAAGCTTGCCAATGACATGGATGAAGTGCACATGCCAGGAACCACAACTGAAAAGTATAAACAGAATTTTCTGCAGGAAGCTAGCAAATGGGATTATTTGATTTCACCTAATGCTTATTCAACTGAAATCTTTAAACGGGCGTTTCAATTTAATAAACAAATTTTAGAAACAGGTTATCCGCGAAATGACATTCTATATTCACCAAATAAAGAATCATTAATTAATAGGGTAAAACAAGAGTTAGGAATTAGTGAAGATAAAAAAATAATTTTATATGCACCAACTTGGAGGGACAATGAATTTAAGAAAGTTGGCCAATATAAATTTAAACTTCAATTTGATTTAGAGGAAATGAAGAAAGAACTAGGGGATTCTGCGGTCATCCTTCTTAGAATGCATTATCTAGTATCAGAAAAATTTAATTTAGGGAAATATAAAGAATTCGTTAAAGACGTTTCTTTATATAAAGATATTCGTGATCTATATTTAATTAGTGATTTATTAATTACGGATTATTCCTCTGTCTTTTTTGATTATATGAATTTAAAAAAACCCATTGTCTTTTTTGTATATGATCTCCCGGCTTATCGAGACTCCATTAGAGGATTTTACTTTAACTTTCAGCAAAAAACGCCAGGGAACTTGGTACAAACAAGTGATGAACTTATAAAGACGGTAAAGGAATTGCTACATAATCCTCATATTGATGATAATTATGAGCATTTTTATAAAGAATTTTGCAATTTAGAAGATGGCAAGGCTTCTAAAAGAGTAATTGAAACGATCTTGTAACTTCTAAATAAAGAGGTAATAACATGTTTTCTATCATAATGCCGATATATAATTCTGAGAATTATTTAAGGGACTCAATAGAGAGTGTCATTAACCAATCGATTGGATTTAAAGAAAATATAGAACTTATATTAATAGATGATGGCAGTG
>NZ_MOEO01000041.1:0-443 GCF_001875785.1 Bacillus sp. FMQ74 | reverse complement strand
CTCCTAGTGCCAAGGCATCCACCGTGCGCCCTTTCTAACTTAACCGTTAAAAAGAATCACTATGTGATATCTTGTATTACTAATTGAATGTGATGTCTACTGTTATCTAGTTTTCAAAGAACACGTTGGTGGAGCCTAGCGGGATCGAACCGCTGACCTCCTGCGTGCAAAGCAGGCGCTCTCCCAGCTGAGCTAAGGCCCCATTATATAAGATGGTGGGCCTGAGTGGACTCGAACCACCGACCTCACGCTTATCAGGCGTGCGCTCTAACCAGCTGAGCTACAGGCCCATCTTAACTTATTCAAGGAACAAAGTTCCTTCAAAACTAAACAAGACAGGGAACGTTCTGTTTATAAGACCCAAGGTCTTATATTCCGTATAATATCCTTAGAAAGGAGGTGATCCAGCCGCACCTTCCGATACGGCTACCTTGTTACGACTT
>NZ_MOEO01000040.1:0-588 GCF_001875785.1 Bacillus sp. FMQ74 | reverse complement strand
ACCGGCGACTTGGTGAAGTGGGTGAACGGCGGCATCGAATACATCGGCCGGATCGACCAGCAGGTCAAGGTCCGCGGCTACCGAATCGAGCTTTCAGAAATCGAAGTCCAGCTCGCCCAGCTTTCTGAGGTACAGGATGCGGCGGTGACTGCTGTCAAGGATAAAGGCGGCCATACAGCGATCGCGGCGTATATCACACCAGAAACAGCTGATATAGAAGCGCTGAAATCAGCACTGAAGGAAACCCTGCCGGATTACATGATCCCGGCGTTCTGGGTGACACTGAGCGAGCTTCCGGTTACGGCAAACGGCAAAGTCGACCGCAAAGCCTTGCCTGAGCCGGACATCGAAGCGGGAAGCGGAGAATACAAAGCGCCGACGACCGACATGGAAGAGCTGCTTGCCGGCATCTGGCAGGAGGTGCTTGGAATGCCTGAAGTCGGTGTCACCGATAATTTCTTCTCGCTTGGCGGAGATTCCATCAAAGGAATTCAAATGGCGAGCCGCTTGAACCAGCACGGCTGGAAGCTGGAAATGAAAGATCTCTTCCAGCACCCGACGATCGAGGAGCTGACCCACTACGTAGAG